>NZ_JEMA01000788.1 GCF_001589285.1 Sorangium cellulosum | reverse complement strand
CCGCCGGCGCCGCCCGCGCCGCCGGCAGTGCCGGCGCTGGCCCGGACCTCTTCCAGCGAGAAGCACCTCGTCTCCCCGGCGGTGCCCTGACCGCCGGCCCCGCCGGTGCCTGCCGCGCCTCCGGTGCCTGCCGCGCCCCCGGTGCCCGTCGCATCGCCGGTGCCCGTCGCCCCACCGGCGCCGCCGGTCCCCCCCGCGCCGTCGGCGCCGTCGTGGCAGCCGAACGCCAGCGAAAGGCCCGTGAACATGCCGGTTCCCACGATCTGCATGATGCGCGCGCGCAGCTCTCTGCTCATGGTGATGTGCCTCTCTCGATGTGCCGCCTGCGGCCCCTCGGCGTCCTGACAAGGATCGGGACGTCCGGTCCGCGACGCAAGATTCCTGGCGCCCCCGCCCCCACGGCGCGCGGNCCGGTCCGCGACGCAAGATTCCTGGCGCCCCCGCCCCCACGGCGCGCGGCGCTCCAGCGCCCGCGCCGGGCCGGGCGAGGCGGCGGCCTCGCGCCGGCGGCGCCGGGCTCACTCGTAGTCGAGCAGCGAGACGGCGAAGCCCGGATAGGGATCGCCCGGGAAGTAGTAGTCGCCCGGGAGGCGATAGCCGACGAGGAGAGCGCTCGAGACAGGGTCGTGGCGGACCACGACGGCGGCGCCCATGTCGAGGGAGTGCATCCGCTGGGACTCGACAGTCCGAGAGGCGATATCGACCCGCTGGACGAGGCAGCCGGCCTCGCACGGAGGATCGAAGTAGAGATTCCCGGACACGCTCACGAGCCCGTACAGCTTGCCCTCGGCGTCGTTGTCCATGCCGACGAAGCGCTGGGCGCCGAGGAGCGTCCCCAGGGCGCCGTCGCGGACGAAGCACTCGGCGTCGAAGCTGCTCTCTGCGGCGCTGCACCGAGGCCCGTAGATGCGGAGCATGAGGCCCTCGTGCGTCACGAGGTGGGTGGGCGGGCTGCCGTTGAAGGCATAGACGTCCGTGACGGAGAAGTCTCCGTGATAGGGCGACTCGTTCACGTACTGGACCTCGCCCGTGTCGAGCACGGAGTACAGGTGGAAATCCGAGGGCGAGGAGTCGACAGTGACGGTCACGAAGTCGTCGGTCCCCGGGATGCGGCGCATGGGGATGCCGTTGTACGTGTACGTGTCGGAGGAGGCCACGAACGCCCCTGTCCGCGCGTCGTACGCGGTGAAGATGCGATCCCAGTCGTTGGTCGGGCCGCAGACGAAGCGGTGATCGCTGACGAGCACGGCCGACGCGCACTCCTCGGCGAGGTCGCCCTCGGTGATCTTCGCCAGCGCGAGATCGTAGCTCGCGAATCGGGCCCTGTCCGCGACGACGAGGATCTCGCCGTCGAACGCCGCCGCGGTGATCTCGCGGGCCGAGTCGACGCGCGCGAGCTCCTCGCCCGCGCGGTCGACCAGAAGGACGGCGTCGGCCAGCACGATGATGATGCCCGCCTCGGCCACGAAGGCGTCGATGAGCACCGAGGCTCCGGTGCTGAGCCGCGTCTCGTCGCCGCCGCCGACCCCGCCGCCGCCGGTACCTGCGCCGCTGCCGGTGGTCGCGCCGCCGCCGGTGGTCGCGCCGCTTCCCGCGCTCGCGGTGCCTGCTCCGCTGCTCCCGGACGTCCCGTGCAGGCACTGGCATGCCTCGAACGCCCCGTCGTCCCCGCAGACCTGCGCGCCGGTGCGCCCGTCCGCGCAAGCACAGCTCACCGTGTGACCGGGGACGCACCGTGGCGGCCGGGGTCCGTCGTCGATGATCGACGACGGGCCGCACCCCAGACCGAACACGAGTCCTGCCAGCAAGCAGGGTTGTCTCATGGATCTCATCTCGTTCAACGCTCCTTGTTGTTGAAAGCTCAGCGACAGCGGAGGGCCCGCGATCCGCCGGTGTCGGGCGGCGCATGGTCGTCATCCGTTGATGCTGCAAATCTGCAAACCGTGTGCCGCGGTTCGCGCTCACACAGCGCGGGAAACGTGCGGGAAGCCGCGGTGTCCAGGTCGCGCGACCCGATCGCTGACATCGAGTCGCCTGGCAACCCAGGTGGGGGGATGCTCAGGTGTGCATCAGAAACCCACCCTGGCGAGGAAGGTGTCCTGCGCTGTCGCGGCGACGAGCGGGCTCTCGCCGAGGGTGATCGTGCCTGCGAAGGTGCCGGCGATCACCACGCTGCCTTCCGCGGATACGGCGAGGTGCCTCACGCGCTGGTCGCCCGCGTCGCCGTAGGTCTCGACGAAGACGGCGTTGCCGTCGGGGTCCAGCCTGGCCAGGTAGACGTCCTCGCCGCCGGCGCTCGTGAGCGTGTCGGCGCCGAGGCCGAGCGTGCCGGTGCCGGTGAACGAGCCCGCGAGGACGACGTTCCCGGGCCCGTCGACGCCCAGCCGCAGCTCCTGCACCGAGACGAACCCCCGGCTCCAGAGGGAGGCCGCTGCGCCGTCGAACCTGCTCACGCGGCGCGCGCCGGGTGAGTCGGCGCTGCCGAGCACGGTGTTCCCCGACGCGTCCATGGCGAGCTGCCAGGTCTCCGCTCGGTCGCCGATGCAGGTCCGGTCGAGCACCTCGCCGGCGGGGCTCAGCGTGATCAGCTCCCCGCAGGCCCTGTGGACCAGCTCCCCGGCGACGAGCTGAGTGGCGCTCACGCTCCCGACGGTCACGATATCGCCGTTTTCACGCGTGGTGATGTCGCCGAGGAGCTCGAAGTCGTCGTCGTCGCCGAGCCTCCTCTGCCATGCGAGGGCCCCTGTCGCGCCTTCGAGCTTGCGGACGAAGCCATGGCCGGGAGATTGCTCGGTCACGCCCGCCAGGAACACGTCCCCTGCGGCGTTCATCGCCACCGCCCTCCCGGCCTCGAGGATCGCAACGTAATCGCGGTGCCAGAGGAGACCGCCTGACGGATCGAGCTTCGCGACGCGGTGATAGAGCTCGTAGTACGAGAAGTCGTCGAGATGATCGAGATTGAGGACGGTCCCGAGCAGCGCGATGTTCCCCGACGCGTCCGTGGCGATATCGATGGCCGCGTGGTCTTCGCCCTCGAACGTGTTCGCGAAGAGGACATGTCCGCTCGGATCGAACTTCGCGACGAACGCCTCGGTGCCTGCGGTCCGGGGCAGGAGGGGGCCGGCGCCGAGGTCCACGGGGCTCGTGAACGAGCCGGCGACGATCGTGTTCTCGAAGGCGTCCACGGCGACAGCGGTGATCGAGGCGCCGGAGAGCTGCTTGACCCAGTGCGCGATGATCCGGGGAGCGCAGTCGCTGCCGTTCTCGTTCACCTCACCGTCGCAGTCGTCGTCGACCGGGGTCGCGCACGACTCCGGCTGCGGGAGCACATCGCCCTCGCACGGCCCGAGGCTCGTGCCCTGCGCGTCGCAGAGCGCCGTGCCAGGCGTGCACGCCCCGACGTTCTCTTTGCTCGGCGGGCCGGAGTAACACGAGACGCGCTGGTTGGGCGGGCAGACGCAGCTCTCGCCTTCCTCGTTCACCTGGCCGTCGCAGTCGTCGTCGATCGGGGTGAGGCACGTCTCCGGCGCGGGCAGCACCTCGCCCTCGCACGGTCCGAATCCCGTGCCCTGCGCGTCGCAGCGCGCGGTGCCGCCGGCACAGCGGCCGGTGCCCTCGGTGCCGGGAGGCCCTGAGTAGCAAGGGATGACCTCGCCAGGGAGGCAGGCGCAGCCATCGCCCTCCTCGTTCGCCTGGCCGTCGCAGTCGTCGTCGACCGGCGTGGCGCACGTCTCCGGGCCTGGCAGCACCTCGCCGACGCAGGGGCCAAAGCCGCTGCCGTCCTCCCTGCACTGCGCCTTGCCGGCCTTGCACGCGCCGACGCCGAGCGTATCGAGGCCGCCGGAGTAGCAGAGCACCTCGGTTCCTGGGACGCAGACGCAGTCGGCGTCATCTCCGTCCGCCACTCCATCGCAGTCCTCGTCGTCTGCCACCGAGCAGTCCTCGGGCGCCGGCAGCACCTCGCCCTCGCAGGGGCCGTAACTGGTCCCGGACTCGTTGCACGTCCGCAGTCCGGCCGCGCAGCGTCCGACGCCCTGCGTGTCCGGCGGGCCCGAGTACGGGCAGGCGACCTGGGCGCCAGGAATACAGATGGCCCCGCCGCCGCCTGATCCGCCGTCGCCGCCTGATCCGCCGTCGCCGCCTGATCCGCCGTCGCCGCCTGATCCACCGTCGCCTGAGCTGCTGACGCTGGTGTCGCCGCCGTCGCCGCCTGTTCCGCCGTCGCCGCCCGACCCGACATCGCCTGAGCTGCTGACGCTGGTGTCGCCGCCGTCGCCGCCGGAGCCGCCGACGCCCCCGTCGCCGTCATTGTTCGGCGTACACCCGGCCGCCACGCCGAGCAGGAGCGCCGCCCACCGCCGCCGTCCGTGCGATGCGACCACCGTGTCGAAGGGAACCCATCGAGCTGTATTTTTCCGCATGGGTCCTGTGATGCGCGCGTCCGCGGAGCCGTTCACGGGCCGGCGACGTCCGCGCAGCAGGCCGCAACCGCGGCGTTCGTGAGGGGTGAAGCTGTCACGGGGCGAAGGGCGCCTTCAGCGGTGCCACCGGAAGAGCCGGAGGCTCAGCGCGAACGTCGCGACAGTCCAGCCGGCGAGGACGGCGAGGCCGCCGGCGAGCTGGCCGGGATCGGTGACGCCGAAGAGCAATGTCTCGCGGATGAGCCGCACCATCTGCGTGCTCGGCAGCAGGGCGCCGAGGGCGGCGAGGGGGCGGGGGAGCGACGAGAGCGGGAAGAAGATCTCCGACAGGAAGACGATCGGCAGGTTCACCGCGCTGATGATGTCGACAACCAGGTCCTCGGTCGTGATGACGCAGGCGAGCACGAAGCCCGCGCCCATGAACGCGAGCAGGCCGAGCAGCGAGACCAGCGCCACCCAGGACGCCGAGGCCGCGGTGAACGGCACGCCGAAGAGCAGCGCGCCGGCCGCGGCGACGAGGGCGATCTGCCCGAGGACGAGGACGGAGCGCGCCGCGATCTGCGCCCCGACGAAGACCGCCTTCGGCATCGGCGTCGTCGCGAGCTTCTTCAGGAAGCGGTTCTGCCGGTAGAGCACCATCGTGTAGCCGGTCGCGAACAGGCCGGCGAGCATGACGCTGAACGTGAGGATCCCCGGGAAGAGATAGTGGACGTACCCCCAGCGCGGGACCTCGACCACGGCGAGCTCGGCCTTCACGCCGGGCGACGCGGCGATCCCCCGCCCGAAGATCCTGTCGCGGGGGCCGACGAGCACGCGGCCGGGCGCGCCGTCGCCGGGGACCACGAGGACGGCGCTCGCTGTCCGCGCGTGGAGGTGCGCCAGCCCCTCGGCCTCGCTGCGCACGCGGAGGAGCCGCACGTCGCTGGCGAGCTCGGGGTCGAATGCCGCGAGGGGGCGCGCGGCGTCGTCGTGGGCGCCGCGCGCGGGGACGACAGCGATCGTCCGCTCCTCGAACGGGTGGCCGTTCATGAACACGAGGCCCGTGACAACGAGGAGCGCGACCGGGAACAGCAGCACGAAGCTGGCCGAGCTCGCGCTCCGCAGCACGTCGAGCAGCCGGAGGCGCGCGAAGGCCCAGAACGCGCTCATGGCGCCTCGCGCGCCTCGCCGTCGCGCATCCGGACGGCGCAGAAGTGGAAGAACGCGTCCTCGACCCCGAGCCCGGTCCGGCGGCCCTCGGGCACCGCGGCCACGAGCTCGTCCCGCGCGCCGCTCGCCCGGAGCTTGCCGCCGACCAGGAAGAGGAGGCGGTCGCAGAGCGCGTCCGCCTCGCGCAGGTCGTGCGTCGTCATGAGGACCGTCCGCTCACGGGCCACGCCGCGCAGCAGCTCGCCGACCTCCTGCTTGCTCGCCGGATCGAGCGGCGCGGTCGGCTCGTCGAGGAAGAGCAGGTCGGGCTCGTGCACCAGCGCGGCGGCGATGAAGAGGCGCGCCGCCTCGCCGCCCGACAGGCGCGCCATCGGCACAGCCGCGCGCGCGGCGAGGCGCGCCCGATCGAGGATGCGCGCCGCGCCGTCGCGGATCCCGTAGATCGCGGCGAAGAGGCCGGCGTATTCCCGCGTCGTGCAGCGATCGAGCTGCACCTCCTTCTGCATGACGACGCCGACCCGCCGCCGCGGGTAGGGCGGTATGGGCGCGCCGAAGAGGCGGACCGCGCCGCGCGTCGGCTCGCTGAGGCCCTCCAGGATGTCGAGCAGCGTCGTCTTGCCGGCGCCGTTCGGGCCGAGGATGCCGACGAGGCCGGGGCCCTCGACGCGGAAGCTCACGTCCGAGAGCGCCGCGACGTCGCCGAAGGTCTTGGTGAGCGACTCGACGGCGACGACCTCGTCCGGCGCGCGGGGCATGCGCGAGAGCTTACCAGGTCGGACCGGACGAGACGTCCGGCGGTGCTCTCGGATCCTGGCGGATTACGACGGAGGTAAGAGCAGTCCTCTCGTCATCGATCTCGGCCGCCGGGAGCGGTCGCCGATGCGATCGGGGACGACGCGATGAACGCGCGGATCGCCGGGATCATGACCTCCGCGGCGTCCTCGAAGAAGAAGTGGTCCGCGTCGGGGAGCTCGATCGTCCTGTGGTCCGGGAAAGCCGCCTCGAAGCGGGCGGTGTCGCTGTCGGGAAACCCCACGTCCTTGAGAGCCCAGAAGAGGAGCGCTTTCCTGTCCGCGAGCCGGGGAAGGCCCGCCTCGACCTCCTCGAAGTAGTCGGTCGCGGCGGTGATCTGCCCCGGATAGAAGGCCGCGATGCCGCGGCGGTCGACCGGTCGAAACGGCCGGACGTAGACATCGGCGACGTCGGCGGGCAGCTCCCGGACGATGCCGTTCTCGATCCCGAGCGCGGCGAACGCGTTGAAGTTCACCTGCGCGAACTCGCCGACGGGGCCGCCGACGATCAGCGAGAACTTGCCGCGGGGCGTGTCCGTGCTCGTCGGCCACGCCCACGTGCTCCCGAGGACGACCCGCCGCACGTGCTCGGGGCGGCGCCCCGCGAACCCGAGGCCGATGGGCCCGCACAACGATCCGGCGCATCGCTGGCTGCGCGACAGGGTCGCGGGGGCGAGCGCTCGAGGACCTTCGCTTGGGAGCCTTTCCTGCCCCTCACCCTGATACCCTCGTCGCCGATGGCGACCGACCGGCTGATCCACGAGACAACGAGCCTCTGTCCGGCCTGCAAGATCGCCGTCCCCGCCCGCGTCGTCGCGGCGCCCTCCGGCGAGGTCTGGATGCGCAAGGCGTGCCCGGCCCACGGCCCCCACGAGGTCCGGCTCTCGACGAGCGCCGCCTGGTACGAGGCGACGCGCGCCGTCGCGCCCGCCCCCGCGCCGCCCACGGCGCCGCGGCGCCCGATCGAGCACGGCTGCCCGTTCGATTGCGGCCCGTGCGAGGGCCACACCCAGCGGGTCCGCATGCCGGTCGTCACGATCACAAGCGCCTGCGACCTCGATTGCCCCATGTGCTACGTGCACAACAGGAACGACGGCGCGTTCTTCATGAGCAAGGCCGAGTTCGGGGACGTGCTCCGCCACCTCGTCTCCGGCGCCGGCGGCGATCTCGACCTCATCAACCTCACCGGCGGCGAGCCCACGCTCCACCCCGAGCTGCCCGAGCTCGTCGCCATGTGCAAGGACGCCGGCATCCACCGCGTCAGCATCTGCAGCCACGGCTTCGGCCTGCTCAGGAACGACGCGCTGCTCCGGCGCCTCGCCGAGCTCGGCGCCCGCGTCGCGCTCTCGTTCGACACGTTCGACGACGCCACCGACAGGGCCCTGAACGGCGTCAGGAGCGTCGACAAGAAGCTCGCCTGCCTCGAGCGGCTCGACGCCGCCGGCGTCGACACGACCCTCATTCCGGTCATGACCCGCGGCCTCAACGACCACGAGATCGGCCGCATCGTCGAGCTCGGCCTCCGGCTCGGCTGCGTCCGCCACCTCGAGGTCCACACGATGACCTTCACCGGCCAGAGCGGCGCCGCCTTCGACCGCAGCGGGCGCATCTCGACCCTGGAGGTCCTCGAGCGCATCGCCGAGACGACCGGCGGCCTCCTGACGCCCGGCGACTTCGTCCCGTCGCCGTGCGCGCACCCGCTCTGCTACCAGATCGCCTACCTGCTCCTGGATCCGGCCGGCGGCCCGCCCATCCCGTTCACCCGGTTCATGAGCCGCGAGGCGCTCTACGCCTGCCTCGGCGACCACCTCTACCTCGAGCCGAGCGCCCGCCTCGAGCGCGCCATGCAGGACGCGATCGACGCGCTCTGGTCGCGCGGCGACGACGACCGCGCCCTCGGCCTCCTGAACGGCCTCCTGCGCGCGCTGTTCCCGGCGAAGAAGCCGCTCCGCAGGGAAGAGGCCCTGCGCGTCAGCGAGCGCGCGGTCAAGGCGGTCTACGTCCACTCGCACATGGACGAGGAGACGTTCGACGTCGAGCGCGCCGCCCAGTGCTGCGACAGCAACTGCTACGCCGACGGCAAGACGGTGCCCGTCTGCAACTACAACGTGCTCTACAGGGAGAAGGAGCCGAGGTTCATGAGCGTGCCGAGGACGTGGTCGGATCGATCCGGCGGGAGGCGCGCCCTCCCGCTCCTCTCGCCGCCGCCCCGCCGGGAGGCCCCGTGAGCGCCGCCGCGCGCCTCCTCGACGGCAAGCGCTGCCTCGTCACGGGCGGCTCCCGCGGCCTCGGCCGCGCGATCGCCCTCGCGTTCGCCAGGCACGGCGCGCGCGTCGCCTTCACCTACGCGACCGACGACGCGGACGCCGCCGAGGCCACGAGGCAGCTCGCCGCCGCCGGCGCCGCGCCGCTCGTCTTCAAGGGGTCCGTGGCCGACGCCGCCCACGTGAAGGACACCCTCGCCGCGCTGCACCGCGCCTGGGGCGGGCTCGACGTGCTCGTCAACAACGCCGGCATCACCCAGGTCCTGCCCATCTCGCTCCTCGAGGAGGAGGACTGGGATCTCGTGATGGACGTCAACGTGAAGGGCGCCTACCTCATGAGCCGCGCCGCCCTGCGCCACATGATCCGCGAGAAGCGCGGCGTCATCCTGAACATCGGCAACTTCGCCTCGGAGCGCGTCATCGAGGCGCCCGTCCACTACGCCGCCTCGAAGTCGGCCCTGCGCGGCCTCACCGAGGCGCTCGCGCGCGAGGTCGGCCGGCACGGCGTGCGCGTGAACCTCCTCGGCCCCGGCCTCCTCGAGGAGGGCATGGCGCAGGGGCTCCCGCAGCACCGCCAGGACGAGTACGTCGCGCACACCGGCCTCGGGCGCCTCGGCCGCGTCGACGAGATCGCCGAGCTCGCTGTGTTCCTGTGCTCCGACGAGGCCGCCTTCATGAGCGCCGCCAAGCTCGTCGCCGACGGAGGGCTCTGACATGGACTCGCACGAGGACATCCTGCGCGACGGCTTCGACGACTACCGCGCCTTCGTGAACCCGCTCATCGCGCAGCGGGCGAGGCTCGCCCGGGAGCCGATCCGGGTCGTGCGCGCCGAGGGCGGCCTCCTCGTCGACAGCGAGGGGCTCGCGATCGAGGACTTCCACGGCACCCAGGCGTTCGGCCACCGCAACCCGGCGGTCGCCAGCGCCCTGCGCGCCTTCCTCGACTCGGACGCGCCCTCCTGGTACCCGTCGCGCGTCAACCCGTTCGCCGGCCGCCTCGCGCGCCGCCTCTGCGAGCGCGCGGGCCACTACGACAACGTCTTCTTCGGGTGCACGGGCAGCGACGCCGTCGAGGCCTCGCTCAAGCTCGCCCGCGCCCTCACCCGGAAGCCCGTCCTCGTCGGCCTGACCGGCGCCTACCACGGCTGCTCCTACGGCAGCGTCTCGTTCATGGGCGCCGGCTACCTGCGCGACCCGTTCGTGCCCCTCCTGCAAGGCGCCACCTCGATCCCGTTCGGCGACGTCGACGCGCTCGCCCGCGTGCTCGCCGGCGGCGACGTGGCCGCCGTGCTCGTGGAGCCCATCCAGGGCGAGGGCGGCGTGCGCGAGCTGCCGCCGCCGTTCGTCGAGGCGCTCTGCGACCTCACCGCCAAGCACGGCGCGCTGCTCATCGCCGACGAGGTGCAGACGGGCCTCGGCCGCACCGGGCGCGGCTTCCTCGCGACCGAGCGCTGGCCGCGCCGGCCCGACGTTGTCCTCCTCGCGAAGCAGCTCGGCGGCGGTCTCCTGCCGCTCTCGGCGATGCTCACGCGGCGCGAGATCTTCGTGCGCGCCTACGGCAAGGAGTTCGCCGCGGGCGAGAGCCACAACAACACCATGGGCTACAACGCGCTCTCCGCCGTCGCGGGGCTCGCCACGCTCGACCTCCTCACGGACGAGCTCGTCGCGACCATCCGCGACACGGGCGCGTACCTCCGTGAGCGCCTCGAGTCGGCCCTCCGGCCGAACCGGCTGTTCAAGGAGGTGCGCGGCGCGGGCCTCATGCTCGGCGTGCAGCTCGAGACGCCGGACCACCCCTGGCTCTCCTTCGAGCACTTCGGCTTCCCCGATCTCGCGCACATGTCGGTCGTGTCGCCGCTCGTGTGCCACCGCCTCTACCGCCGCGGCTTCTTCTGCTTCACGTGCGGCCACGACTGGACGATCTTCCGGCTCCAGCCACGGTTCGACATCCCGCGCGCGACGCTCGACGCGTTCGTCGACGCCGCGGCCGAGGCGCTCGCGTACGTGGAGGGCCTGACATGAAGCACGCCGTCGTCTTCGGGGGCACGGGCGCCGTCGGCGCCGCTGTGCTGCGCGCGCTCGCCTCGCGGGGGGCGAGCGCCACGTTCACGTTCTTCCGGGGCGAGGACCGCGCGGCCGCGCTCTCGCGCGAGCTCGGCTTCCGCGCCGTCCGGCTCGACCTCACCGACGCCGCCGCGCTCCGCGCCTTCGTCGCCCGGCTGGGCGCGGACGAGCCCGCGCCCGGCGCGGCGATCCACTGCGCCGGGACCCTCGATCCCACGCCGGCGCTCGATCTGTCGGACGAGGCGTGGGACCGGGCCTACGCGGTGAACGCCCGCGCCGCCTTCCTCGTCGCGCGCGACGTCGGCGCGCTCATGGCGCGGGGCGGCGGCGGCGAGATCGTCCTCGTGGGCGGGCTCGATCGCGCGCAGTCGCTGCCGATCCCTGTCGCCTTCGCGGCGAGCCAGGGGATGATCGCGGCCACGGCCATGGCGCTCGCGAAGGAGCTCGGCCCGCGGCAGGTCCGGGTCAACATGGTCGCGCTGGGCCTGCTCGACGCCGGGCTATCGACGCGGCTCGACGCGGAGCTCCGCGCCGATTTCCTCGCGTTCTCGGCCCTGCGGCGCCTCGGCACGCCGGACGAGGCCGCGCGCGCGATCGCCTGGCTCGCCCTTCACAACACGTACGTGAGCGGCAAGGTCATCCCGATCAACGGCGGCATCTGACCGACGCGCGCCAGCGCGTCGTCGCCCGCGGCGTGCCCGCTGCGGAGATCGCCGAGCCGGCGCGGCGTGAAGCGGATGTCGTCGAAGACGGCGGTGCAGCCGTCGCCCGCCGGCGACTGCGCCGAGAAGCCGACCGAGAGGTCCCTGGCGATGCCGAGCGAGAAGCTGCGGACGAGCTGCCACGTCGACCCGTCGGTGGAGGCGTGGAACGCGCACGCGCGCCCGAGCCGCGAGGCGCGCAGCCACACGTGGTCCTTGTGGACGGCGAACGACCTGCGGCTCTCCGACAGGCCGCGCGTCACCACCGAGACGACCGTCGGCTCGCGCTCCGGCGACAGCTCGAAGCAGAGCTTCGCCCACGAGCGCTCGTGCGCCCAGAGCAGCAGCGCGCCGGCGTCGCGCGCCGACGCGAAGCCCACGGCGACGCGCGCGCTGGCGAGGAAGTCCCCGTGCGGCGTCCCGAGCAGGCGCGGCGCGTTCAGGGCGCCGGCCGCGCGCTCCGGATCGAGGAACAGGTCGGTCTCGCCGCCCGCCGTGACGGTCAGGCTCGCCGCCTTGCCCACGCTCCAGCTCCTGGGCGGAACCTCCCAGCGGAGCGGCGCCGGAAACGGCGCCAGATACACAGGTGCACCCACGTTGTCTCCCCCCTGCATGACGCGATGCTATCAGGAGTCTGCTCCTGTCTTGTCAACGAATCGTTTCGATGTGTATGCAGGATCTCGGTCGCATGCGAATTACCGTCCTTTTGATTTCCTGCTGCCTGACTGTAGTCCTGTCCGGCTGCTTGACATCGAGGCGCGCGCCACCGGAGTTCCTGCTGGCGCCTGGCGAGGTGCGGTCGTCGTCGGGGGGTAGCAACGACTACGCGGGCGCCGCGGCGACCCTCGCTGCTGCGGCCGGGGCGGCCGTGGCGCAGCGCGAGGCGTACGACATCTGTTACGCGTCCTGCCTGAGCGGGACGGCGTGTGATCCCGAGACGGGCCTGTGCGTGCGGCTGCCGTGCGGGGGGAAGTGCCCGGCGGACCGCCGCTGCGCGATCGTCGAGGGGAAGGAGACCTGCGTGCTGGGGGAGCCCGACCGCGGCGTGGTGCCGCTGGACCCGGAGCCCGGGGCAGGGGACCCGGCGCCGGCAGGACCGGCCGTCGAGGCGCTGGGGCCGCGCGCGAACTGAGCGCGGCGGCGACATCGCAGCTCGCCGGACGCGCTGGCGGAGCGGCGGCCGTCCCCGTCACTATCTGCGCGAGAGGTCGAGCAGCGCCCTCACGCGCGAGTACGCGACATACGGGTTGTCCCCGGACCCGCCCAGATCGTCGCCGTCCTCCCCCGCGCCCTGGGCCCTCACGGGTATCCAGAAGTAGTCCGGGTGCATCTGCTTTCCGTTCACGCCGTTCGCCAGCGCGGGGTTCTTGATCCACTCGCCGCCGAGCACCGTCAGCCTGTCGTCGAGCTCGAGCACGTAGTGGAGCTCCGAGGAGACGATCGGCACGTTGCGCAGGGCGGCCGGCTGGAGCAGCGCCGCGGTGCTCACCTCGTCCGAGATCATCCCGTAGCGCGCCGCCACGCGCACGAAGCGCCGCGCGCTCGGGTTGAACCGGTAATTATAGCAGTCTGCCCCCTGGAACCCGCCGTTACAGACGAGCCGCGCTGCCTCCTGCGCGCTCACCTCGGCGATCGTGTCGATGGTGAACGACGTGACAGGGTAGCTCCACACCTCGCGGTGCCACGTGTAGTCGACGACGAACGAGCGCCGCGCGCGCCCGCTCGACGCGGCGCTGAGCGAGCTCGCGCCAAGGCCGAGGAGGCCGGTCATCGCCACGTGCATCGTCCCGGGGTTCAGGTCGCGGCACGCCGGATCGACAGGCCTGCCGTAGTGGTCGCGCAGCACGCGATCCTCCCGCGCCTCGCAGCGGCGCCCCGAGAAGGTGGCGGCGTCGTGGTGGTACAGCTCGGTCATGAGCGCCTCGATGTCCGCCATGCGGAACAGGACGCACCCCGTCTCGACCGACGCGCACTCGACGATCGTGTCGCCGGAGCGCCGCACGCGGACATCGCGCCGCGGCGGGCTGCCGCCCTCGGCCACCACGTAGGCCGCCCAGCCGTTGCAATGGCCCCACCAGTACTCCGGGGTGACGCCCTGATACAGGCCGTGGTGCCGCAGCTCCCAGTACGTCGTCGGCCCCGCCACCTGCGTGGCCCGGGGAGCGCCCGGCCCCTCCCGCCGGCTCCGCTCGCCGGTGGCCACGTCCGCGGCCGGCTCGATCGACCGCGCCTGTCCCGCGTAGAACAGGAGATCGTATTTCTCCGCCGGAGAGAGGTTGTCCGGATCGGAGGTCAGATCGCCGTAGTCCTTCACGAGGGAGTTCCACCGGTCCGCGATGCCGTTCCTGCTGTGAGGCCACCACTGCGAGGCGAAGGGGCCCGAGGCCTGGCCTTGCAGAAGGCTCGAGTTCAGCGCGGCGTAGGAGCCCCGCAGCTCCGGGTGCAGGCTCGTCGGGAGGTTCGCGGCGTCCATCGGCTCGCGCGTCCCTGTCAGCGGGATGAGGAGCGTGTGTGAGCCGCCGAGGCGCTGGCCTGCCTCCGGCGAGAACCCGAGCACGTACGGTATCGTTCCCCCCTCGATGAAGCGCGCCTCTCCCGGCCTCGCGCTCCCCTGGAGCGCGGCCGCGCTCTCGTGCTCCCGCTCGTGCTCCTGCTGGTCTAGACCCATGCAGCCCAGCGCGATAACCGCTGAGCTGACCGCCACCACCCCGATGCGCAATGTCATGGCTGCTTCTCCCCCCCCGACACGCCTACCCAGTACCACCCGCGTCGCCGATGTCTGCAGAGGTCGGGCCAGCGGAGATGTGGATGCGTCGCGCAATCGATGCACGCGCATGCGGCCGTGCTGCGGTGATGGTCTCGTTCCTCCTTTGCGTTCTCCTTTGGGCCCACGCGCGTGCGCTCCAGACGTCCAGGCGTGTGTTCACGCGCTTCGGTCCGCCCACGTCGCGCGGCGGTTGTCTGTCGACGGAGCTCGATGGAGGAGCTCGCGCTCGGGATCACGTCCTCTGGCGGGCGCGGCCACCCCGTCGAGCTCGTCTGTCGGGGAGATCCGCCTCTGCGCCGTGGAGACGAAGAGAACGGCCACCCGGTGCCGGCCTGTTCAGGGCGGCGGGCCTCTGCGGTCCCCGTTCAGGGCCCGTGTGAAGGAGGCCGCGGTGTCCGCTGCTCCGGTGTTCCAGACGTCCCGGCGGCCCGTGCCCGACGTGCGGTTCGGCGCCGTCCCGGTCAGCGTCCGCAACGGGCCGCTGTGCCGCGCCGCGCCGCGAGATGACGCGCCGGACGCAACCGTGACCGCAGGCCCCCGGGACGAGACCTCCCGGGCGGGATCCCTCCCGGGCGCCGGGTTGACACAGGCGCGGAACATCGGTAGCTTCCTGGTCGCGAATCGGCGGAACCGGAGAGCGAACAGCGCATGCTGTGACTCTGGACCGTTCGGTCGACCGTCCTCGAACGAGGCGGTTGACAGCATCGCGACAAGCCGATAAACGACTCGTCGCGAATCGGCGGACCGGAGAGCTCGGCAGCGAAAACGCTGCGACTCTGGGCCGCCCGGGCACCCCACCAGCGACCTCATCAGGAGGTCCGGGTGGACGGTCAACCTCCTCGAAAGAAAAGGTTGACAGAGTCGGAACGGGTCGTTAAAACGCCCGGCCCCGAATCGGCGGAGCCGGAGAGCCGGCAGCGGAGGCGCTGCAACTCTGGACCGCACGGGTTCCCTCACCAGGGCGATGTTGGAGCGCCTGGTGGACGGTCAGCCTTCTCGAAAGAAAAGGTTGACACATTCGAGACGGGCCGTTAGAAAGCCCGCCCCGAATCGGCGGAGCCGGAGAGTCGGCAAGCGAGAGCTTGTGCCTCTCTGGGCCGTGCGAAGCCGGTCTTCAACAGAGGAGAACGACGCGACGGCGCGACCCGAGAGGGTGGTGCCCCCGCGAGCCGGCTCCTCCGAAGAGCGGTACGGATTGCAGATTGTCGAGGCGAACTGACCCGCGGAAGCGGGTAGATCTCTCCTCCTCGGTCCTTGAAAACTGGGTTG
>NZ_JEMA01000787.1 GCF_001589285.1 Sorangium cellulosum | reverse complement strand
TTTTCGTGGAGGCGCGTCCCCCGAGAGACGGGCGCCAGCGTCTCGGCGTGGACGCGCCACCTCGCCCGGATGGGTTGACGGCATCCCGCCCGCCCCGAACGAGGGCGCGGGGACGGCTTCGGGCTGTCTGGCGGGGGCTCTCCGACGGGACCTCGCGAGCTCGCCGACCCGATCGACGCGGGCCGCTCGACCTGCGCCGCCCAGCGCTCCCGCGCGCCGCGCGCCGCGCGATGCGCTCCCGCGCGATGCGCTCCCGCGCGCCGCGCGATGCGGGTATGCTCGAGGCAGCGTGGAGGGACAGCGCCGAGCATCAGCCAGAGCCCGCACCCCGGCGCGGCGCGCGGCCGTGGAGCCGGCGCGGCGCTCCGCCGCCCAGCGGCCGTCCCCCGCTGCCCGCCAGGAAAGAGTCCATGACCAGCACCGTTGACGAGAGCGACGTGTTCCTCATCCCGATGCCCGGCAGGCGCGTGGCGCGCGTCCCCGTCGCGGTCCTCGAGCGCTACGTCGACGAGGCCGCGCGCCTCGTGCACGACGGCGTCGAGCCGGAGATCGACGTGACCGCCCACTCCATGTCCGTCGACCCCACGACCGGCGCGAGCGCCTGGCACACCGAGTGGGAGCTCGGCCCGTGCGACTACACGGACGAGAGCGGATTCCCGCAGACCGCCTACGCGTGGCACCGCCACCCGCTCGGCACCGAGTACACCGAGATCTACCAGAGGTGAGCGCGCCTCGACGGGCCATGCCCCCCGCCGCGCGCTGGCCCCGCGCCTCGGGCGAGCTCCACGCCTCTCGCGCGCTCCACGCCTCTCGCGCGCTCCACGCCTCTCGCGCGCTCCACGCCTCTCGCGCGCTCCACGCCTCTCGCGCGCTCCACGCGCCGCATCGCCCCCCCGCCCCGCTCCTCGCGGCGGCTGCCGGCGGCGCGCTCCTCCTGGCCGGCGCCTGCATCGAGCGCGGCTACCCGCTCGCCGGGAGCGGGCAGGTCGACCTCCGCGCCGACGTCGCGGGGCCGCTGTTCGCGGCCGACACGCTCGACGCGGCGGGCAAGCCGGTGCTCCCCCGCCAGAGCCCGTGGCGCACCGAGGTCTCGCTCAAGCTCACCGAGGCGAACGAGCCGGCCTACGGCGCCTACGTCGAGGTCCGCGTGGTCCCGAGCGAGGCGCTCTCGCTCCACCCGGCGGACGACACGCAGGGCGACGGGGCCTCGTGCGGGGTGAAGGACGGCGCGTTCCGCTGCACGGCCGGCACGCAGGGCTACGCCCGGCTCGCCGCCGCCTCCGAGGGCGACTGGTCCGGCGAGGCGCGGCTCGTCGTGGCCTGGGCCGACCGCACCGAGGAGCTGCCGATCACCGTGCTCCCCGCCGGCTTGCCCGAGGACGCCACGAACTTCGCGCTCATCGCGGGCGGCCTCGGCGAGAGCGACCGGGTGCTCGCGACGTACCTGCCCCTCACGTGCACGCTCGGCCCGCTCCCGGACGACCTCGGCGCCACCTGGCGGCCGGGCGCGATCCGGGCGCGCGAGGCGCGCGTCCGCGCGTCGCCCCCCCAGAACGCGCCGGGCGTGGTGGAGCACGCCCCCGTGATCATCGAGTCGCTGCACAGCGAGGCCGCCCTCTCGCTCACCCCCGACTGCCGCGAGCGGGCCACGCGCCTGCGCGCGCTGCTCGGCCCGACAGGGGAGAGCCCGCCGTTCACCGTGTGCTTCAGCGATCTCGGCGGCGAGGTGAGGCTCGCCGTGAGCTCGGGGCAGAAGGTGATCGAGCCGAGCCCGTCGTTCACCGTCGACCCCGAGCCGCGCCTGCTCCGCGTGCGCGCCCTCCGGAGCGTCGTGACCGCGGGGACGCCGGGCGATCTGTTCGAGGTGAGCGCCTACAATGCCGAGCGCGTGCGCATCGCCGTCCCCGTCGACCTCGCCGTCGGCGACGATCAGGTGATCGCGCTCGGCGAGGCGTCCGTGACCCTGCGCGGCGAGGAGAGCGAGGCGACGATCATCCAGGGCATCGCCGTCGCGCCGGGGACGACGGAGCTCCGGGTGACGCCCCGCCTGCTCGCGAGCCCGGAGTGCACCTCGGAGCCCATCACCGTGGTCGAGGCGAAGCCGGAGCCGGAAGTGGAAGAAGAGGAACCCGAGCCGGAACCCGAGCCGGAGCCGGAGCCGGAGCCCGAGCCAGGGCCGGAGCCCCGCGAGGAGGGCTCGCCGTGAGCGCGCGCAGATCCGCGATGCTCCTGGCGGCCGCCGCGCTCGCGGCCGCGCTCGTGACGCCCGCGGCCGCGCCGGCGCAGGACGAGCCCGACGCCGGGGGGGCGGAGG
>NZ_JEMA01000786.1 GCF_001589285.1 Sorangium cellulosum | reverse complement strand
AGCGCGGCCGCGAGCGAGAGCGCCGACCCCCAGCCCCGCCGCCGCGCGAGGCCCCTCGCCTCGCGTGGCCGCGCGCCGCTCGCTGGTTCGCTCACCGGAGCGCCGCGCGCCCCCCGCGAGCAGCCCTGCTCTCCCATCGCCTCGTACGTCAACGCGCTCCCCGCTGGCCGCCGCCCGGTGAAGATTCGAGGGCCCGATCCGCGAGCACGCGCGCCGCGCCGTCGAGCGGGATCTCCTCCTGCACGTGCGCCGCGAGGTCCTTGATCTGGAGGACGCCGCGCTCCATCTCCGCGTCGCCCAGGATCACGCAGAGCCGCGCGCCGAGGGCGTCCGCGCGCCGGAGCATCGACTTGAGCCGCCCGCCGCGCCCGTCCAGCTCGACCGAGACGCCGAGCGCGCGGAGCTGCTTCGCGAGCAAGAGCGCCCGATCCGCGCCCACCTGGCCGAGCGGGGCGAGGAAGCAGCCGGGCCTCCGGCGCGACGTGTCGCCCGGCATCAGCGTGAGCAGCCGCTCCATCCCCATCGCGAAGCCGATCGCCGGCACGCTCGGCCCGCCGAGCCCCGCGATCATGTTGTCGTAGCGGCCGCCGCCCCCGAGCGTGCTCTGCGACCCGAGATCGCCCGAGGTCGCCTTCACCTCGAAGAGCGTGCGCGTGTAGTAGTCGAGCCCGCGCACGAGCGACGGGTCGACGACGTAGTTCACGCCGAGCACGTCGAGGCAGCGGAGCACGCCGTCCCAGTGCGCCCGGTCCGCGTCGTCGAGCAGATCGAGGATCGACGGCGCGTCGCGCGACACCTCGTGGTCGCGCGGATCCTTCGAGTCCAGGATGCGCAGCGGGTTCTTCTCGAGGCGGCGCTGCGAGTCCTCGCTGAGCCTGTCCTTGCGCGGCGTGTAGTGGGCGAGCAGCGCCTCGCGGTAGCGCTCGCGCGTGCCGGCGCTGCCGAGCGAGTTCACGTGGACGACGAAGTCGCCGACGCCGATGCGCTCCAGGAAGCCCGCGATGAGATCGATCGTCTCGGCGTCGCAGAGCGGCCCCGGATCGCCGAAGAGCTCGCAGCCGGCCTGGTAGAACTGGCGGTAGCGCCCCTTCGCCGGCCGCTCGCCGCGGAACATCGCCCCGAGGTAGTACCAGCGGGTGATCGGCTCCTTGGCGTGGACCGCGTGCTCGACGTACGCGCGCGCGGCGCCCGCGGTGCCCTCGGGCCTCACCGTGAGCTGATCGCCGTGGCGCTCGAAGGAGTACATCTCCTTCTCGACCACGTCCGTCGTCTCCCCCATCTGGTGGCGGAAGAGCTCCGTCGGCTCGAGCAGCGGCGTGCGCACCTCGGCATAGCCGTGGAGCTCCGCGTGGAGGCGGAAGGCCCCCTCGAGCTTGTGCCAGCGCTCCACCTCTTCGGGGAGGATGTCGTTCATCCCCCGGACCGCGCGCAGTTCCATCGCGCGGCGCTTATGGTCGGTGCTGGCGAGCGGGTCAAGCCGGTCGGATGCTTCCTCGTACGTTGGGTCTCGCCGGCTCACCGTCCGAGGGCTATGTGCTCTCCCCAAGAGGTATGGCGAAGGCGAAGACGCGCGCTGCGGCGATCGATCTTGGGAAGGCCCGCGTCGGCGTGGCCGTGACCGACGAGCTCGGGCTCTACGCTCACCCGCGGCCGCACCTCGACGGGCGCAACCGGAAGGCGCTGCTGGAGGCCCTTTCGGCGCTCGCCCGGGACGAAGGCCTCACGCGGTTCCTTGTCGGGCTGCCGCTCGAGATGAACGGGGACGAGGGGCCGGCCGCGCGGCGGGCGGTCGCCTTCGCCCAGGCGCTGGCCGACGCGAGCGGCGTGGAGGTGGAGCTCATCGACGAGCGGCTGACCACGGTCGAGGCGGCACGGCGGCTGCGCGACGGGGGCATCTCGGCGCGCAAGAGCAAGGAGCGCGTCGACGGGGCGGCGGCGGCGCTCTTGCTCCAGGCGTGGCTGGACGGGCGGCGCGGCTAGCGGGCGGCGCGGCTAGCCGGGCGCGGCCCTAGCGGCTCTCGCTGCGGAGCAGCAGGTACGCGCCGGCGGCGCCGACAGCGCCGATCCCGAACAGCACCACGTCCCACATGGGCCACGCGACGCCGGCCGCGCGCCGGAGGACGACGGCCTCGATGACCCGCACGAGCAGCGACGCGAAGCCGTAGGCGCACAGCCCGACGACGATCGGCCGCCGCAGGTTGTCGGACAGATCGACGGCCTTCATGCTGTTGTTCCACACGTTCCGGCGCACGTGGCGCGCGCCGATCAGCGCGGGGGTGATCAGCGCGAAGCCGATCCCGGACGCGAGCAGGACCGCCTCGAGGCCCGTCAGGTTGTCGGTCACCCCGCCGCCGCGCGAGAGGCGGATGATCGCGGTCACCAGCGTGATCAGGCTGCCGGCGACCCAGAACACGCCGAGCGTCGAGAGCAGCAGGATGAGCGGCCTCGCCATGCTCACCTGCTGCGCCTGGCGGAGCTGCATCGTCGGCGCGGCGCGCGGCGCCGACGGCAGCGACTTGCGCGGTCCGGGCAGGGCGGAAGAGGTCGGCTCCCTCGGCTCGGGCTCGCCCGAGTCGTAGAGCGCGAGCTCCGCGTCGAGCTCCTCCATCGTCTGGTAACGGTGGTGAGGCTCCTTCGCCATGGCCCGCTGGATGATCATCTCCAGCGTCTCGGGGATGCTCGGCTCGAGCGAGCGCGGGCGCGGCGGGTCCTCGGTGAGCACCGCGGTGAGCGTCGCGGTCGGGTCGTTGCGATCGAACGGGCGGCTGCCGGTGAGCGCGCAGTAGAGGATCGCGCCGACGGCGTAGATGTCCGCCCGGTGATCGACGCGCTCGCCGCGGGCCTGCTCCGGCGCCATGTACGACGGCGTGCCCATGATCATGCCGGTCTGCGTGAGCGCGGCGCCCGGCGCGTCGTCGACCTTCGAGATGCCGAAGTCGATCACCTTGGCCGTGGGCATCGTGAGGTCGCCGGTGAGGAAGACGTTCTCCGGCTTCATGTCGCGGTGCACGACGCCCTTCGCGTGCGCCGCGGCGAGCGCCTTGCAGATCTGCCGCACGATGCGCACGGCGGGCCCGATCTTCATCTTGCCGACCTCGTTGAGGTAGTCGGCGAGCTCCTTGCCTTCGAGGAACTCGTTGACGAGGAACGGCCGCCCCTCCGCGGTGCGGTGGACGTCGAAGACGGTGACGACGTACGGGCTCTGCACCGCGGCCGCCGCCTCCGCCTCGCGCTGGAAGCGCGAGATCACCTGCGGCTGCCGCGCGAACTCCGGGTGGAGCATCTTGATGGCGAACCGCTTGCTCGCGATCCGCGTGTGGCGCGCCTCGTACACGCGGCCCATGCCGCCCTCGCCGACGACGCGCACGACCGTGTAGGTCTCGTTGAGCGTCTTGCCGACGAGATCGTCGCGCAGCGAGTCGTCGACCGAGTCGTCGAGCGTCGCGGCGTCGCGGGGGCACACCCTGAACTCGGCCGGGTACCGGACCCTGCAGGTGGGGCAAACCTTGGGCGTCGCGTTGTCGCTTCCCGAGGTCGGGAGCGAGGTGGCCGAGGTGGAGAGGCTCGTCATCGCGTTCGCGATATGCACGTCCGACTGCGAGCCGCGTGCGTCCGACTGCGGCCGGGACTGCGGTCGGGATGCTTCGTCAGGGGGCCGGATGGTGCCGGGCATCGCCGACCGAGGGTAGCCAATCGGCGTTTCTGGGGGTGACAAATCGCGCGGTCACATCGACCGCGTTGACGGACCGAGGCACCTGCGTATACTCGCGCGCTCCTCTGCTCACTGGCCTGAACCTCGTGGGCTCCCGCCGCTCCGGGCGGGGGGCTCGCCTTCAGGCGTCGCTTGGCCAGTCGCCGGCGTTACCAACGCACCGGCCCGGACGCTCGGCAGCGCACCGGACAAGGCCATGGAGAGCCAGCCATGCTGCATTCTGTTCAGAAGACGGACATCATCCAGAAGTACGCGATCCACGAGGGGGACACCGGGTCGCCCGAGGTCCAGATCGCGCTCCTCAGCGAGCGGATCAACCAGCTCCAGGAGCACTTCCGCACGCACCAGAAGGACCACCACTCCCGCCGGGGCCTGCTGAAGCTGGTCAGCCAGCGCCGCCGCCAGCTCGACTACCTGAAGCGCGTCGACATCGAGCGCTACCGCAACCTCATCGGCCGCCTCAACCTCCGCAAGTAGCGGTCAGGCACGTCGCGCCGGTCTCGCCGGCGCGACGCCTTCCCCCGGCGCGCGGCAGGCGGCGCGCCTCGCGGTGAGCCCGCCCGGGCTCGCCCGTCCGTCCTGCGGCCCCGCGCGGCGGAGGGCTGCGCCGCCCGCCCCGTTCCGTTCCAGGATCTCTCCAGCGCCGGCGTTTCGCTGGCCTTCGCGTTCCTTCCGTTCGGGAGGTTCGCGGCGCGCACCCCTGAACGTCTGCTTTTTGCGCTGGCGAGGGCGGAGCGGACGCTTTAAGGAGGTCATTCACTGACCATGGAACAGCGGGGCGACCGGCTTCGCCGTTCCCGAGCGCGGGCTCCGCGCGTCTTCGTCTTCGCTTCGTGCGCAGCAGCGCGGCTCCTGCGCAGGGACCGAGGAAGAAGAGCAGCCCCTCGCGCTCGGCGTAGCGCCGCACGCAGCGGCCCTCGCGATCGCGAGAGAGAGCTGAAAATCCAATGTTCGTTCGTGAATCCGTCATGGTGGGCGGCCGTGCCCTCACCCTCGAGACCGGCCGCCTGGCCAAGCAGGCGCACGGCGCCGTGCTCGTCACCTACGGCGACACCATGGTGCTCGTCACCGTCGTCTCGCAGGACGAGCGGCCGGGCCTCGACTTCTTCCCGCTCACCTGCGAGTTCGTCGAGAAGACGTACGCCGCCGGCAAGATCCCCGGCGGCTTCTTCAAGCGCGAGGCGCGCCAGCGCGAGGAGGAGATCCTCACCTGCCGCCTCATGGACCGCCCGCTCCGCCCGCTCTTCCCCGAGGGCTTCAAGCGCGACACGCAGATCATCGCGACCGTCCTCTCCAGCGACAAGCAGAACAAGGCCGACGTCCTCGCGCTGACGGGCGCGAGCGCCGCGCTGCACATCTCGGAGATCCCCTGGCACGGCCCGGTCGTGGGCGTGCGCGTCGGCCGGCTCGACGGCGAGTTCGTCGCGTACCCGACGGTCGCCGATATCGAGCGCTGCGACATCGATCTCGTCGTCGCCTGCTCGCGCGACGCGATCGTGATGGTCGAGGGCGGCGCCGCCGAGGCGACCGAGGCGGAGATCATCGACGCGCTGATGTTCGCGCACGAGACGGCGCAGCCGGTCATCGACCTCATCGAGAAGATGCGCGCCGCGGTGGGCAAGCAGAAGCGCGAGTTCGTCGCCCCGGCGCTGCCGGACGACGTGAAGCAGCGCGTCGCCCAGATCGTCGACGAGGACCTCAAGGCCGCGACGCGGGTGACCGACAAGAAGGCGCGCTACGACGGCTACAGCACGCTCAAGAAGAAGCTGACCGAGACCCTGAGCGCCGAGCTCGGCGCCGAGAGGTTCCTGCCGCTCCAGGGGCTCGTGAAGGCCGAGTTCGAGGAGCGCAAGGCGCACGTCGTCCGGACCTACGTGATCGACGAGGGCCGGCGCATCGACGGCCGCGACGGCAAGAGCATCCGGCCGATCATGTGCGAGGTGGGCCTGCTCCCGCGCGTCCACGGAAGCGCGCTGTTCCAGCGCGGCGAGACGCAGGCGATCGTCACGACGACGCTCGGCACCTCGACCGACGAGCAGAAGATCGACGGCCTGATGGGGGAGACGTGGAAGCGCTTCTATCTCCACTACAACTTCCCCCCCTTCTCGACAGGCGAGACGAAGCCGATGCGCGGCCCCGGCCGCCGCGAGATCGGCCACGGCGCGCTCGCCGAGCGCGCGCTCTCCCGGATGATCCCGCCGCCGGATCAGTTCCCCTACACGATCCGCATCGTGTCGGAGACGCTGGAGTCGAACGGATCGTCGTCGATGGCGGCGGTCTGCGGCGGGTGCCTGTCGCTCATGGACGCGGGCGTGCCGATCAAGTCGCCCGTCGCCGGCATCGCGATGGGGCTCATCATGGAAGGCCAGCGCTACGCGGTGCTCTCGGACATCCTCGGCGACGAGGATCACCTCGGCGACATGGACTTCAAGGTCTGCGGCACGGCGCGCGGCGTGACCGCGATCCAGATGGACATCAAGATCGCCGGCCTGAGCCGGGTCATCCTGATGCAGGCGCTGGATCAGGCGCGCGAGGGGCGGCTCCACATCCTGAACAAGATGCTGGAGACGCTGCCGACCACGCGGCCCGAGCTCAGCCAGTACGCGCCGCGGATCACCACGGTGCGCGTGAAGCCCGACCAGATCCGGCTCATCATCGGCCCCGGCGGCAAGACCATCAAGGGCATCGTCGACCAGACCGGCGTCGCGATCGACGTCGAGGACGACGGCACCGTGAACGTCGCGTCGGCGGACTCGGACGCGGTGCGGAGGGCGCTCGACATCATCAAGGGCCTGACCGCCGAGCCCGAGGTCGGGGCGACGTACAAGGGCACGGTCAAGCGCATCACCGACTTCGGCGCGTTCGTCGAGATCCTGCCGAACACCGACGGCCTGCTGCACATCTCCGAGATGGCGCACACGCGCGTCGAGCGCGTCGAGGACGTCCTCAAGGAGGGAGACGCGCTCGACGTGAAGGTGCTGAGCGTCGATCGCGACGGGAAGATCCGGCTGAGCCGGCGCGAGCTGCTCCCGCTCCCGGAGGGCGAGGAGGGCGATCGGGCGCGCGAGCGCATGGCGCAGGCGCGCGACGCCGGCCCGCCGCCGCGGCGCGACGGCCCCGGCGGTGGCCGCGGCGGC
>NZ_JEMA01000785.1 GCF_001589285.1 Sorangium cellulosum | reverse complement strand
GGCCGGGAGGCGCGTGGCGGCCTCGGGGCCGCCGCCGGCGAAGGCGCCCGGCGCGCCCGGCGAGGGCGAGCCCCGGAGCAAGCCGAGGCGTCCGTCGGAGGCCGATCCCTCGAGCAAGCCGAAGACAGCGGCCTGAGCGCCCGCGCGCCGCTTGCGGCGCCGGCGTGGCGGGAACATAAGCCTGCTCGAGAGAGGCCAAGGAGGAGCGATGAGCTCGGACCCTGATCGCGACGACCCCAGGGAGGATCTCAAGCAGGGGCTGAGCCTGCTCTGGCGCGCGGCGCGCAAGACGGCCGGGGACCTGCGCAGGGACCTCGACCGCACGAGCGTCGGCAAGGCGGTCGACGACGCCGGGCGCGAGCTCGTGCGGGCGGCGACGAACGTGGTCGGCCGGCTCGGCGCCGAGCTGAGCAAGCGTCCGCCGGCGCCGCCGCCGCGGGACGAGCGTCCCCAGGAGGGCGCGGAGCNCCGCCGCGGGACGAGCGTCCCCAGGAGGGCGCGGAGCCCGAGGGCCCGCCGGCGCGGCCCGCCGGGCCGACGCCGGAGGATCCTGGGTTCCGCATCGCGGTCGACCCGGAGGACAAGGGCGACAAGCCCCGCTGAGCGGCGGCGGCGCGGCGCCGGTCACGGCGCGCTTGCCGCGGCCTTCCCGCCCCGGGGTTCGCCCCCTGCCGCCGCGCCGGCGCGCGCAGCCGCCGCGCCGGCGACCTTCGCGGCGGTGAGCCCGTCGGCCTGCACCACGCACGCCTGGACGGGCCGGCCGAGCGACGCGCGCCCGGTCACGGCGCCACCCAGCGCGTCGAGGAACGTGATCCCGCCGCGCGCGTCGCACAGCGCGAAGCCGCCTGTGTAGGCCGCGCCGCCGAGGAAGTCGGCCTCGCCGGCGTGGACCCACGCGAGCGCGCCCGTGCGCGCGTTGATGCCGACGGCGGCCCGGTAGTACGTCGCCACGAAGCGGTTCGCGTGGAAGCCGGGCCGGCCGGAGGCGCGCGGGCGGGCGTAGAGCCGCGCCCAGTCCGCGGCCGAGGCGGTCGGCGCGAGCACCTCGGTCCCCGGGGTCATCCACACGGGCGCTCCGGGCAGCTCGCGCGCTGGCAGCGTCGCGGTCGAGGCGCGCCCGGCCGAGCCGAGGCCGATCGCCTCGTCGAGCCGCGTCGCCGCGCGGCCGCCGCCGAAGAACACCGCGCCGCCGAGAAGGAAGGCGCGGCTCACCTCGTGGCGCAGCGCCGCCCGCGCCACCTCGCCACCCGTCTGCAGGTCGAAGACGGTGACGTACTGCCCCTGCCACGGCAGGAACGCGTGGCGCCCCACGACCGCGGGCACGCCGATGTCGGCGTCGTCCTCGATCTGGCGCTGCACCATCCCGTCGTGGCCGACGGCGAGCACCACGCTCGTGGTGCCCGTTGTCGACACGAGCGACACCACGGTGGTCTCGCCGTCGTCGCCCGCGCCGCGGAGCCTCCCGCCGGCGTTCCGCTGCCAGAGCAGCCGGCCGGTGCGCGCGTCGAGGGCGAACAGCTCGCCCTCGCCGAGCCCCACGACGACGCTCCCCGCGACGGCCGGACGCGCGTCGAGCGGGTGCGCGAAGGTCCACGCCGGGCCGCCGTCGAGCGGCACGCCCACGAGCCGGTGAGGCCCTGGACCCGCGACGACCCCGACCGCCACGTCCGCGCCGACCGGGATGGGCCTGCCGGCGAACCGCTGCTGGAAGGCCGCGATGCGGGCGCCGCCGTCGTCCTTCCAGGCCGGGTCGAACGCCTCGCCCTGCGTCTGCCCGCCGCCGCAGGCGCCCGCGAGGGCCGCGAGCGCGGCGCGCGTCGCGAGGAGCAGCGCGCGGGCGCGGGCGGCGACGCGGGGCGGGCGCGGGGGTCGCATGCGAGGAGTCCTGCGGCGGTCGTAGCGCGGCTCCTCCCGGCCGGCCAAGCGCGCGTCGGGGCGATCCGGGCGGCGTCCCGGGCGCGGGTCGCGCCGGGAGCGAAGGTCACGGGGGCGTTGCGGAGCGGCTCTCCGCGAGGGGCGTGACGTCGCCGGGCTCGCGAGCGACATCCTGCTCGACCTCGCGCGGCGCGTGCGGCAAGGCGTGCTCGATCGGTTCGGGGTAGCGCTCTCGGGCGAGCCCGACCTGGTCGGGTTTGCGCCCGGTGAGATCGCGGTTCTCGTCGGCGTCGCCCACGCGACGGACCAGGGCAGTTGATCCGCCGAGAGCGGCGAGGACCGCTTGCGCATCGCCGGTCCTATCGGATTCTCGTGTGGTTCATCGTAGCCGATGCGCAGCGGGCCAGGAGCAGCGATCATATAAAGATCGACCACTGACCTGATCGCAAGCAGCGAGTTGGTTCAGAAGTGCGATCTTCGCAGCAGATCTACCTGTCGAGCTGGCCCTTCTTGAACATTATCGAAAAGACTTCGGCTCCACTCACAATTGCGGATACACGCAAGTCTTGCAACGTCCTGCGTCACCGGGTAATCGATCTTCCTCAGCCGGTCGAAGTCGTACTCGTACCGGATGAGCTGCCCGCCCAGCGCCAGCTCCGCCGTCTGCTTCCCGCGAAGGTTCCCGGCCAGGTCGTAGCGCCACCCGGTGCGCCCCGCGTCGGGGCTCACCAGCTCCACCATCCAGCCGACCGTGTCGTACCTCGCCTCGGTCGAATCATGACAGCAAGGAGAAACCTCAGCTATCACGTCTCAACGTGTATTCGCCACGAGTAACCTGACCCGACCAACAAAGCTTCATTACCGCACCAAAGTTCCCAGTTCTGTTCGATGCTCGCATCTCCGGGCAGATGGTCGCAGAATACAGACAACCGGAGCCCACCGGAGAACACCCAATAAAGGTCCCAGGCCGGAGCGTGACAGGTCGCCCCTACGAGCACTTGGCTCCGCAGAGCCTCAAGAGATCTAGCAATACCATCGCTTCCCCGATCGCTACTTGAGAGAGATGCCACGTCGCCGCCCAACCGCCATGAGCACCAAATCAGAAACCGAAACTCTCCCTAAAACAACCTTATCTCTTCGCACTCCGCTGTATTCCGCATGGGCCGCTCACGAGGAATTCGAGCACCAGGCGCCAGCGAAAAGGACGATCCAACCAGTCCTCCCGCACCGACGTGCCAACAACGCTGCCCTACCACAGCGTTGAGCCTTTCAGAGATTGCGCCCGGAATTGAACTCGCGATTGCAGTCATTTGATTTCTCTGTTTCTTTGGGAACGACGCCATAATCTCGTGGGCCAACCCCACGAGATAATAGAGCCCCGTCGACAGGTCGAGCTCCTTGCCGCCGGTTGTCTCCGTCCCAGCCCAGGGTGCGCTGC
>NZ_JEMA01000784.1 GCF_001589285.1 Sorangium cellulosum | reverse complement strand
GCGGGGTGTCGGCGCGCGCGGCGCGCTCGCCGCGCGGCGGCCCGCTCCTTGCCACGACGGTGCCGCCTGCACGGCGCCGCGCAGCACCGCGTGCGGGCTGTGCAAGCGCTGCCCAAGGGCGGCGACGCGGCGCGGTGAGCTTCACGCGAGGGGAACCCCATGGACGCACTCGATCTCTTGGAGCAGCAGCACCTCGAACTCAGCGCCCTGATGGCGCGCATCGCCGCCGAGCCCAGCCCGGGACTCCGGACGTCGATGGTCGCGCAGCTCTCCCGGATGATCGACGCGCACGTACGGATCGAGGAGACGTACCTCTATCCTGTGTGTGCCGAGCGGATGGGCAGCGACAGGAAGCCGCTCCACGAGGCGTACGAGAAGCACGGGCTGGCGCGCTTCGCCGCCGACAACCTGCTGCGCACGCGCGCGACCGACGTGCGCTTCGAGGCGCGCCTCAAGCTGCTGCGGGAGGTGTTCGTCGACCACGCCGACGAGGAGGAGAGCGTCCTCTTCCCCAGGGCGAAGCGCGGGCTCACCGACGAGCAGCTCGACGTGATCGGCTGCGAGCTCGAGCGCGCGTACGAGGTGCTGCTGCGCGTCGGCGTCTCCGCGGGCGTCCCGCTCGTGCGGCCGCAGCGCGGGTGGCCGCGGCGCGGCACCCACGCGGGGCGCGCCCTCCGCCCCATGGCGCGGCGGCGCGGCGAGGCGCTGCGCGTCCGCGGCGAGTGAGCGGCTGGCGTGCCCGCGAGCGGCCGGCGTGCCCGCGCCCGGCTACACGGGGACGGGGCCGCCGAAGGCGCCGAGGAAGCGCGCCACCCAGACAGTGACCATCAGGACCGCCAGCGCGACGCCGAGCCGCGTCACCCACGCGCCCTGCATTGCCTCTGTCG
The DNA here is from genome assembly GCF_001589285.1 of Sorangium cellulosum. Lineage (GTDB taxonomy): Bacteria > Myxococcota_A > Polyangia > Polyangiales > Polyangiaceae > Sorangium > Sorangium cellulosum_G. Next base: position 897 of record NZ_JEMA01000784.1, on the reverse strand, counting down.
CCGCGATGCGGCCGTCCTTCACGTAGACCGCCGCGTTGTACGCGATCGCGGCGATCACGAGCGGCGCCATGATCGGGGAGAGCGGGTGGAAGTGCAGCGCCTCGGCCACGTGGCCTTGCGCGAGGGCGAGGGTCGCGCGCGTGAGGCCGCAGCCGGGGCAGGGGTGGCGGGTGACGATCGCGAACGGGCAGAGCGGGACGCCGCACGCGACGAGGAGCCCGAAGAGCGCCGCGATCGCGCCGACGCGCGCCGCGCGGCCGCCCGGGGTCGCCGCGCTCCACCGGGACGGTGCCGGCGGAGCGGGCGCGGGGGGGTCGGGCGGGCAGGACAACGGAGGAGAACGGCGGCGGGTGGAGCGCTGGTGTAGCGCGTCCTCAGCGCGCGCTCACGCGGCGTTCGGATCCCAGACCTCGTTGAGGTCCTTCGCCAGGGCGTAGAGCGGGAGGAAGATGTAGAGCACGATGCCCTCGGCCTGCGGGTTGCGCGAGCCGGCCATCTGCTTGGCCCGGGTCACCTGCTCCGGCACCTTCACCCAGAGGAAGTAGTAGTTGAGCAGCGGGATGAAGACGTACCAGGGCTTGAACTCGGGATCCTTCGTCGCCTGCTGCAGCTCGTTCAGCATCGCCCAGAGCTGCCAGATGGCGTAGACGAAGCACACCATGCCGATCACGCAGACAGTGATCGGGTTGCGCGTCTCGCCCCGCACGGNGGTTGCGCGTCTCGCCCCGCACGGCGAGCGCGCCGCCGCCGCCGCCGTACGCGCCCAGGTTGCTGCCGCCCTGACCGAACTGACCGGCCGTCGCGAGCGGGCCGCCGGCGGGCGACGCGCCGCCGTAGCCGCCCGGATCGCTCGTCCCCGGCGCCGGCGACCCGTAGCCACCCTGCGGGCTGCCGTAG
>NZ_JEMA01000783.1 GCF_001589285.1 Sorangium cellulosum | reverse complement strand
GGCGCGCGCGTCGGGGCGCGGCCGCGTGCGTCACGTCCGGCTCCCCTGGGTCGACCCGGAGCGGGCCTTCGCCGGGCTGTTCGCCGCGGCGCCGTACGCGTTCTGGCTCGACTCGAGCGCGCCCGGGAGCGACGGCCGCTTCTCGTTCATGGGGAGCGCGGCCGAGGCGATCGAGAGCCACGGCGCCGCCGTGACGCGCTGGAGCGCCGGCGGCCCGGGGGGCCTGCTCACCCCGGCCCTGTCCGAGGGGAGCCCGTTCGCGGCGTTCCGGCGGGAGCTCGCGTCCGTGTCGCTCGAGCCGAGCGGCCTTCCGTTCCCCTTCACCTGCGGGCTCGTCGGCTACCTCGGCTACGAGCTCAAGGAGCACCTCGGCTTCGGCGCGTCCGCCCACCCGCGCCGCGCGCTCCCGGACAGCGCGATGATGATCGCGCGGCGACTCCTGGCCTTCGACCACGTCGAGCGCGCTGTGTACGCGTGCGCGATCGACGCGGGCGAGCCGCCGCCGATCGCCGCGCCGTCGCCCTCGTGCGACGCGTGGCTCGACGACGTCGCGGCGCGGCTCCAGGGCCTCCCGGACCTCACCGAGCCGGCGCTCCCGCCCGTCCCGGAGGGCTTCGCCGCGGGCCTCGCGCTGTCGCAGCGCCTCTCGCGCAGGGAGCACCTCGACGCCGCCCGGGCGATCCTCGCCGAGATCCACGACGGCGAGACGTACGAGGTGTGCCTCACCAACGAGTTCCACGTGCGGACCTCGCTCGATCCGCTCGCGCTCTACCGCGTCCTGCGCCGCACGAACCCCGCGCCGTTCTCGGCCTACCTCAGACTGCCGGGAGGCGCGGTGCTGTCGTCGTCGCCGGAGCGGTTCCTCTCGGTCGATCGGGCGCGGCGCGTGCGCAGCGAGCCGATCAAGGGGACGCGGCCGAGGGGCGCCACCGAGGAAGAGACGCAGGCCCTGCGCCGCGATCTCGCGACGAGCGACAAGGACCGCTCCGAGCTGCTCATGATCATCGACCTGGTCCGCAACGACCTCAGCCGGGTGTGCGCGATGGGATCGATCGAGGTCGAGGAGCTGATGCGGGTCACGGAGCACGCGACCCTGCTCCAGCTCTCCTCGGTGATCACGGGCGCGCTGCGCGAGGGGCGCGGCGCGCTCGACGCGCTCGAGGCGTGCTTCCCCGGCGGATCGATCACGGGGGCGCCGAAGCACCGGACGACGTCGATCATCGACGCGCTCGAGCGGCGCACGCGCGGCGTGTACACGGGCGCCATCGGGTACCTCGCCTTCGAGGGTCCCATGGATATGAACATCGCCATCCGGACGCTCGTCGCCGACGCCGAGGGGGTCAGCTTCGGCAGCGGCGGCGCGGTCGTCGCGGAGTCGAGCCCCGAGGCCGAGTACGAGGAGGTCCTCGTCAAAAGCTTCCCGCTGCTCCGCGCCGTCTACCTCGCCGAGCGCGCCGCGGACGCCGATCGAGCGTCCGCGCGGGGCGCGCATCGCCCGCGTCCGCCGAGGGCATCGCGCGGATGACGTGCCTGACGAACGCTTGCCCGCTGCGAAGAAGCCGGTGCCGCGCGCATGCCGCACCGCATATACTCGCCGCGCAGGAGGAGACGCGGTCTTGAAACGAGAGAGCAACGTTACGCGGAAGGGAGTCGCGGTGCGGCGGGTGGTCGAGGAGCTCGCCGTCGACGGCGCGATCCAGCCCATCGTGGAGGCGCTCGACAGCCACCTCGGCGTGGTCCTGGCGTCCAGCTACGAGGTTCCCGGCCGGTACACGCGATGGGACATCGGCTTCATCGATCCGCCGCTCGTGCTCGTCTCCCGGGGCCGCGACTTCCGGTTCACCGCGCTGAACGAGCGCGGGCGCGTGATCCTCCCGGCCATCGACGAGGCGCTCGGGGATCTCGACGCGGTCGCGGCCGTCGAGCGCCGCGGGGACGAGGTGGTCGGCGCCGTCCGGCCGCCGGGCGAGCGGGTGCCCGAGGAGCTGCGCAGCCGCCAGCCGTCGATATTCTCGGTGCTGCGGCGGCTCATCGAGCTGTTCAGCGCCCCGGGCGATCCGCTCTTCGGGCTGTACGGCGCGTTCGCGTACGACCTCGCCTTCCAGTTCGAGCCGATCCGGCTCCGCCTCGAGCGCCCGGCGGATCAGCGGGATCTCGTGCTCTACCTGCCCGACGAGGTCGTCGCCGTCGATCACCGCCGCGAGCGCGCGACGCGCACGCGCTACGAGCTCACGTGCGGCGATCGCTCGACCGAGGGGCTGCCGCGCGAGGGCGCGGCGCGGGCCTATGTCGGCGCGGATCGCGCGCCGCAGAACGAGTACGCGCCGGGCGAGTACGCCGAGCTCGTCCGGCTCGCGCGCGAGTCGTTCAAGCGGGGCGATCTCTTCGAGGTCGTCCCGGGCCAGACGCTCTACGAGCCCTGCCCGGTGCCGCCCACCGAGCTGTTCTACCGGCTGCGCGAGCGCAACCCGGCGCCCTACGGCTTCCTGATGAACCTCGGCGAGTCCGAGTACCTCGTCGGCGCCTCGCCGGAGATGTACGTGCGGGTCGAGGGCGATCGCGTCGAGACGTGCCCGATCTCCGGCACGATCCCGCGCGGCAGCGACCCGATCGCCGACGCGGCGCAGATCGCGCGCCTGCTCGCGTCCGCGAAGGACGAGTCGGAGCTGACGATGTGCACGGACGTCGATCGCAACGACAAGTCCCGCATCTGCGTGCCCGGGAGCGTCCGCGTGATCGGGCGCCGGCAGATCGAGATGTACTCGCGGCTGATCCACACGGTCGATCACATCGAGGGCCGCCTGCGCGAGGGGTTCGACGCGCTCGACGCGTTCCTGGCGCACACATGGGCGGTCACGGTCACCGGCGCGCCGAAGGCCTGGGCCATGCAGTTCATCGAGGATCACGAGCGCTCGCCGCGCGCGTGGTACGGGGCCGCGGTCGGGATCGTCGGCTTCGACGGCAGCATGAACACGGGGCTCACGCTGCGCACGATCCGGGTCAAGGACGGCGTGGCGCAGGTCCGGGTGGGCGCGACGCTGCTCTACGACTCCGATCCCGACGAGGAGGAGCGCGAGACGCACGTGAAGGCGTCGGCGCTGCTCGACGCGATCCGGAGGCCGCGCGGCGTCCCCGCGCAGGCGCCGGCGGCGCTCGGCGCGGCGCCGGGGGCCGGCCTCAAGGTGCTGCTCGTCGATCATCAGGACTCGTTCGTGCACACGCTGGCGAACTACTTCCGGCAGACGGGCGCCGAGGTGGTGACGCTCCGCGCCGGCTTCCCTCACGGCGAGCTCGACAGCTATGCGCCGGACCTCGTTGTGCTCTCTCCCGGGCCGGGGACGCCGAGCGACTTCGATCTCTCGGGGACGCTGTCGGCGCTGCTCGAGCGGCGGCTTCCCGTCTTCGGGGTGTGCCTCGGCCTGCAGGGGATGGTCGAGCATTTCGGCGGCAAGCTCGGCATCCTCGACTACCCGATGCACGGCAAGGCGTCGAAGGTGCGCGTGCTCGGCGGGCGGCTCTTCGAGGGGCTGCCGCGTGAGTTCCACGCGGGGCGCTACCACTCGCTCTACGCGCTGCGGGACGCGCTGCCGCCATCGCTGAAGATCACGGCGGAGACCGAGGACGGGGTCGTGATGGCGATCGAGCACGCGGAGCTGCCGATCGCGGCGGTGCAGTTCCACCCGGAGTCGATCCTGTCGCAGGACGACAACGTGGGGCTCCGGCTCGTGCGGAACGCGGTGACCGAGCTGCGGCGGGCCAGCGGGCGGTGACGCACGAGGGGGGTCCGGGTCGCCCGGCCCCGTGAAGGGGGGAGTCCGCCGCGCCGCGGACTCCCTCTCACGGGGCCTACCGTGGAGCCGCTGAGGACCCGCTCGGCATCGGCCCTCCCCGCGCGCCTCGCAACGCGAAAGCGCCTGACCGCGCTGAGACAACAAAATGAAAAAGCGCCGCCGGGGCCTCGGGGGGGGGGAGAGGCCGCGCCAGCGACGCTGCATTGTCTTAATGCACCGGGCATGCCACGGCGCGTTTCTTTGATTGCCGGGCAATTCGCATGGATGTCCGGGGCGATTGTTTCGCTTCTGCAAGGACGGAGCTGCACTCCTGCAAATGCGCGGCTCCGCGGCGCCCGGGGAGCGCTCAGGTGGACTGCTGCGAATTCTCGCTCCGCCGCATGAAGACACCCTTGCTGTACGCCATGAAGAACCCGAGCCGCATGGCGTTGCGTTCCGTGGGGATGCCGGGGCTCGCGCTGATGCACGCCAGGGGACAACCCCTGTCGCGCACCCGCTCCAGCCGGCGGACGATGAGCGCCTGCTGGATGCCGCGCTCGCGGAAGCGGGGGAGCACCGAGGCGCCGAAGAGCGCGGCGCCCTCGCCGGAGACCTCCACGCAGCCGCCGCCGGCAGGCTCGCCGTGGAGGAGCGCCAGGTACGAGTCGCAACCCGGGTGCGCGACGAGGCGGCGGGTGACATCGAAGAGCGCCGGCGTGATCGGCTCTCCCTCGGGGCGAAAGCCGCTCGTCGAGACCTCGATGAACACCCGGACCTGCGCTTCGTCCGCGGGGTCGACGCGCACGATCTCGAGCCCGTCGGGGCCGCCGTGCGTCAGCAGCGCGCGGAGGTCCTCGTCCGTCGCGATCTCGCGCGCCAGCACGTTCTCGAACTCGCGCAGCACGAAGCCCCGCTCGGCGAGGCCGCGCACCAGCGACTCGTGCGCGAACGGACAGACCTGGATCTGCGGCTCCGCGCCGCGCGTCGTGTAGAACGCGACGAGCCGATCGAGCTCCTCGCTGGAGACGGGACCATCGAGCCCGAGCCCCACGGCGAAGTTGCCCCAGGAGCCCTCGCCATCAAAGGCCATCCACCCGCCCGCGATGGGCTCCGCGCAGGCGACAACGGCGGCGGTGCCGAGCGCCAGGCGGCGCTCCTCGATCCGGGCAATCTCGGCGTACGACAGCTTCGGCATGGGTGCACCTCATCGGCGAGCAGGATGGCGTGAGAAGGAGCCCTCCATCCTAGTCCGACCCGCCCGCGGGCGGCCGCGCGACGACGACAGCGGGCGGCCACGCGACGACAGCGGGCGGCCGCGCTACGCCGCCGACCGGGCGGCGCGCTCCGCGGCCGCCGTCCGGGGCTCCCGCGCCGCGCGATCTACGCTCGCGTGTGCGCGGGCGATGTGGCTATGCTGCGCCGCCATGAGCAGGATCTTCCGTTCCCTTCCCCCGGCCGGCACCCACCTCGGCATCGCCTTCTCGGGCGGGCTCGACACGCGCTGCGCGGTGGCGTGGCTGACGCGCAACGGGCTCAAGGTGCATGCGTACACCGCCGATCTGGCGCAGCCGGACGAGGACTCCCCCGGCGACATCCCGCCGATCGCCCTGCAGCACGGCGCGGTCTCCGCGAAGCTGGTGGACTGCCGCGAGGCGCTCGTCCGCGAGGGCATCCTCGCCATCCAGTGCGGCGCCTTCCACCTCTCGACGGGCGGCAAGAAGTACTTCAACACGACGCCGCTCGGCCGCGCCGTGACCACGACCGCGATCGTGCGCGCGATGCGCGACGACGACGTCCACGTCTTCGGCGACGGCAGCACGCACAAGGGCAACGACATCCAGCGGTTCTATCGCTATGGCATCTTCGTCGACCCCTCGCTCCAGATCTACAAGCCCTGGCTCGACCCGAAATTCGTGGGTGAGCTCGGCGGGCGCAAGGAGATGAGCGAGTACCTCGAGCGCCACGGGCTGCCCTACCGCATGGGGACGGAGAAGGCCTACAGCACCGACGCCAACGTGCTCGGCGCGACGCACGAGGCGAAGGACCTCGAGCGCCTGGACACCGGGATCAAGATCGTCCACCCGATCATGGGCGTCGCGTCCTTCCGGCCGGAGGTCGCCATCGAGGCCGAGACGGTGACGCTCGGCTTCGAGCGCGGCGTCCCGGCCACCATCAACGGCAAGCGCTTCGGCTCGCTGTTCGAGCTGTTCGTCGAGTGCAACCGCATCGGCGGCCGCCACGGGCTCGGCATGAGCGACCAGATCGAGAACCGGGTCATCGACGCGAAGAGCCGCGGCATCTACGAGGCGCCGGGCATGGCCCTCCTCCACGCCGTGTACGAGCGGCTGCTGTCCGCGATCCACAACGAGAACACCCTCGACGTGTACTTCACCCAGGGCCGCCGCCTCGGGCGGCTGCTCTACGAGGGCAAGTGGTACGACCCCGAGGCGATGATGCTGAAGGACGCGCTCTCGCGCTGGATCGCGCCCGGCGTGACCGGCGAGGTGACGCTCGAGCTGCGCCGCGGGGACGACTACAGCATCACCAACACGCGCGCCGACTACATGGCCTATGCGCCGGACAAACTCTCGATGGAGAAGGTCGAGGAGGCCTACTTCACCCCCGAGGACCGCATCGGCGCGCTCGAGCTCCAGAACCTCTCGGTGACGGACAACCGCCAGTTCCTGATCCACCTCATCGAGAGCACGCAGGCCCTCGGCCCGGGCGGCGCCCCCGCCATCGGCGAGCTGCTCGGCGGCGACAAGCCGAAGCAGTGACCGGCAGGCGAGCCCCTGCCTGACCGGCGAGGTTGCGCCCGGCCCGCGCCTGGGTCACCAAGAACGGGCAAACCCCGGCCCGCCCCGAGCGGCGCCGGCCCAGGGAGGTGGTCATGAAGACGCTCATCATCCAGGCACTCGCCGCGGGCATCGCGGTCCTCGTAGGAACGAAGCTCATGCCTGGCGTGCGCATCCGCAAGACAGGGACGGCGCTCGTCGTCGCCGCCGTGTTCACGCTCCTCAACCTCCTGCTCGGATGGCTCGTGAAGTTCCTTGTCGCGGTGGCGCTCCTGCCCGCCGCCATCGTCACGCTCGGCCTGGCCTACCTCTTCTTCGGCCTCCTCGTGAACTCCGTGCTGCTCTGGGCGACGGACAAGCTGATCGACGATTTCGAGATCCGCGGCTTCGGATCGCTCTTCGGCACGGCCGCCCTCATCTCCTTCGCCGGGTGGCTCCTGCCGCGCATCCTCTGAGCTCCACCGGCCAGGAGTCGAGCGCTCCTGCGCCTCCATCCTCATCACGCCGGCCGCGGCGGACTCCTCATCTCCTCGATCCTGTCACAGCGCACCTGCCCACGTCGCTCGTGCTCTGCTCAGCCTCCACGGACATCGTGGTCCGTCAGGGGGTCCGGCGAGGGCAGCGCGGTGGTGGGCGCCTTCCGCGCGCGCGGCGCGCCACGCGCGCGCGGACGCCCGCGGCCCCGGCCGGCCGCGGCGCGTCCTCGTCGGTGCCCTACCAGCGCTGGTGAATCACAGGCCGGAGCCGGCGGTCGTAGATCTCTCGGATCTTCGCCATCGTCTCCTGCGGCAGCGCGGGCAGGTCCGCGGCGCTCGCGTTCTGGTCCACCTGATCAGGGCGCTTCGCGCCGGGGATGACGCACGTCACCGCGTCCTGCATGAGGATCCACCGCATCGTCCACGCGCCCATGCTCACGCCGGGGGGCACGAGCGGGCGGAGCTCCTCGACGATCTCGAGGCCCAGGTTGTAGTCGACCCCAGAGAACGTCTCGCCCTTGTCGAACGCCGCGCCCTCGCGGTTGAAGCTGCGGTGATCGTCGGCGGCGAACTTCGTCGCGGCGCTCATCTTCCCGGTGAGCAGCCCCGAGGAGAGCGGCAGTCGCGCCAGGATCCCTACCTGCCGGCGCTCCGCCTCCGGGAAGAGCAGCTCGGCCGGGCGCTGCCGGAGCACGTTGTAGATGATCTGCACCGACTGCACGCCAGGGTACTCGATCGCCTTCAGCGCCTCTTCTACCCGCTCGACGCTGACGCCGTAAAAACGGATCTTGCCCGCCTTCACCAGCCGATCGAGGACATCGAACACCTCGGGCCGATAATAGACGTCCGTCGGCGGGCAGTGCAGCTGCACCAGGTCGATCGCCTCCGTCTCGAGGTTCTTCAGGCTGCGCTCGACGAAGGCCGTCAGGTTCTCGCCGCTGTAGCTGGCCACGTTGTGGGGGCTCAGCCGCCGGCCCGCCTTCGTCGCGATGACGATCTCCTCGCGCCGCTCCCGCCGGAGCCGCGCGAGCAGCCGCTCACTCCGGCCGTCGCCGTACACGTCCGCGGTGTCGAAGAAGTTCACGCCGCGCTCGACGGCCCGGTGCAGCGAGGCGAGCGACTCCTTGTCGTCGACGTCGCCCCAGGTGCCCCCGATCGCCCAGGCACCGAAGCTCACCCTGGAGACGCGGAAGCCCGTTCTGCCAAGAGATCGATATTCCATGGCGGCGCATACAACCAGATTTCTCCGCTCGCGGCGAGCGCGCCGTGCCCGCGATCAGTCGGGCTCTACCTCGCGGCGGCGGTGCGCTCGCTTGCTGCGCTCGACGAGCGCGACGAGCTCCTCGCGCGTGACCCCGAGCCGCGCCGCGGTCCGCTGCGCGAGCGAGGTCCGGGCCACCCCGCGGACGAACTGGTACGTCGGCCACTGCTGCGCATCGAGCTCGACCTGCAGGAACACGAGCCCATCGACAGGCCGCTCCCGCTCGAGCCGCGCCGCGAGCTCCAGGAAATGCGTCGTGATGAACGCCTGAGGGCGGAGCTCCCCGAGGAGCGAGATCACGAGCTGGAATATCTCCTCCCCCTCGGACGGGTTCGTGCCGGAGCAGAGCTCGTCGAGCACCACCATGTCGCCGACCTGCATCGCCTCGAACAGCGACCGGATGCGCAGGAGCTCCATCCCGAGGCGCCCCTCGCTCTGGTCCGCCTGCGCCTGCTCGATCAGCGACACGAACAGCCCGTGGCACGGCGAGAGGCGGGCCTCCGCGGCCGGCACGAAGAAGCCCGCCTGCCCCAGCATCTGCGCGAGCGAGAGCGCCTCGAGCAGCCGCGTCTTCCCCCCGGAGTTCGGCCCGGTCACGATGACCGTGGCGTCGTGGCGCTCTGTCGCGATGTCGCACGGCACGATGCTCGCCGCGCTCGCGAGCAGGAGCGGGTTGAACAGCCCCCTGAGCTCGCGCGCTGGGGCCTCGTCGCGCGCGCCGCCTGGCCAGGCGAGCTCGGGCAGGCAGACGGAGAGCCCGGCCGCGCGGGCGCGATCGCGCAGCGCGAGGCCCGCGAGGTAGAACTCGAGATCTCCGAGGAGCTGGACGAGCGCGACGAGCTCGTCCTCGACGCCCTCGAACACGCTGTTGACATAGCGGGTGAGCAGCTCGTCGTCGCTGAACCTGTACCCCCGCCACAGCATCACGAGCTTCGTGACGACGCGCCCGATCGGCGACTGGTAAAAGCGGTTCCCGGCGTTCTCGCGGATCGACAGCGCGCGGAGATCGCGCACGTGGCCGTCGGGGCCGACGCGGATCCGGACATCCAGCGTCGCGAGCTCCTCGTCGTACGCGAGCAGGTCCGCGAGGCGGCGGTACGCCTCCGTCTCGCGCACCGCGGCGCCGAACGCGCGGAGCCGCGCGAGGCCGGATCGGGCGCCCGCGAACCCGTCGGCCAGCGCGTCGAGCGCCTCCTTCGCGGCCACGAGGATGTCCAGCCGGCGCCGGCTGCCCTCCCGGCGGGAGATCGACATCGTCTCGAGCTGGCCCACCCAGCGGCGGAGCGCCGCGTACGCGCGGCCGAGATCGCGGCGCAGCGCCTCCGACCCGGCGAGCTCCCGGAACACGTCGCGCCGGAGCTCGACGGTGTCGCTGTCGCTCGGCGGCTGGGAGAGCGCGCGGCCGAGCAGCGCCGGGCTCGGGATGTACGTGCGCCCCTCGCTCGCGAAGTGGAGGCAGCCCACGATGAGCTCCTGCAGGAAGACGTGCTGCGCGAAGCGCGCCGGGTCCCACGTCGACGCGGGCAGCGACGCCGACTCGATGTGCCGGTCGAACGCGCCCGCTGGGGCGCCGCCCGCGAACGCGAACGTCAGCGACTCCTTGACCGCGCGCGCGTCGACCCGGAGCGCGGGCCGGTGCGAGAGCAGGTCCGGCGCCGCGCGCTGCCCGGGCAGGGCGTCCGGCAGGACGGGTTCCGGCGACGCCGCGCTCACGGCCTCGAGCCTACGATGCGTCGGGCCGGAGCGCTCGTCCGGAGTCCGTTGCCGCCGCCGCCGCGCGGTGGCCAGGGGAGTTCTCGGCATGGCCGTGCCGACACGCGCGCCGCGCGGTTGTTCCCGAACGGCCGAGGGCGACCGAGTTCATGGCACGACGTCTGCCTGGGTGGACGGCCGGAGAGGCACCATGAGTTACCGCTGCACGATGAGCAGAATACGCTGGTTCTCCGGCCCCACCATCCTCGCGCTCGCCCTCTTCGGCACCGCCTGCAGGAGCGAGAGCGAGAGAGCCGAAGGAGCGGTCCGCGAGCCAGGGGACCAGACCGGCGACAGGGCCGCGCCGCCCGATGGCCAGCGCCGGCCGCCCGGACAGGACGGGCGCGATCAGGCCGAGCGGCTGGGCGACAAGGCCGAGCAGCTCGCCCGGGAGGGCCAGGAGCTCGGCAAGGAGGCGCGCGAGCAGGCGGACAAGGTGAGTGAAAAGGCCGAGCAGCTCGCCGAGCGAGGGCGCCAGGTGGGCAGCGAGGTCAGCAACCAGATGAACAGGGTCGGCGAGCAGACAGGCGCGCTCAAGAACGACCGCGGCCAGGCCGGGCGCGAGCAGGCAGGCGCGCTCAAGGACGACCGCGGCCAGGCCGGGCGCGAGCAGGCCGGGCAGCCCGCGGCGCCCAGGGACCACGCCGCGCCGCAGCAAGGTGGCCAGCAAGGAAGGGAGGCGCAGCAGGGTCAGGCTGGCGGCGCCAGGGACAAGGGGCAGCCCGGGAACGCCGTGGCGAGCGCGCGCGACGCCTGGACGCAGGCGGCGAAGGACGACGACTATCAGGTCAGCTTCAACCGCGACGGCTCCGTCGTCGCCACCAAGGAGGCCAAGGGCTCGGACAAGCGGCCGCCCGACGAGGCGCTCCGCAACGCGGTGGGCGGCAAGCTCGCGAACAGCGATCACGAGGCGGTGAAGAAGCTCAGCGTGACAGTGCGCAACGGGGTCGTCACGCTGCAGGGCAACGTCGCCAGCGTCAAGGAGGCGACCGAGGCGGTGAAGGAGGCCATGGACGCCGATGGCGTCACCAAGGTGATCTCCTATATCCACAACGAGTCATGACCGCCGGCGGTCGAGGCGGCGCTCCCCCGGACAGGGCTACTTCGCGTAGTTCGTGGGCCGCAGCTTGACGGAGCGCTCGACGGTCTCCGCGGGCGCGAGCGTCAGCATGATCGTCTCATCGAAGCAATCGGACCTCGACACGACCACGACCTGTGTCCCCACGGGCAGCTCGGTCTTGAGCGGCGTCTTGCCGAGCGTCTTGCCCTTCCAGCTCACGATCGCGTCCGGCGGGTCGCTCGCGATCGCCACGCTCGCCTTGGGGACTTCGTCGGGCTTCTTCTCGACAGCCTCCGTGACCGCCGCCTGGGGCGCGGCCGCGGCGGGCGCGGCGACGGGCGCGCGCTGGCTCGCGGCATAGAGCGCGCCTCCGGCCACCGCGGCCAGCGCGATCAGCCCGGACGCTCCGACAAGGAACCCGCGCCGCGAGGGGGGCGCCGGCATCGCCGTCGCGCGCAGGCTCACCGAATCGCTCACGGGCGTCCTCGGCCGCTCGATGCCCGAATGCCGCGCGAGGCCGGAATACCGCTCGGCGCCCGAATGCGGCTCGACGCCCGGGTGGCTCGGCTCCCCGATAAAGGGGAGCCGGCTCGCCGACCCCGAGCCCGAGCGCGAGCTCGACGGCCCCATCGCGATACCGATGCCGCTGAGCGTCACCGGGCCGGAGGGCTCGCTCAGGCCCGACGTCCTGGCCACCCGCTCGATCTGCGCCTTGATCTGGTGGCGAATCGTCGCCCTGCTCTCCGCGTAGATCCCCCGCATGCACGCGCCGAGGAACTCGCTGCGGACGTCCTCGCCCGACCATTGCAGGTAGCTCTCGATCACATCGCACATCTCCTGCGCGGTCGAGAAGCGCTTCGACGGCTCGCGCTCGAGGGCCTTCGCGGCGATCTGGTCGAGCGCGATCGGGATCCCCGGGACCACCGTCGACAGCCGCGGGAGCTTCCCGAGGAGGAGCTGGTGCATCACGCTGATCTGGTCGCCCTCGAACAGGCGTCGCCCGGCGAGGAGCTCCCACAGCACGACGCCCACGGCGAAGATGTCCGCCCGGCGATCCACCGACTTGCCCGCCGTGACCTGCTCGGGCGCCATATAGGTCAGCTTGCCCTTGAAGGTCCCGCTCTCGGTGCGGGAGGAGTTGACCGCGGCCTTGGCCACGCCGAAATCGACGAGCTTCACCGCGCCGTCGTACGTGATGAAGATGTTGTGCGGGGAGACGTCGCGATGGACGATGCCGAGCGGCTTGCCGTCGAACTCGCAGAGCTCGTGCGCGTAATGCAGCCCGCGCAGCACCTCGGCGACGATCCGGAGCCATGTGGCGCGCACCAGCCCGCCCGTGCCCGGCTCCCGGTCGGCGGCCGATTTCATGACGCGCTTGAGCGGCTGCCCGTCGAGGTACTCCATCACGATGAAGTAGCCGTCCTGATCGCTGCCGACCTCGTAGGTCTGGACGACGTTCGGGTGGTTCATGCGCGCCGAGAGCTTGGCCTCGTCCATGAACATGAGGACGTGTCGATCCTCTTCGTCGGCGAAGCTGCGAAGCCGCTTGACGACGACCAGCTTGTTCACCGAAGCCGGCCCGTGCGCCATCGCGAGGAAGACGTCGGCCATTCCGCCGCGGCCGAGCTTCGCAATGGGGCGATATCGGCCGAGCCCAAGCTGTGTCGGCGTGTCCCTCAAGATCGACGCTCCGTGTTCTCCGGTCACACCCACCTCAGTATGCAAAATTCAATAATTGCGCGTCCAAGTCAATACTCAATACGAAGAGTTTCGGTTGTTGTCGCTGAGGCAACATGCCCCGATGGCATGAAGGGCCGGGAATCGTGCGTATAAGAGCGAGACGAAACGACATCCGAGCACAGCCGCTCACGCGGCGTTCGGCGGTTCACAGCGCAGCGCCGCGCCGCGTGCTGCGCCGCGCGCGCTCGTCTCACCGCTGCGCGTGTTGGCCGGATCTGCCGGAGAGGCGCCGCGCAGGCCGGCGTCAGGTCGACGGCGCTGCGGACGCGGGTTCGCTGCGGGCGGTGGATGAAAGGTAACAAAGGCTACGCCACGTGCAATCCACCACAGGTGGTTCCCGTGGAAAATCGTGCGGCCTTGCGCCTTCCACGGCTTCCAGGGCTTCCACCCTCGGGCCGGTCCGGTGGCAGAGCGTGATCGGCGCCGGGCTCGGCAGCGGGGTCGGGCCGGCGGCGCGCGTGCTGCCGCTCAGCGGCTCACAGCTTCCAGAGCGCGCAGCCCCAGTGCACGCCGGTGCCGAGCGCGAGCACCATGGCGAGCTGCCCCTTCTTCACCCTGCCAGCGCGCATCTCCTCGTCGAGGAGGATGGGCACGGTGGCGCCGCTCGTGTTGCCGAACCGGTCGATGTTGCTCGGGAGCTTCTCGACGGGCACGCCGAGATCCTTGCGGATGTGCTCGTTGATCCGGCCGTTCGCCTGGTGCGCCAGGAACACGTCGATGTCCTCGATCGTGACGCCCTGAGAGGCGCAGAGCTCCCGCGCGGTCGCCGGGAGCTTGGTCACCGCGAACTTGAAGAGCTCGCGGCCGTCCATGCGGGGGATGTGCGCGTCGTCCTCGAACGACCCCTGCTTCCAGTACGGGCGCGAGCGGAAGCCGCCGCCCGGAACGAAGAGGAGCTCGGCGAAGCGCCCGTCGGAGCAGATCTTGTTGGCGCGGAGGCCCGCGTCCCGGTCGGTCGCGCGGAACACGAGCGCGCCGGACCCGTCCCCGAACAGGACCGCGAGGTTCCGGTGGCGGTCGGCGCGCGCCCGCGCCTCCGGCGTCGCGGACCTGCCGTTCTTCGGGTCGAGCGCTCCCCAGTCCTCCCAGGGCATGAAGCCGGCATGCGCCTCCGCGCCCACGAACAGGACGGTCTTCGCGGCCCCGGTCTGGATGAGCCCGTCGACCGTCTGGAGGCCGAACAGCATGGCGGCGCACTGCTGCCGGATGTCGAGCGCCGGGACGCCGGGAATCCCCAGCTTGGCGCCGAGCAGCGCCCCCGAGCCGGGGAAGATGTAGTCCGGCGTCATCGTGGCAAAGAGGATGTAGTCGATCTCCGACGGTGAAATGCGGGCGGACTCGATGGCGCGCTTCGCCGCCTCGCACGCCAGATCGCTCACCCCCACGCCGTCCGGCGCGTAATGCCGCTGGCGGATGCCGGAGCGCTGGTAGATCCACTCGTCGGAGGTCGTGATTACCCGCGCGAGGTCGTCGTTGGTGACAGGTTCGCCGGGCACGTGGTGCCCCGTCCCGATGATCTCAAATCCCATCTTTGCCACCGGGATGCCTTACTCGAACCGCACGCCCGCGGCGACGGGGATCCGCACCGGAGCGCGCGCGAAACGGGCGATGCCACGGCGCGGCGAGCGGCCGGCGGAACGCGCCCGCGCCCGCGTTCCTGACCTCGCCGGCGCGGTGCGCCCTGCTTGACGGCCGCCGGCGCTCCGGATAGCCTGGCGCCCTTCCCGACGGCGGGACGCGTGCGCCAGCCGCAGCGTACGCCGGCTGCCCGCTGGGTCAAAGGGGCGCCGCGCTCAGCGCCGCCGGCGAGCGGCCCAGCTACAGATGGGGCAACTCGCCGGGTCGTGGCGCAGCGCCGGGCAGTGCTCGCGGCCGAAATAGATGAGCTGCAGGTGGAGCTTGTTCCACTGCTCCGGAGGGAACGTGCGCTTGAGATCGCGCTCCGTCTCGACCACGTTCTTTCCGGACGACAGCCCCCAGCGGAACGCGAGCCGGTGAATGTGGGTATCGACAGGGAAGGCGGGGTGGCCGAACGCCTGCGCCATGACCACCGAGGCCGTCTTGTGGCCGACCCCCGGCAGCGCCTCCAGGGCCTCGAACGAGGCGGGGACGACGCCGCCGTGCTCGCGCGCGATCCGCTCGCTCAGCGCCTTCAGGTTCTTCGCCTTGGTGGGCGCGAGCCCGACCGTCCGGATGAGCCGGGCGATCTCCTCGACAGGCACCTCCGCCATCTCCGCGGGCGTCCGGGCGCGCGCGAGGAGCGCCGGCGTCACCGCGTTGACCATCTTGTCCGTCGTCTGGGCGCTGAGCATCACCGCGACGAGGAGCGAATACGGATCCTCGTGGACGAGCGGAATGGCGGGCTGCGGGTACAATCGATCGAGGACCTCGCCGATCCTCGCGGCTTTCTCGGCGCGCTTCACGGCGTGTCAGGGCAGCTCGTAGAACGAGAGGAGATCGCCGAACTCCTCGTCCGAGAGGACCTCGAGAGAGAAAGGCGGCATCTGCCCGCCGTAGCCGAGGAACCCCCCATGCCGGACCTTCTCGACGAAGACCAGCAGCCGATCGGCCTCCGTGTACTCGCCGAGCGGGTGCTCGTCGAGCGTCTGATCTGGCAGCGCCGGAGCGCGCGCGACGAGCCTCCCCTCCCCCGAGCGAGCGCGGCCGTGGCACGAGGCGCAGGCGCGCTCGTGGATGAGCTCGCCGTTCTTCGGGTCCCCGGGCGGGGGCTGGCCCAGCGCGAACACAGGCGTGAAGCGGACGGCATCGGCCGCCGCGCCGTCGCCGGGCAGCGACTCCAGGTAAGCGTACATGGCCTGGGCGGCCTCGTCGTCAGCGGTCCAGGGCAGGTCCTTCGTCATGAAGTAATAGAGGCAATGGTTGATCGCGGCGAGGAGATCGACCTCCTGCCCGCCCCAGTAATGCGGGCGATTCACCGCGCCGGCGAGCGGGGCCCCGGGGAGCATGGCGTCCCCCGCCTCGCCGGGGATGGCTTCATGACAGGTAGCGCACGAATAACGATTGAAGCTCGTCTCCGCGACGGACGGGTCGCGGAAGAGCGCCGCGCCGTGCTCGACGGCGGTCGCGTCGACGATCTTCGTCTCGGGATCGCCCGTGCATCCGCAGACGCCACAGGCGAGCGCCGCGCAGGCGAGCGCGGCCGCGAGGCCTTTGGGCGCCCTCACGGCGCCTCCGCCGCGACGCGCGCGAACGCGTCGGGATAGAGGCCCACCTGGGTGTCGCTGCGCGTCTCCAGCGTCGCGGGGTCGAGCCGGAGCACCCGGCCCGGGGTGGTGGTCTGATCCCCCTCGCAGACGACGAAGAGCCCGTGCTCCTCGTCGAGGTCCGCGAGGTGCGGCCTGAAGCATTCCCCGGAGAGCTGCCGGGAGACGGCCTCGCTGTTCTCCGGGTCCACGCCGACCAGCGTGATCGCGTCGGGCACCTGCGTCGGCACGTAGATGCGGCTCCCGTCGGCGGTCCACGCGACGAAGTAGGGCGCGCCGAAGAAGGGCATCGTCAGGGAATCGTCGAACGTCTCCGACGCGACATCGAAGAAGCGTACGTCCCTGCTCTTCGTGTTGCTCACGGCGATGGTCTTCTGATCGGGCGACATCGCGGCGGCGTAAGGCCCGTAGGACGGATCGGGGCTGCGGGACGGGCTCGGCCCCACGGGCACCCGCTTCACCTCGGCGGTGGGGTCGGTGAGGTCGACGATCGCGAGGACGTCCTCGCTATAGCAAGCGACGTAGGCGCGCGCGCCGTCCGGGCGCGAGAGGACGATCCCGTGGGCGGCCCTGCAGACCGGGATGAGCACCGGCTCGGCAGAGCCCGAGAGGAGGACCTGCTGGGGATCGATCACCGCGAGAGACGAGCGCTGCGCCTCGATGTCGCCGGGGTTGTCGATCACGCGCTTGAGATCGAAATGAGAGACGACGAGGCGGCTGCCGTCCTCGGAGATCACGAGATCACCCGGGTTGGTCTCGACGCGCACCTGCCCGAGGACGCGCATGTCGTCGAGCGCGAGCTTCTGGACATAGCCTGACATCACGCTCTCGCCGTGGGTCGCGTGGGGGCCGATCGTGCCCGCGAGGGCAGGATACGAAAGCGCGACATAGACGGCGTCCCCCGAGGGGTCCACGGCCACGTGATGAGGCCCGTCGATCGTCACGGGATCGCGGCCCACGGGGTGAACGCCGAACCGCTCTCCCGTCGCGAGCGAGACGAGGGAGATCGTGTCAGAGAGGCTATCGCTCACCACGCCCATTCCCCCCTCGGGGATCTCGATCGCGGGGCGCCGGTTCGGGTAGGCGTCCCCCTCGTACGCATCATAACGGGTCTCGATGATGGGATCGGGCTCGCCGCAGCTCGCCAGCGTCGCCGCCGCGAGCGCGCAGCCCAGGAATCGCGAAAGGACCATGGATGACCTCGGGAGAGCGCCCGGAGCCCGGACGCGCCGCATCCTAGCAGCAGCCGGCGCGAGGGCCGCGACATCGCCCTACCATGGCTCAGCCCGCTCGTACGCATCCGCGTGACGCCTGCGACGTCCTGCCGCAGGGCGTGAGATGCACCACGCTCGCTCGGGACACCCCTCGTGCCCTCCATCGGCGCCCGCCGTCGACAACGCCGCTACCGCCAGGGTGAACATTTCTCGATCGGGTTGATCAGGCGCTGTCGTGTTGTCATGTAAGGAAGCGATGATCCAGACACGAGCTGTGGGCGCCAGCGCGGCAGAGCACGGCAGGCCGCCGATTCCGCGCGCGCGCCGGGGCCGCCCCGCGGCGCTCTTCTTCCTTGCGCTCGCGATCGCGGCCTGCGCGTCGGAGGAGTCCGTCGCGCCAGCGCCCCTCCCTGCGCCGGAGCCGCTGCCGGCGCTCCGCGGCGCGCCGCCCCTGACGACCGATCGCACCTTGGTGCCGCGCTCCGCGGTGCTCGATCCGCCGGAGAGGAACCCCGCTGTGCCGGCGGAGATCGAGGCGCTGCTCGCGGCGGGCTACGGCGAGGTCGAGGTAGGGCCGGGGCAGCCGCTCGCGCCGGCCACGCTCGACGGCGCCCCGCCGCCGCCGCAGGGCCCGCGGCCGAGGCGCCTCACGCGCTTCGTCCACCTCGCCGACACCCAGCTCGCCGACGACGAGTCGCCCGCCCGGCTCGCGATCTTCGACGGGCCCGGCCCCTTCGCGTCGGCGTTCCGCCCGCAGGAAGGGCACGAGTGCCGGATCCTCAACGCCGCCGTCCGCACGATCAACGCGCTCCACCGGAGCACGCCGATCGACTTCGTCCTGCTCGGCGGCGACAACGCCGACAGCGCGCAGACGAACGAGATCTCGTGGTTCACCGCCATCCTCGACGGCGCCGAGCGCGTCGAGTGCGACTCCGGCGCCGACGACGACCCGGTGCAGGGCCCGGGCAACGATCCCAAGGACCCGTTCTTCGCCGAGGGGCTGCTCGTGCCGTGGCGCTGGGTGACCGGCAACCACGACGTCCTGCACCAGGGGAACTTCCCGGTGGACACCCGCGCCGAGCTACCCATCGGGAGCACGTCGGACGGCGGGACGCGCGACTGGTCGCTCCCCGGCGGCCCGGTTGTCACCGGCGAGGTCATCCCCGACCCGCAGCGGGCATTCCTGAGCCGGCCCGCCCTGCTCGATCAGCTCGCGGCGTCCGGCGACGGGCACGGGATCGGGCCGGACACGCGCGCGTACGGCAAGGCGTTCTACGAGTTCGACGTGGAGGACACGCCCCTGCGCGTCGTCGTGCTCGACACGGCCGCCGAGACCGGCGGGCCGGGCGGCGTGATCGTCCAGGACGACGTCGATCGGTTCATCGAACCGGCGCTCGACCGAGCGCAGCGCGACGGCAGGTGGGTCATCCTCGCCTCCCACCACGCGTCGCGCCTGCTCGGCGACGGCTCGTTCGCGGGGACGGGCGCGCCCACCGTGCCCGGCGCGCTCACCCCCGACGCATGGCAGGCGTTCGTGGGCCGCTACGACAACGTGCTGCTCCACCTCGCCGGCCACACGCACGTGCATCGCGTCACCGAGGTGAGGCCGAGCGGCGGGCACGCCTACTGGGAGCTCGAGACCTCCGCGCTCGCCGACTACCCGCACCAGGTGCGCGTGATCGAGATCTGGGACGAGGACAACGGCCACCTCGCCATCCGCGGCGTCGCCCTCGACTACGCCGTCGACGACGATCCTGTCGCCGCCGAGGGGCGCCGTCGCGCCGTCGTGGACGTAACCTCCGGCTTCGGCCGCGACGGCAGCGGCGACCCCTCGTGGCGCAACGTCGAGCTCTCGATCGAGCGGCCGGACTGACGGCGCGCCGCCCCCTGGGCGGCGACCGCCGCGGCTCATCCCCTGTCGAGCAGCGGCACCGTCTCCCTCAGCTCGATCGACAGCGGCGGGTCGCTCCCCCGGCGGAGCGCGACCGCCATCGTGTGCCGCGCCGACGGCCGGTAGAGCGCGAACTGCCAGGCCGCGCGGTCGTCGTCGAGCCGCGGATCGAACGAGATGCCGATGGTCGGCCCGTCGTCCAGGTGGAACGAGAAGCGGTCGAGCGGGATCGCGAGCCCCATCCCGCGCGCCTTGATGTACGACTCCTTGAGCGTCCAGTACTCGAAGAAGCGCGCCCGCTGCAGCTCCGGCGGCTGCGCGCGCAGCGCGCGCACCTCGGCGGGCGAGAAGAACCGGTCGGCGATCTCCGTCGCGCTGCTCGCGCGCTCGGTGTCCTCGACGTCGACGCCCACGTCGCGGTCCAGCGCCACCAGGCAGGCGATGAGCCCCTGCGTGTTCGACAGGTTGAACCGGAGCGGCGGCACGCCCGGCGGGCCCGCGATCTCGGGCCGGCCAAATTCGTTCCGGACGAACGTCCACGCCTCGGGCGCGACGTCCGCGTACTTCGAGAGGACCGTGCGCACCAGCGCCCGCGTCAGCAGGTACTCGTGCCGGTTGCCGGCGAACAGGAAGCGCGCCTGCTGGGTCGCCTCGTCCGGCGCCATCAGCCGGTGGTACGCCGCGAGCAGGGCCTCGTCGCGGACCGCGTCGGAGAAGACGTACCAGAGGTGCGCGGCGCCAGGACCGATCTCGAGCATCTATGCCTCCGGCCGCGCCGCGGCCGCCGGTCCCGGCAGGATCTCCCTCAGGCACCTGTCGGCGGTGCGGTCGGCGGGGCGCTGGCGCGGATAACCAAACGATACCTCCTCGAAACGAACACCATCGATCCAGTCGGTGCGCGGGATGTGGAGGTGGCCCGACACGACCACGCGCGCGCGGAACCTCGTGTGCCAATCGTGCGTGCGCCGCGTCCCGCACCAGATCGAGAAGCGCGGGATGCGCGGCAAGCGCACGAGCTCCTCGCGCAGCGGGAAGTGGTTGATGAGCACCGTGGGGCGCCCTCCGATCGCGGCGAGTCGAGCCTCCGTCTGCGCGAGGCGAGCCCGGCACCACGCCGGCCGGCTCTCGTACGGGGCCGGGTCGAGCAGCTCCTCGTCGCTGCAGAGGATGCCGCTCTCCACCGCCCACGCCACCGCGTCGCGCTCGGGCACGTCGGCCGGTCGGAAGCTGTAGTCATAGAGCAGGAACAGCGGCGCGAGGACGTGCGGCCCGCCCTCGCCCTCCCAAACCACGTAGGGGTCCTCCGGCGTAATCACGCCGCGGCTCCGGCACAGCTCGACCAGCCGATCGTACCGATCCTGCCCGCGCGGCCCGCCGCGCTCACTCGGCATCGTATAGAGCTCGTGGTTGCCCGGCGTCCACACGAGCTGCTTGAACCGCGGGCCCAGCGTGTCGAGCACGTAGAGCAGGTGCTGCTCCGTCTCCCCGAGGTCCCCAGCGAGGATGAGCCAGTCGTTCGGCCGCGGCGTGACGCGCTCGATGGCCCACCGGTTCTCCGCATAGCCGACGTGGAGATCACTGAGTGCGAAGAGCTTCATCCTAACGACTCGTCGCCGGCGGCCGAGCCAGCGGGCCGGCCAGCCCCACCCACAGACCACGGGCGACGTCGCGCGTCCACTGCCGAGCGCCGCCGCCCTCCCCCCGCCCGGCCCCGGAGCGGGGGACCGCGCCCCCGAGCCACGCTCAATTTTATGCCCGATTTACGCCCGATTCCGCCGGAGCTGGCGCGGCGCATTAACTAGGGCTCCAATCCTTGTGCCACATGTGCTACGCGCGTGTGAAGTCAGCACCATGCCTCTGCCCCAACGACAAGGTCTTTACGATCCGGCTTTCGAACACGACGCATGCGGTCTCGGATTCGTCGCCACGCTCCGACGTGAAGCGACGCACGAGGTCGTTTGCCAAGCGCTCGAGATCCTCGAAAATCTAACCCATCGCGGCGCCGCTGGCTGCGACCCCTGCACCGGCGACGGCGCGGGCGTCCTCCTCCAGATCCCGCACGAGCTGTTCGCCGCGTCCCTCGCGGCCCTGGGCATCGCGCTGCCTGCTCCCGGCGACTACGCGGTTGCGACGGTGTTCTTCTCGCAGAGCCCGGCGCGCCGCCGCCAGTGCGAGGCGATCCTCGAGGCCGCCGTCGTGCACCACGGCCAGCGCGTCCTCGGGTGGCGCGACGTCCCCATCGACGACGGGGCGATCGGCCCGGTCGCGCGCGACTCGCGCCCCGCGATCCGCCAGCTCTTCATCGGCAGGGTCGCGCCTCGCCAGTCGTTCGAGCAGGTCCTCTATGCGATCCGCAAGCGCGCCGGCCGCACGGCGCACGCCGACGACTTCTACATCGCCTCCTGCTCGTCGCGCACGGTCGTCTACAAGGGCCTGATGCTCGCGGAGCAGGTCTCGGCGTTCTACCCCGACCTCTCCGACAAGCGCACCGTGTCGCGGCTCGCGATGGTGCACTCGCGCTTCTCCACGAACACCTTCCCCACGTGGGAGCGCGCGCACCCGTACCGGGTCATCGCGCACAACGGCGAGATCAACACCGTCCGCGGCAACACCGCGTGGATGAGCGCCCGCGAGGCGCTGCTCAAGAGCGATGTGTTCGCGAACGCGATCGAGGACTTCAAGCCGATCATCCGCCCCGGCGGGTCCGACTCGGCGGCGCTCGACAACGTCGTCGACTTCCTGCTCGCGAGCGGCCGGTCGCTCCCGCACGTGATGATGATGCTCGTGCCCGAGGCCTGGGCGCTCGACCCGGACATGTCGGCCGAGAAGAAGACCTTCTACGAGTACCACGGCTGCCTGATCGAGCCCTGGGACGGCCCCGCGGCGCTGTGCTTCACCGACGGGCGGCTGATCGGCGCGACGCTCGACCGCAACGGGCTGCGCCCCGCGAAGTACGTCGTGACGAGCGACGGGCTCGTCGTGCTGGCGAGCGAGTTCGGCGTGCTCGACATCGAGCCGGCGCGCGTCATCCAGAAGGGGCGGCTCCAGCCGGGCAAGATGTTCCTCGTCGACACGAGCGAGGGTCGCGTCGTCAGCGACGACGAGATCAAGCGCCGCGTCGCGACGCAGAAGCCGTACGCGGCGTGGGTCGCCGAGAACAAGATCGACCTGCGCGCCCTCGAGGACGTGCCGAGCCTCTACACCGTCCCCCACGCGGAGCTCCGGACCCTGCAGCAGGCCTTCGGCTACACCGAGGAGGATCTGCGGATGATCCTCGCGTCCATGGCCACGCTCGGCGAGGAGCCGGTGGGGTCGATGGGCATCGACATCCCGCTCGCCGTCCTCTCCGAGAAGCCCCAGCTCCTCTTCCGCTACTTCAAGCAGCTCTTCGCCCAGGTCACGAACCCGCCGGTCGACCCGCTCCGCGAGGAGATCGTGATGTCGCTCGTGAGCTGCGTCGGCGGCGAGGGCAACCTCCTCGAGGAGACGCCCCGCCAGTGTCGGATGCTCGAGCTGCCGCACCCGATCCTCACCCAGGACGATCTGTCCAAGCTGCGCAAGAACGTCTTCCCCGACTTCCGGGCGGCGACCCTGCCGATGTACTTCGCTGTCGACGGTGACCCGGAGGACAACCTGCGCACCGCGCTCGCGAAGCTGTGCAAGGACGCGAGCCGCGCGATCGCCGACGGCGCGAGCATCCTCATCCTCAGCGACCGCGGCATCGACGAGACGCTCGCCCCGATCCCGAGCCTGCTGGCGATGGGCGCCGTGCACCACCACCTCATCAACGAGGGGACGCGCACGCGCGCCGGCATCATCGTCGAGACCGGCGAGGCGCGTGAGGTCGGTCACATGGCGCTGCTCATCGGCTACGGCGCGGGCGCGGTGAACCCGTACATGGCGTTCGAGTCGATCGCGGCGATGTGCCGCGACAAGACCCTCGGCGACCTCTCGCCGTCCTCGGCGAGCTCGCGGTACGTGAAGGCGCTCAAGAAGGGCATCCTGAAGATCATGTCGAAGATGGGGATCAGCGCGCTCTCCAGCTACCAGGGCGCGCAGATCTTCGAGGCGATCGGCATCGATCAGATCGTCATCGACGCGTACTTCACCGGCACGGCGTCGCGCGTCCGCGGCGTCGGGCTGCGCGAGATCGCCGAGGAGACGCTCGCGCGCCACCAGGCGGCGTACGGCGAGCGGGCGCGCGCGCACCTCGACGTCGGCGGCCACCACCACTTCCGCGTGTTCGGCGAGCGGCACCTCTGGACGCCGCAGTCGGTCTCGACGCTCCAGCGGGCGGTCCGCCTCAACGACGCGAAGAGCTACGGCGAGTACGCGGCGGTCATCAACGAGCAGCAGGAGCACCCGATGTCGCTCCGCGGCCTGTGGGACTTCAAGCCCGCGGGCCCGCCGGTGCCGATCGAGGAGGTCGAGCCCGCCGCCTCGCTGGTCAAGCGCTTCGCCACGGGCGCGATGTCCTTCGGGAGCATCTCGGCCGAGGCGCACGAGACGCTCGCCATCGCGATGAACCGCATCGGCGCGCGGTCGAACACGGGCGAGGGCGGCGAGGACCCGTCGCGCTTCCTCCGGCTCTCGAACGGCGACTCGAAGCGCAGCTCGGTGAAGCAGGTCGCCTCGGGGCGGTTCGGCGTCACCGCCGAGTACCTCGTCAACGCCGACGAGCTGCAGATCAAGATGGCGCAGGGGGCCAAGCCCGGCGAGGGCGGCCAGCTCCCGGGCCACAAGGTCGACGCGGTGATCGCGAAGGTGCGCCACTCGACGCCCGGCGTGACGCTGATCTCGCCGCCGCCGCACCACGACATCTACTCGATCGAGGACCTCGCGCAGCTCATCTTCGACCTGAAGAACATCAACTCGAAGGCGCGCATCAGCGTGAAGCTCGTCGCCGAGGCCGGCGTCGGCACGATCGCCGCGGGCGTCGTGAAGGCGCACGCCGACGTCGTGCTGATCAGCGGCGACTCGGGCGGCACCGGCGCCTCCCCGCTCACGTCGATCCACCACGCGGGCGTGCCGTGGGAGCTCGGGCTGGCCGAGGCGCACCAGGTGCTCGTGATGAACGGGCTCCGCGGCCGCGCCATCGTGCAGACCGACGGCAAGCTGATGACCGGCCGGGACGTGGCGTTCGCCGCCTTGCTCGGCGCCGAGGAGTTCGGCTTCTCCACGGCGCCGCTCGTCGCGGCGGGCTGCATCATGATGCGCAAGTGCCACCTCAACACCTGCCCGGTCGGCATCGCCACGCAGGACCCGGAGCTCCGCAAGAAGTTCACGGGTGCGCCGGAGCACGTCATCAACTTCTTCTTCTACGTGGCGGAGGAGCTCCGGCAGATCATGGCGAGCCTGGGCTTCCGCACGCTGACCGAGATGGTCGGGCGCTCCGACTGCATCGTGCAGCGGCGCACCGGGCTCCACGCGAAGGCGAGGAAGATCGACTGCTCCGAGGTGCTCTACCGCCCGAAGGAGGCCCTCACGAGCCCGACCCACTGCGTCGAGCTGCAGGACCACAAGATCGATCGGGTGCTCGATCTCAAGCTGATCGAGCAGGCGCGCGCGACCATCGACGGCGGCCCGCCTGTCGTCATCGAGACCCGCGTGCGGAACTCGGATCGGACGCTCGGCGCCATGCTGAGCGGCGAGATCGCGCGCCGCCACGGCGGCGCCGGGCTGCCCGAGGACAGCATCGTGGTGAAGTGCGCCGGCAGCGCCGGCCAGAGCTTCGGCGCCTTCGCCTCGCGCGGCATGACGATCGAGCTCGAGGGCGACGCGAACGACTACGTCGGCAAGGGCCTCTCGGGCGGCGTCGTGGCGGTGCGCCCGCCGCGCGAGGCGCCGTTCAAGGCGGACGATCAGGTCATCGTCGGCAACGTCGTGCTCTACGGCGCGACGGGCGGCCGCGCGTTCTTCAACGGCCGCGCCGGCGAGCGCTTCGCGGTCCGGAACAGCGGGGCCACCACCGTCGTCGAGGGCGTGGGCGACCACGGCTGCGAGTACATGACGGGCGGCACCGTGATCATCCTCGGCACCACCGGCCGCAACTTCGGCGCCGGCATGAGCGGCGGGCTCGCCTACGTCTTCGACGAGGACGCGCTGTTCGAGGCGCGCTGCAACAAGGAGATGGTGGCGCTCGAGACGATGACAGCGGCCGACGCCGAGTCGGTGCGGGCGCTGCTCGAGGAGCACGTGCGGCGGACGGGCAGCCGCAAGGCGACCGAGCTGCTCGACGCCTGGCAGGCCGTCCTGCCGAAGTTCGTGAAGGTCGTCCCGAGCGAGTACCGGCGCGCCCTCGAGGCCGCTTCCGCGCCCGCGACCAACGGGGCGGACGCGACCGACGGGATCGTGTCCCTCCTTTCACCCTCCACCCCCTACGTTTCCACTGGACGTTACATCCCCGCCAACGCGGGTCCCGCGAGCACGGGAGAGAGGTCGGCCGCCCATGGGTAAGGTACGAGGCTTCCTCGAGATCCAGCGGGTCGACATCAAAAAGCGGCCCGTCTCCGAGCGTTTGAACGACTGGCAGGAGTTCGAGCTCCCGATCCCTGACCCCGAGCTGCGCGATCAGGCAGCGCGGTGCATGGATTGCGGCATCCCGTTCTGTCACGACGGCTGCCCGCTCGGGAACCTGATCCCCGACTGGAACGATCACATGTTCCGCGAGCGCCTCCCCGAGGCGATCGCGGCGCTCGACGCGACGAACAACTTCCCCGAGTTCACCGGGCGCGTGTGCCCGGCGCCGTGCGAGGCGGCGTGCGTGCTGAACATCGAGGGCACGCCTGTCACGATCAAGAACGTCGAGCGCGGCGTCGCCGATCGCGCGTTCGAGCGGAACCTGATCGTGCCGGTCATCGCGAAGCAGCGCACGGGCAAGAAGGTCGCCGTGATCGGATCGGGGCCCGCCGGCCTCGCGGCCGCGCAGCAGCTCGCGCGCAAGGGGCACGACGTGACCCTCTTCGAGCGCGACGACCGCATCGGCGGCCTGCTCCGGTATGGCATCCCCGATTTCAAGATGGAGAAGCACCTCATCGACAGGCGCATGGAGCAGATGCAGGCCGAGGGGGTGACCTTCCGCACGGGCGTGCACTGCGGGGTCGACATCACCGGCGACGCGCTGCGCGAGCAGTACGACGCCATCGTGCTCTGCGGCGGGGCGCGCCGGCCGCGCGACCTGCCGGTGCCGGGCCGGGAGCTGAAGGGCGTCCATTTCGCGATGGATTTCCTGACCCAGCAGAACAAGCGGGTGGCCGGCGACGTGATCCCGGAGAGCGAGGCGATCCTCGCGACGGGCAAGCGCGTGGTCGTCATCGGCGGCGGCGACACCGGCTCGGACTGCCTCGGCACGAGCCACCGCCACCGCGCGGCGCACGTCACGCAGCTCGAGCTCCTGCCGCGCCCGCCGGAGCAGCGCTCGCTGACGAACCCGTGGCCGGCGTGGCCGCTCATCCTCCGCACGTCGTCCTCGCACGAGGAGGGCGGCGAGCGGGACTGGTCGGTGTCGACGACGGCGTTCCTCGGGGACGAGCGCGGGCACGTCCGCGCGCTCAAGGCGACGCGGGTGATCCTGGAGGGCGGGAAGTTCGTGCCCGTCCCGGGGAGCGACTTCGAGATCCCGTGCGAGCTCGTCCTGCTCGCGATGGGCTTCGTCGGCTCCGAGCGCGAGGGCCTGATCGAGCAGCTCGGCGTGGCGATGGACCAGCGCGGCAACGTGAAGGCCCCGGGCGGGCGCACGAGCGTGGAGGGCGTCTTCGCCGCGGGCGACATGTCGCGCGGCCAGAGCCTCGTCGTCTGGGCGATCGCGGAGGCGCGCAAGGCCGCGGAGGCGGTCGACGCGTACCTGATGCAGCCGGCGAAGCGCCGGCTGTCGCTGGCGGCGAGCTAGGGCTCGTCCGTGCGCGCGCTGGTCTGGGACGGCACTGTCGCGCGCGTCGTCGACCGCGAGCCCCCCTCGACCACGGCCGGCATGGCCGTGGTCGAGGTGCGGTGCGCGGGCATCTGCAACACGGATCTCGAGATTGTCCGGGGGTACATGGGCTTCCATGGCACGCTCGGGCACGAGTTCGTCGGCGACGTCGTGGACGGGCCTGCCGCGTGGCGGGGTCGCCGCGTGGTGGGAGAGATCAACTTCGCGTGCGGCCGCTGCAGCACCTGCGCGCGCGGGCTGGGGCGGCACTGCCCGGCGCGCACGGTGATGGGCATCGTCGGCGCGGACGGCGCGCTGGCGGAGCGCGTCGCGGTGCCCGTCGCGAACCTCCACGCGGTCGACGACCGCATCGACGACGAGGAGGCGGTGTTCACGGAGCCGCTCGCGGCGGCGTTCGCGATCCTGGAGCAGGTGCGCGTGGCGCCGGGCACGTCCGCGCTCGTGTTCGGCGACGGGAAGCTCGGCCTGCTCATCGCGCAGGTGCTCCAGCAGGCGGGCGCCCGCGTCCTCGCTGTCGGCAAGCACGAGGAGAAGCTCGCCTTGCTGCGCGCGCGGGGCATCGCGACCGAGCTCCTTCTCGCCGAGGCCGCGGGCGAGGCCGACGCCGGTGCGGCGCCTCGGCGGGGCGCGTGGGCAGGCGAGCCGGCCGAGCTCGTTGTCGAGGCCACGGGCTCGGCCGAGGGGTTCGCGAGGGCGGTCCGCGCGACCCGACCGCGCGGCACGCTCGTGCTGAAGAGCACGGTGGCCGGGCTCTCCAGCGTCCACCTCGCCGAGCTCGTCGTCCATGAGATCACGGTCGTCGGGTCTCGCTGCGGGCTGTTCGAGCCCGCGCTGCGCGCCCTCGAGGACCGCAGCATCGACGTCCGCTCCCTTGTGTCGGCCCGGCTCCCGCTCGAGCGCGCCGCGGACGCGCTGCAGGCCGCGGCGGCGCCAGGCGCCCTCAAGGTGCTCGTCACGCGCTGAGCTCGGCGCCGCGCTCTCCGGCAGCCTGGACCTCGGGCAAGGAGACCCGCGCGGCGCGTGCTTCGCCCTCGGCGAAATCGGCCATCGCTCGACGCCGGGCCTGTGTTCTCCACAACACATGCGGACAAATCTTCTTTATTTCTATTTTTACCAGGGAAGCACCACATCCCATGGGCTCGCCCGTCTGATCGCGCGCCACCGGTCCATGAACTCCGTGCAGCGCGGTGGCGACCTCTCATGCACCTCGTGCATCCACGCACGCGTCCGCAAAACGATGGAATTTCCCATCGCGCAGGGGAATGCATGCCACCACGGATCGCCGGCTGCGATGTAGCGACATGAGCTGACCGAACCAGACGCAGAGAACCTCCGTGTCTTCGTGACGAAATTCCCCGGCAGCCGTAAGCCACATGAGCAAACCCGAGCAAACCCGAGCAAACCCGAGCAAACCCGAGCAAACCCGAGCAGCCGTGAGCAGCCGCAGGCCTCTCGCGGAAGGCGCCTGCTCGGCGCCGCGCGCCGGGACGCGGGTTGCGGGCCCCTCGGAGCGCGTCGCGAGAGAATTTCACGCAGCTAACTGGAATAGATCCTGGTAGGAGTCGCACGTTGCGGCAGGGATCAGGAGCAGCGATGAGCGCCAAGGACAGCCCACACCACCACGGCCGTCGAGCCGACGATCTGCGCGAGGCGCGGCAAGCAAGGGAGAGCTGGGAACAGCAGAAGCTACGGGAGTTCGGCCTCGATGACGTCGAGGGCGACGCGTCGATGTTCTGTCTCCATTGCCGTCGTGAGATGCTGGAGCGGCTCGCGCGAGCGCAGGCGCGCGGCTCTGTGCTCTTCGATATGGTCAGGCTTCAGGGCCTGAGCCCGCTCCCTCCGCGCGAGGTTGAGCCCGAGGCCGAGGGCCTTGCCGGTCGCGCCCCCGAGCTCTTCCACGGCCCGGGCGCCATGCTCCCGCGCAGGCGCCTCGCCTCGTGGCTCGTCCTTGCGGCCGTCGCGATCGGCGCGCTGGTGCTCTGGGCGGCGCTCGCGGCCCAGGGGCCTTGAGGGCGAGCGCCGCTCGCGTCGCCTGCGTTTCCGGGCAGCGGAGCGCTCAGCCGGCCCGGCGGAACAGCCCGGAGATGAACCGCGAGGGCGGCGGGACCTGCCGCGGCCGCCACGCCGACGCGGCCACGATGGACACCCCGTTGCGCATGAGCAGGAGCGCCGGCTCGTCCGTCCGGACGTCGAACCCCTGGTTCAGGCGGAGCCCTCCGCGCACCAGCGGCTCGTGGGGCGAGACGCGCAGCGGCTCGAAGCCGTTCATGCGGAGGCGGCGCTGCCAGGCGCCCCGGCGCTCGTGCCGCTCGACCCGCGCCGCCCCCTCCCCCACCACAACGTTCATCACCTCCTGCCCGAAGAAGACCTGCTCGATGGTCTCGCGCGCGGCGATGTGCGGCGGGAGCAGCGCCTCGAGCGCCTGGAATACCGCATAGTAATGGGCGATCGCCTCGGACAGCCGCGGGAGGAACTGGAGCGCGTTGTGCTCCACGTCCGGCTCGACGAGCGTCAGCACGCGCGGCGACAGCCCGCGGATCCTGGTGAGAATTGTGTCGCGGTTCGCGGTCGGGTGCACCGACGCGTCCGGCACGTGGTGCAATGCGAAGGCGGCGTTCACGGCGATGGGCGCCGCGGAGCGCGCCGCGATACGGGTCCAGTCGACGCGCTCCACCGAGGAGGCGACGCCGTGGAACTCGAAGGGGACGTTCAGCCGCTCCGCCCAACCCCCGATGAACGCGCCCGCCCAGCGCAGCCGCTGCTCGGGATCAGGGCCCCGGCACGGCAGGTCGATCCCGGTGAGGCGGACCCGCGGCGGGCCGCCCGGGCGCGACGCCAGCCGATGTAGCAGGAAAGGCCACTGCGTCCCGCCGCCGACGCCGATGTCGATGACATGGACCTCGTCTTCACCCTGGAACGCCTCGACGATGGCCGCGTTGGCGCTGAGGTAGCCGAACCGGATGAGCGGCGTCGCGTGCACGAGGAGCTGAAACGCCGCGAGCATGTCCCGCGGACCGGCGCTGCGCAGGTACAGGTTGCCATCGCCGGAGCGATCTCCGTCCAGGCGGGCGAGCAGCGCCCGGCCGAACACCCCCGAGATGCGCTCCGAGGCATCCCCCGTATCGGGCTCTGTCCGGAGGATGCCCTCCACGAGGGCCCGCGCGCGCTCGTGATCTCCCACGTCGATCGCCTCGCCCGCCGCCAGGAGGCGGCTCAGGAACGGCCGACGTCGGGAGTGCGTCTGCCGGGTTCCCGAGCTCGGTTGCTGCCCTGCCCCGGGACCCGAGGCGGCGCCGCTCGCGGGCCCCTCGATGTGCGTTCCCGGGCCTACAGGCGCCTCTTCGGACGATGCGTATCTACGGATCGCGGTCATGGTGTCCAGGGCTGTTCAACCAGGAGGCCCGCCGTCCTGGCTGGGCTCTCCGCGATCAGCCGATTTCAAGCGCGAACGCATGACGTCGACCACCTCGCAGGAGCCGGGGGTTTCAATGTTTGCTGACGTCGTTGCGGGATAGCCCGACGGCGAGCAGGGGAGCAGGCGCTCCGCTGCGGAGCGCACGGGCGGGGCCACGAAGCGCGGCGCCCGCCCATGACGCGGTAGGATCGGAGCTCGCACGAGGGCTCGAGAGGCAACTCCCTGTACCTGTTCATCGATGAAGCCGCCCGCTCGGTCAAGCCCAAGATGGCCTTGTTGCGTCGCGCCCCCTTCCTCGTGTCCCTCGCGCCACGCGAGCCTCCTGGCGGCAGACGTAGGCGCTCGTGGGCGTCCGACGGGGGCGCCGCGGCCCCGCCGCAGGTGGATATCCCCCGACGCGCGACACGCGCGGACTCGAGCACGCGGGCCGCGCGACGCGAGACGCGCGCGCCGACTCGAACACACGGGCCGCGAGACGCGCGCGTGGACTCGAACACACGGACCGAGCGCGAGGCGCAGCATACCGGGCACATCACCGCAGCTCTCTTCATGGCGCGTCGCGATGGCGCACCGCGCGCTTCGACCTGGCGCGCCGCGCGCGCCGGACACGTTGACTTGACCGTGACCGTGACAGCACCTCGCCGGGGACGAGGCTTACACACCCTATTACATCCTGCATAACGGGGCCTGTAAAGACCCTGTACATGCCATAAGGTCGAATCGAGCCTGGCGCCGCGTCGCCGGATGAAGGCAACCCTGCGACGACCGGGCTCGTCATCGCTGAGAGAGCGCGCCGTCGCATAGGCTCCAATGACGTGGAGGGACTCAGCGGTCGCTGGAGGCAATGTATGGAACGGCCGCCCTGTCGGGCTCAACCGCCTACGCCCGGCGCGACTTCGTCATCCGACCGAGGCGAGGCGAGCAAACGCTGCCAGCGAGGCGGCGCGGACATTGACCCGCTTCTGTGCTTGTGCATACGTCGACGGGCACGTCTCAGTCGTTATCGGGCAGCTCGCCCCCTTCGGCGAAATGTGAACGATCCACGCCATTCTTCTCCAGCCAGCGTCGAATTCGGTTCCTGTGCACGCCGAGCCTGCTGGCCGCGCGAGACACATTGCCTCGCTCGAGGCGAAGCGCCCCGGCGATCTCATCTTCGGGCGGCGCCTGGCTCGCGCGCGCCGGCGTCGGTCGAAGATCGCTCGATGTCTGCCGGGCGTGCGCGTCGAGCGACTCCGGGCCGAGCCCGACGCCCGCGAGCGGGTCCAGATCCTTGGCCTCGACCGATGGGCGCCCCTCGTCGAGCGCGCGCGTCACCGCGCGCCGCGCCTCGCCCACGAACTCGCGCAGATTCCCTGGCCAGCGGCGCAGCGCGCACGCGATGATCAGCGAATGGTGAATCGTCGGCGTCGCGCCGTGCAAGGCCGCTCCGACAGCCTTCGCGCATTGCGCGAGCAGCCAGGGGATCTCCTCGATCCGCTCGCGAAGCGGCGGGAGCCGGACCTCGGGACGGCCAATGCGATAATAGAGGTCGTCACGGAAGCGGCCCTGGGCGACGCGGGCGCGCAGGTCGTGTGTCGCTGCGCAGATCCTGATCTGCACCGGGTGAGGCGCGACAGCGCCGAGCTCGAGCACCTGCCGCGTGTCGATCGTGCGCAGCAGCTTCGCCTGGACCGCCGCGTCGAGCTCCGCCACCTCGTCGAGGAAGAGCGTGCCTCCGTGGGCGGCCTGCACGTAGCCCTCGGTGTCGTGCGTCGCGCCGGAGTAGGCGCCGCGGCGGGCGCCGAACAGGAGCCGCTCGGCCAGCCCCTCCGGGATGGCCGCGCAGTTGACGGCCACGAACGGGCCGCGCGCCTGCGGCCCCGCCTCGTGGTAGGCGCGCGCCGCGAGCTCCTTGCCCGTGCCGCTCTCGCCCGTCACGAGGAGGCTGTCCCCCGCCGCCGCCGCGCGCACGATGGTGTCGTAGGTCTGCTGGAGCCTGGGCCCGAGGACGCTCTCCTTCTCGATGCGCACGCCCCCGCGCGCGAAGCACCGGATGTCCGGCAGCGCGAGGAACACCGACGTCCCCGCGCCGACGACCTGGATCGCCTCCCGCCGGACCTCGCCGCGGATGGGCTCGCCGTTGACCGAGGTGCCGTTGGTGCTGCCGAGGTCCTCCACGGTCCACGCGGTCCCGTCGTACGCGATGCGCGCGTGCCGCCGCGACATCAGCGAGTCGTCCATGAGGGGCACGCCGCCCACGCCACCGCGGCCCACCACGACGGCGCCGCCGTCCAGCGGGATCGGCGCGCATCGCGGCTGATTCCCCGAGAAAATCAGCACGATGCCGGGCACGGGCTCGGCAACCGAGGGCTCGGGGGGAACCGAGACGCGGACAGTGGAGTGGTCCATCAGGAGCTATCTTACCCGTTCAAGAACCTGGCCGGCCAGTGGCCGGCCACTTACACGACGTTCATGGTTTCCCTGGGCGCAAGTCCCGAGAAATCCAGCTCGCCCCGATCGCCAGGTTCGGCACAAGTTGTGCTTGTTTCCTCGGTATGGTGGCCTCTGCACGAGCTCGCATCCATCGGGACCGGGGGTCTGCCCTCGAGGTGAACATGGGTTCCGGCCGCAACATCGACGAGGCGGGTCGTCGCTCACCCCGGCGCCTGCACACATCCCGCACCCTGCCGAGCTTCCCCACCCACCCCGGCCTCCAGAGCATCACCGGCCTGCGCGGCGCGCTCGAGTTCCTGGAGTGGCCGGCGTCCGAGTGGACGATCAAGGACCTTCAGGACTGGTTCGTCGACCACCTCGTGACCCCGGGCCTGATGAAGCGCCCGCAGATTGTGCGCGAGCCCGGCGCGACGCCCGTCATGCTCGATCCGCGCGCCGACGGCGGCAGCAACCTAGAGGAGCTGATCTACAAGGCCCGCGGCCGCGTCATCACGGCCCTGCGGGGGCTCATCGCGCCCGTCGCCGACGATCGGTTCCTGAACGCGGCGATCTACGGCGGCAGGGTCCGCCGGGCCGCTGTCGGCGGCCGTCCCGTCTGGGTCGCCTCGCCCCGCGAGATCGACTTCCTCGGTGACATTGTGCTCAGCTTGCTCGCTGCCGACATCCTGCTCGATCGCGAGTTCTATCGCGCACACCTCTGCATCTGTGAGGTGTGCGGGAGGGTGTCATTCAAGGACAGCCCGGACGCGCGCGGCGTGTGCGGCGAGCACCGGAGCCACGTGTCCGGCTTCACGCCGCGGGTGCGCTGAGCGTTTGCGGCGGAGCCGCAATGCTGGGGACGACGAAGGCCGGCTGAAGAGCCGGCCTTCGCCATTGTGCGTGAAGCAGATCCGGTCCGCCCCGAGCGACCGTGTGAGATGGGGCGGACGGCGCGGCCTCACTCGGCGTCGAACGAGACCCAGGCGCCCGTCGCCCAGGTGTCATCGGCCTTGAAGGCGCCGATATAGGCCGCCTCGGCGTCGAAGAAGCCGTCGTCGGGCGGGGTCGCTGCGTTCTCGGTGAGCGTGGCCGCCGGACGCAAGTCCGGCGTGGCCGCGAAGCAGTCGGCGAGCTCCGGATCCTCGACGCTGTTGGTCTCCTCGCCCTCGAACCACGCGACCTCGTCCACGCCGCCGTCGTCATCGTCGTCGAGCTTCGACTCGGTGGACTCGTTCACGTCGGTCTCCTCGTAAGCGATGTTCGCCTCCGCGTTGACGTTGCCCGAGATGATGGAGCTCGCGAGCTCCACCTCGGTCCCTTCGTTCCTGAGATCCAGGCCCGCCTCGAAGCCGGTCACGATCGTGTTGAAGATATGGGCCTTGGTCCCGCGGCGGAGCAGCATGCCGTACTGCTGCTTGTCGACGTCCTTGTCCTTGCCGCACAGGGTCACGTTGTAGATCGTCGGCTCGCTGACTGGAGTGTTCTCGGACCCATCCGCGTCATTGTCGCCCTCGAAGCCGTTCGTCTCGTCGGCGACCGTGGGGTCCTGCTGGAGGGCGAGGAACTGGAGCTTCCCTGTGTAGCCGAGGTCCCAGTCGAAGCCGTCGTCGCCGTTCTGCGCGCAGAGGAGGTGCTTCGCGTTGACGGTGCCGCCGAAGAACTCGAAGCAGTCGTCGAGCGTGTGGTGCACCATCACATGGTCGACCGTCGTCCCGGAGCCCACGCCGGCGAACGTGAGGCCGTTCACCTCGTTGTCCTGAGAGAGCAGGATCCCGCTGAACTCGATGCGGACGTACTCGAGGACACCGCTGTCGTCGTCCGCCACATCACCGCCGTACTCGACGCCGACGATCCCCTCGACCTCCGCCTTGCCGCCAGGGACGTTGATGGGGGCATTGCCGAGCAGCATGACGCCGCCCCAGTCGCCCGCGGAGCGCTCGCCCTCCGGGCTCTGGCTCGTGAACACGATCGGCTTGTCGGCGGTGCCCTTGGCGTCGATCTTGGCGCCCGGCTTCACGACGAGCGTCGCGAGGCTCTCCTTGTCGCCCATGATGGTCGTGCCGGGCTCGATGGTGAGGGTGGCGCCTTCCTCGACGAGGATGACGCCCTTCATGAGGTAGCAGTTATCAGCGCTCCACGTCGTGTCCGCCTCGATCGCCTCGGTCACCTCCACCGGCTTGGCGCAGTCTGGGCCAGCGCCGCCACCGCCATTGCCGCCGTCGCCGCCACCGCCGTCGCCGCCGCCGCTGGTCGTCGACGGCGTGCTGGCCGGGCTCGGCCCGCCCTCGTCATCGCCGCAAGCGGCAACCATCGCGACGGCGAGCGCCGACGCGCAAACCAAGGCAATTCTCGATGTCCTCATGGTCTTCTTACCTCCAGGGCGAAGCTAGTCCGCACTGGCAACATCGTGGATGTCGCCACGTGACGATTGGGTGGCATATGGTCAATAAGTCAGTGCCGCGCTCAGGGTAACGGTCGTACCAACGTGGTAGTCGAGCACGATGTTGTCGTCCGTGCTCTCCTTGCCCTGCGTGACGCGGACGGGAGCATCGATGAGGTTCTCGCCGGCCAGCTTCAGCTCGACGTGCTCGCCGAGGCGCTGCGCGACCGTGACATCGATCTGGTGCCGCGGCTGCTCGTACTCGTCCGGCATGTTCTTCCCCACCGTCCGGAGCCGGGCGCCGAACACGTTGTAGAGGAGCCGGGCGCTCGTGCCGGTCGACTCGCCGCTGTAGTCGAGCCCCAGGTTGACGACGAAGGGGGATTGCCCCTGGAGCGGGTGCGTCGCGGTGCTCTGGATCGCGATCCCTCCCTCGTCCGGCTCGGGGTTGATCTCGACCTCCGAGGTGGCGAGCGTGACATTGCCGAGCACGGTGACGTCCCGCAGGAGCGGGTCGATGAAGTCCAGGCTCTTCCTGATCTCGAGCTCGAGACCCGCGACATAGCCGCTGTCCCCGTTCGTCCAGCTCAGCCTCCCCTTGCCGCTGCTGGGCTTGATGATCTCCTCGATCGGGTCCTCGAAGTGCTTGTAGAAGATGCTGGTCGCCACCACCTCGCCGGTGGTCGGGAAAAGCTCGAACCGGAGGTCGCCGTTCACCACGCGCGTCCGTTCCAGGTCGGGATTGCCTTCCACCTCCCGCGCGCTGTATCCTGGCTGGGACAGCGCCGGGCTGAGCTCGATGAGCTGGGGTCGAGCGAGCGTCCTGGTCACGCTGAACCTGAGGTTCGACTTCGGGCTCGTCTTGAACACGAGGCTGGCCGCGGGCAAGACATCCACGTCCTTGTTGTCGATATTCTTCTCGGCATCATCCGGGACATCCATCGACAGCATGGAGGCCTCGATCCGGGCGCCGAGGATCGCCCGGAGAAACCGCGTGATGTGGGTGTCGGTCATCACGTAGCCCGCGTAGAGATCGGTGCTGGCCGTGTAGTCGTCCGTGTCGCGTGTGGTCTCCTCCAGCTCGAAGAGGGTGCCGATGTTCTCGTCCGAGAACAGCGGGCCCGGCTCCTGTCGCAGCACGGTCGTGTCGGCGAGCCGGAGCGTCTTGAACCGGAACCGGCGCGCGTCGAACTCACGCTTTCGGAAATTCAGCAGGCCGCCAAGCTTCAGGCGGGTCGGGGCGTCTCCACGGATGAGCGGCAGCGCGTAAGAGAGCTGCCCGCCGTAGTTCGTGTCTGCCAGATCGATGAAGACGTGCGATCCGCTCAGCGTGCCGTCGTCCCAGGACCAGGCGCCGCTCGTGTCGTCCCTCGCGTAGACGTTCTCCCTCGCGTCGGGCTCGTCCGAGGTCGCCCGGGAGACGGACGCCTTCCAGTCGAGCGTGCCGTTCCCGAGCGCCGCGATGCGATGCTCCCCCGAGAGCTGGCCCAGGGTGAGCGCCCGGGAGACGAAGCGCTGCAGCGTGTCGCGGTACACCGCCCCGCCGCTCTCCTCGATGACCTCCCTCGACTGAAGCGCCACGTCGTCCGACGAGCGGCTGTGGAGCGCGGTGAGCATCACCTTGTGATCCCGATCGGGCGTGTAGGTGACGCTCGCGAAGCTCCCCCAGGACACCTGATCACGGATGCTGTCCACCGCGGAGTCGTTGAGCTGCCTCAGGCCGCTCTCGCTCGTGGGATCGAACGCGTAAGTCCGGCTGATCTCGTCGGCGCGCGGGGCGAACTTCCGGCCATAGCTCAGCGTGGCGAGGTAGCCGAGGCGCTGCTCGCCGCGGAGCTTCAGGGTGTCACCGACGACGACGCTGCCGCTCCCGTTCGGCGGCGTGAACGACCGGCGGGTCGCCATCGACGAGTTGATCGCCCTCCCGTAGACCGCGATGTCGTCCCTCGTGATCAGCGCGCCGTCCGGCCGGCGGATCCCGCGGGCCACCTTGTACTCGGGGATCTCGCCGGGCAACGCGCGCGCGCCGTCGTCGATCCCGAGCCAGTCGGTGCTCGATCCGGAGTAGGTCAGGCGATCTCGAAACGTGCTGTGGGTGTTCGCAGCAAGCGAGAGCGATGCCTGGAGGAGGAACCTGGTCGGGAGCTCGCGCGTGTTGATCTGGACCGAACCGCCCACGAAGTCGCCGGGGACGTCGGGCGTGAACGTCTTGACGATGGTGATGTCGCTGAGGACGAGCGAGGGGAAGAGATCGAGCGGGACGGCCTGCCGGTCGGGCTCGGGGCTCGGAAGCGGCGCGCCGTTCAGCAGAGCGTTCGTGTAGCGATCGCCGAGGCCGCGCACATAGACGTACCTGCCGTCGATCACGGTCGCGCCGACGACGCGCTTCGCGGCCTCCGCGGCGTTGCGATCGGGCGTCTTCGCGATCTCCTTCGCGCCGACGGCGTCGCCCACGTGGGGCGCGTTCTTCCGGATGAGGAGCTGCGCCGCGACGCTCGCCCGCTCCGGCTCGAACTCGACCTCGACGACCTCCTCGACCTGCTGATCCGGATCGAGGCCGACGTCGACCTGGACCACCTGCCCGGCGGTCACCCGCACGTCCTGCACGCGCTGAGGCTTGTACGCCTCGTACCAGACCCGCAGCCGGTAGCTCCCTGGCGGGAGCTCCAGGCGATACCGTCCGTCGAGATCCGCGATGACCTTGAGCTTCGTCCCGATGACGGACACCTGGGCGTCGAAGACGGGCTCCTTCGTGGCGGAGTCCGTGACGACGCCCCATACGACGCCTTTCCCGGCGGAGGGTGGGCGCGCCGGGCTCGGCTCGTCGAGCCCGGCGGCGTTCTCCGCCGCCGGGGCGTCGGCCGGGATCCCCGCGCCTCCAGGCGGCGGCGCGGCCGCGCCGGGCTCGCCCTGGGCGAGGGCCGTGGCCCCCCAGCACAGCGGTGCCACGAGCGCTGCGACTACCCCTGAGATCCTTCTGCGAATCATGCAACTGTCCCTTCACGCCCCGAGATCGGGCGCGCCTGTCGATCCGATGGTCGGGCGCACCTGCGCCCTTCGATGAGGAGAGCGGGGAGCCAGCTCCCCGCCGCCCTCTCGCGTGCACCGCGCCGCGATCGCGCCCTCGGGCGCAGGCGCCCGTGCGCGCCTCGTCAGCGGCTCATCGGGGCTGAGCTCCGCTCAGCGCCCGGTCTTCTCTGTCAGGACGGCGATCGTCTTCGCCCCGCCCATGCGCGCGGCGTCCATGGCCTCCACCGCGATCGCGTAGGCGGCCTCGTCCTCCGCGTCGAAGTAAAGCACGTCGTCCGAGCGCGCCGCGAAGATGCGGGCGAGCCGCTCCTGCAGCTCGCCGCGCTGCACCTCGGTCTGGTTGACGCGGAGGACGCCGCGCTGGTCCACCGTGAGCACCACGGGCCTGCTGGCGTCGTCGGGAGGTGGCTCGAGCTTCGCTGTGTCGTCTTTCCTGGGCAGGTTCAGCCAGAACTGCTTCGCGAGCAGCGGCGTCACGACCATGAAGATGATGAGGAGCACGAGCACCACGTCGACGAGCGGCGTCACGTTCATGCTCGGCGCGACGCCGCCTTTCCTGCCTCCGCTCTGCGGACCGCTCATCCCCACGGCGTCATCCCTCCTCCGGCTGCTCGGCGACCCCGCCGCCCCGCTGGCTCACCTGCAGCGAGATCCCGGCGAAGCCGACCTCCTGACACAGCGCGAATGCCTCCCGCACGCGGCCGTAGCTCACGGAGGCGTCGCCCTTGATGACCACCCGGCGCTCCGGCGCCGCGGCGCGGATGGCCCGCAGCCGCTCGCCGAGCGACCGGAGGTCGGCGACCGCCTCCTTCTCCAGGTACACAGCGCCGGCGCCGGTGATCGTGACATAGATGGGATCGAGCTTCGATCTCGACTTCGGATCCGGCTGAAACACCGCCGGGAGCTCGACCCGCTCGCCGTGCTCCATCTGGGGCGCGATGACCATGAAGATGATGAGCAGCACGAGCACCACGTCGACGAGCGGCGTGACGTTGATGTCGGGCTCAGGCTGCTGCCGACCGGAGCGCTTGCTCTCCACTTGAACGCCCATGCTCGTTCTCCATCTCGTCGATGAGCTCACCCGCGCTGCGCTCGAGCGCGAGCTCGAGCGCGGCGATCCGGGTGGTGAGGTAGTTGAAGCAGAGCACCGCCGGGATGGCGACGCCGAGCCCGAGCGCGGTCACGATGAGCGCCTCGGCGATGCCGGCGCTCACGGCGCCGAGGCCACCAGAGCCGGTGGACGCGATGGTCTGGAAGGCGGTGATGATGCCGATGACGGTGCCGAGCAGCCCGACGAAAGGCGCCACCGAGCCGACCGTGGCGAGGACCGAGAGGCCGCGGCGCAGATCGGCCGAGATCGCCTCGCGGCGCCGCGACACCTCGCGGCGCGCGAGCTCCACCGGGGGCACGCCGCCCTCGCCGGCGTCGAGGGCGCGCTGGAACCGGCGCACCGCCGCCGCGACGACCCGGGCGAGCGCCGATCGCTCGTACTGGCCTGCGATCTCCACGAGCCGCGCGGTGTCCCACGCCTCCATCACCGGCCGCGCCTCGCTCGCGAAGCGCCGGGTCTCGGCCGCCTGGCGCGCGAGGGCGATGAGCCGCTCGACCACGACAGCGACGCTCGCCAGCGCCATGAGCACGAGGGCGAACGCGACGAGCTTGCTCAGGAGCCCCATGCTCGCCCAGATGTGCCCGAGATCAAACTGCATCATGGCTAACCTCCTTCGTTCCTCGCGCGAGAGGCCGCGTGCGCGGCCGTGCGCTGAAAATCATCGCTTCGCCTTGAAGCGGAATGGCACCGTCCGCCAGACGGACACCGGCCTCCCATCGGAGATCGCCGGCTTGTAGCGGCACGCCTTCATCGCCGCGAGGACCGCGTCATTGAAGAGGGGATGGCCGCGGACAATCGTGACATTCGTGACCTCGCCCGTCTCGGTGACCACGAACCGGACCGCCACCGTTGCTTCCACCCCCGCGCTCAGCGCAGCTTCGGGAGGGACGGGCGGCGCGCAGGAGAGCGCGACCGGCGGCGTCGCGTTCTCGGGCAGGTGGATCGGCCCTCTCGGCTGCGGAGCAGGAGGCGGCGGCGCAGGAGGCGGCGGCGGCGCCGCTACCCCAGCCGTCCCCATCCCGCCGGGGATCCCGCCGGGCACGCCACCTGGCGCACCGCCGGGCTCTCCGTACGTGTCGTCGTCGCTCGGCGTGGCCTCGCTCGGGTCGGCCTCGGGCGGCGCCTCCTTCGGTACAGCGCTCGGCGCGACAAGCGCCGCTCGCCTGGGCGCCGCAGCGCGAGGCGCCGGAGCCTCCGCCGCCGGCGGCGGGGGCGGAGGCGCCGCGGCGACGGGAGGCGCCTCGGGGATGCGGGCGGCGAGCTTGACGTCGACGACGTCCTCCTCGGGCGGAGGAGGCCTGATCGCGCCGCTCAGGCGGGCGGCGGAGAGCGCGATGCCCGCGAACAGCAGGAGACCCGCCGCGTACCCGATGG
This sequence comes from Sorangium cellulosum, assembly GCF_001589285.1. Classification (GTDB taxonomy): domain Bacteria; phylum Myxococcota_A; class Polyangia; order Polyangiales; family Polyangiaceae; genus Sorangium; species Sorangium cellulosum_G. Next base: position 3,129 of record NZ_JEMA01000783.1, on the reverse strand, counting down.
CGAGCCGCTTCGCTCGCTCAGGATCGGCCTCCCCCGCATTCCACGTCTCAAGGTGCATCGAAGCTCCCGGCGCCCTCTGGCGCGAACACCGGAGCACCGCCTGATCTCACGAGAGGGACAGGAGGGCTTTCTCGGTGTGGCCCGTCGTGTGAGCCGATGTCCGTACGGTAGCTCGATCGCGTTGCGGCAGGATGACGGGGAGGCAACGATTGTCGTGGATCTCCCGATACCGCGCTCAGGCGCTGCGGCTCTCGGGCACCTCGGGCGACGCGGCGAATCGATATCCGATGCCGCGGACGGTCTGGATGTAATCGCCCGCGCGACGCAGCTTGTCGCGCAGCCGCTTGACGTGGGTGTCGACGGTCCTCGTCGTGATGCTCACGTCGATGCCCCAGACGCCGTCGAGGAGCGCGGTGCGCGTCTGCACGCGCTCGCGCGCCTCGTAGAGCGCGACGAGGAGCTTGAACTCGAGGAGCGTCAGCTCGACCTCCTCGCGCTCGACCCACACGCGATGAGCGCCCTCGTCGATCCGCAGGCACCCGAACTCGATGCACCGGTCCCCTGCCCCGGAGGACCTGGCGCGCCGGAGAACGGCCTGCACCCGCAACACGAGCTCCCGGACGCTGAACGGTTTGACCACGTAATCGACGGCGCCGAGCTCGAAGCCGACGATGCGATCGACCTCTTCTCCGCGCGCCGAGACGATCATCACGGGGATCTGCTGGGTGCCTTCGCCCTGCTGGAGCGCGCGGCACACATCGGTCCCGGAGATGTCGGGCAGCGTCAGATCGAGCAGGATGAGATCGGGTCGCTGGTCCATCGCCAGCCGGACCGCTTCACCGCCCTGCCCCGCGAGGAGCACCTCATGCCCGGCCTGCCTGAGGTTGTAATCGAGCACCTTCTGGAGCGCCGGCTCGTCCTCGATAACCAAAATCCGCGCCATGCTGGATAGCGCATGTACCCGAGCGATGTGACGGACCGATGACCGAACAGCAACAGCGACGTGCGGCCGAGCTCGGCAGGCAACACGGTGCCCCCGTTGCTCTCGATTCGCGTGGAGATGGCCCGACGCGCGTGAGACGCGGCCAGCGGCGCGCGTCGCCGACGCGGCGCGGGCACGGCGGCGCGCGTCGCCGACGCGGGCATGGCGGCTGCGAAAGGTCGCACGGGCGGGGCGGGATGCGCTATTCTCGTCGCGATGCTGCGGACCTTGCGACTCATCGCGGCCGACGTGCGCCAGAAGGCGACATGGTGCTACGGCAGCGATCCATTGCCGACGATCCTGAAGACGCTGGCGACCGACGGCACGGCGGCGATGGTCCTCTACAGGTTCACGCAGGCCGCGCGTGCCCACCGGATGCCTGTGCTCGAAATGGTGCTCAACAAGGCGACCAACCTCGCCGGCGGCTGCGTCATCGGGCGTGGCGCGGATTTCGGGCCGGGCTTCGTGCTCATTCACTCGAACGGCGTCGTCATCAACGGCAATGTCCGCGGCGGCTCGAACGTGCTCATCGAGCACCAGGTGACCATCGGCGCCGATCGGCGGCAGACTCCGGTGCTCGGGAGCGACCTCTTCATCGGCGCGGGCGCGAAGATCGTCGGCGGCGTCACTGTCGGCGACGGCGCCCGGATCGGCGCCAACGCCGTGGTCGTGCACGACGTCGCGCCCAACACGACGGTCGTCGGCATCCCCGCGAAGCCGGTGCAGCGGCGCGAGGACCGAGCGGCCCAGGCCGCCGCGCGGCCGACCGCGCCGAACGCCGAAGAGACGAACGGCTCGCAAAGCTGACCCGCGCCGCCCGCGCCTGAGGTCAGCGGGGGGCGCGGGCGAGGAGCTCTTGCCTGAGCTGCGCGATCTCGTCGCGGAGCGGGCCGATGAAGTCGGCGCTCAGCGTCCGGTTCCGCCCCTCCATCGCGCGCGCCGTGTGCCACTTGCTGAGCGCGAGGCGCGCGCCGGCGCGGATGAAGCTCCGCCCTGTCGCGCCGCGCCAGCCCAGGGTGCACCGGAGCCGGCCGATCGGCGAGCAGACGAGCTCGAGCTCGTCCTGGGTCAGCATGCCGAGCGCCACCTCGTCGCGCAGATGATCGCGGATCACCCAGCCCTTGCGGATCACGAGCGCCACGATGATGCCGAAGAACGAGGCGACGAAGCACAGCCAGAGCAGGAGCCACGGCATGAAGAGGTCCCCCATCGCGCGACCCAGCGCGGTCGGGAGGAAGTTCCACACCGCGTGGAGCGCGACGCCCAGCAGGTAGCCGCCGATCGGGGCCGCGACGCGCACCCACGTCTTCGACGACTCCCGGGCGAGCCCGAAGCCGATCCCGGTCATCGACGTGAACAGCGGGTGAAGCCAGGGCGTGAACACGCCTCGCAGGACGAAGGTGCCGGCGAGCACGTCGCTGCCCTGCATCGAGGCGCGCGCGTAATAGAGGACGTTCTCCACCGCGGCGAAGCCGAGCGCGCAGAAGGTGGCGTAGATGATGCCGTCGACGATGCCGTCGAACTCCCGGCGCAGGAAGTAGAAGAAGCCGAACACGCCGAGCCCCTTGAACAGCTCCTCCGCGAACGGCGCGCTGACCGACGCGCTCACGAGCTCTCCCAGCGGCTCGCCGAAGCTGCTGGAGACGCCGACGTGAACGCCGGTGTTGATCAGGATCGAGAAGCCGGTCGCCGCGAGCGCGCCCCAGAGGAACGCCATCAGCAGGCACCACCACGGCTCCGGATCGTACCGATCGATGATCATCGGGACGAACAGGTAGATGACGAGCGGCGGGAACGCGAAGAGCGCTCCGACGACCATGGCGCTCAGCATGCTCCCCCCGGACCCGAGCACGCCGAAGAGCGTGAAGATCACGTTGAGGACCGTGCCGGCGATGATGCCGTTGGCCCAGAGCCACAGCCCGGCGATGCGCCGCCGCCGGTCCGGGTCGGGCCTCCGCGCGACCCGGACGACCGCAGGGTAGCCGGCGGGGGAATGCGCGTACGCCGGGTGCCTGGCGCCGTGCGGAGCGGGCCCCGCCATGGGGCGCGCGGGGACGCCGTACTGCGCGGGAGCGCCGTGCTGCGGCACATGCCCCTGCGCCTGCATCGGCGAGCGGCCCGGCGGCCCGTGGACGTGCGGCCCCTGT
>NZ_JEMA01000782.1 GCF_001589285.1 Sorangium cellulosum | reverse complement strand
GCTCGACGGCCGCGTCCGCGAGCTCCGCCGCGCGCTCCAGCGCGCCCGCCCTCCGCAGCGTCGCGGCGACGCCCGCGAGATCGCCGGCGGCCAGGCTGCCGAGCGGCTCGCCGTAGAGGCCGACCAGCGCGACCATCGCGAGCACGTCGGCGGCGTTGTGCTCGACGACGCCGAGCAGCGCCTCCTCGTCGCCCGTGCGCAGGAAGTGGGCGTAGCAGGCGACGATCTCGCCGCCGGGCACGTCGCCGACGCGGACGCGGCCGAGCACGTCGTGCTCGAGGGCGATCAGCGTGCGCGTCTTGAGGCGCGCCTTGTGGATGCGGCGCGCGACGTGGACGAGATCGAGGTGCGGCAGCTCCGGCGGCGGCGGCAGGCGGTTCATCACGTAGCGTGTGCGCAGGAGCGGCATGTCGAACGCCTTGCCGTTGTACGTGATGATCATCGAGGCGCCGGCGAGGCGCTCGGCGAGGCGGCGCAGGATGGGCTCCTCCTCGCCGAGGCGGCGCAGCAGGAGCTGCTCCATGATGAAGCCGTCGGACGACGGCTCGCCGAGCGGCCCCGCGCTGGCCCCCCCGGGGTCGAACCAGGCGAGGCCGACGAGGAACGGCACGGTGCCCGTGCCCCCGGCGAGGCCGGTGGTCTCCGTGTCGAGGAACAGCGCCCTCCGCACGTCGCAGCCGGCGAGCGCCGGGTCGAGCGCCAGCAGCGCGAGCATCGCCGGGTCGGCGTCGCGCGCGGCGACGAGCGNGCATCGCCGGGTCGGCGTCGCGCGCGGCGACGAGCGGCGCGCGGCCGACGCGGGCCGCCGCGAGCGAGCGGGTGCGGCTCACATAGAGCGGCCCGCCAGGCATCTGCTCGACATGGAAGGGGAGCTCGCCGCGCGCCGGGTCGGCCCTGGGGGCGGGCGGCGCGCCCCGGGCGACGATGCGGGAGATGCGCTCGCGCAGCTCGTCCAGCGACGG
>NZ_JEMA01000781.1 GCF_001589285.1 Sorangium cellulosum | reverse complement strand
GGCCCGCGCCGGGGGGCGCGTTGCGGCTCCAGTTGACACTCCGCCAGAGCTCAAGATGATGGCCGCCGCGATCGCGGGGGCGCAGGTGCGCCCGCGGCAGCCCCGGAGGCAGCTCTCCGGGAGGAGACAGAGGAATTCATGCGCACGCTTTGCATCGATATCGGCGGAACGGGGATCAAGGCCACCATCCTCAACGAGCAGGGGACTCCGATGACGGATCCCGTGCGCGTGCCGACGCCTCAGCCGGCCTCGCCGGAGCCCATCCTCGACGTCATCGCGGACCTCGCCCGCGCGCAGGGGGAGTTCGACCGGGTGTCGATCGGCTTCCCCGGGGTCGTGATGGACAACGTGACCAAGACGGCGCCGCACCTCGACAACGAGGGCTGGAAGGGCTACCCGCTCGCCGAGGCCGTGGAGCGCCGCCTCGGGAAGCCGACGCGCGTCGCCAACGACGCGGGCATCCAGGGGCTCGCCGTCATCGAGGGCAAGGGGCTCGAGATGGTGCTCACCTTCGGCACCGGGCTCGGCTGCGCGCTGTACATCGACGGCCACTACGTGCCGAACCTCGAGCTCGGCCACCACCCCTACGGCAAGCGGGACCTCAAGTACGAGGACCGCGTGTTCGACGCCGAGTGCAAGCGCATCGGGCCGGAGCGCTGGAACGAGCGCGTGCGCCAGATGATCGCGCAGATCGAGCCGATCTTCAATTACCGCAAGCTCTACCTCGGCGGCGGCAATGCGCGCCTGCTCGACACCTCGCGCCTGCCCGAGAACGTTGTCGTGGTGGACAACGTCGCCGGCCTGCTCGGCGGCATCAAGCTCTGGGCGTAGCCACNTCGGCGGCATCAAGCTCTGGGCGTAGCCACCCCGCGCGGGCCGCGGGGCGGGGAGCCGCCCCGCGGCCCGCGGTGTCGGACGAGCGCGGGGGTGGCCGCGCCGGTTCCCAAGCGGCCGCGACCGTCGTAGCCTGGCTCGATGAACTCGCCCGACGCACCGAAGCCCGACGCAACGCCCGCGGCCACTCCGGCGACGGACGCCGATCTCGACCCCTTCCGCCTTCAATCGCCGGAGACCCTCGCGAACCCGTACCCCGTGTACGCCAGGCTGCGCCAGGAAGCGCCGGTGTACTTCAGCGCGGGCTACAACGGCTGGCTCGTCACCCGCTACGACCACGTCGCCGCGGGCTTCCGCGACCCGCGCCTGTCGGCGAAGCGCTCGAGCGCCTTCGTGACGAAGCTGCCCGAGGAGGTGCGGCAGCGGCTCGAGCCGCTGCGCCGCAACCTGGCGTCGTGGGCCTTGCTGCTCGATCCGCCGGAGCACACGCGCATTCGCTCGCTCATCAACAAGGCGTTCGTGCCGCGGCTCGTCGAGGGGCTGCGCCCCCGGGTGGAGGCGCTGGTCAGCGATCTGCTCGACGCTGTCGCGCCGGCGGGGCGGATGGACGTGCTGCGCGACCTCGGCGACCTCCTGCCGCTGCTCGTGATCGGCGAGGTGCTCGGCGTGCCCGCCGAGGACCGCCACAAGCTGAAGGGCTGGTCCAACGCGCTCGGCGGGTTCCTCGGCGCGGGCCGGCCGACGCTCGAGATCGCGGGCGGCGCGCTGACCGCCGTGGCCGAGCTGGAGGACTATTTCCGCGGCGTGATCGCGTCCCGGCGGCAGAGCCCCGGGAGCGACCTGCTCAGCCAGCTCATCGTCGCGGAGGAGCAGGGGACGATCCTCGGCGAGCAGGAGCTGCTCTCGACGTGCTGCATGCTGCTCTTCGGCGGCCACGAGACGACGAAGAACCTGATCGGCAATGGCCTGCTCGCGCTGCTGCTCGACCGGTCCGCGCGCGACGAGCTCCGCGCGTCGCCGATGCTGCTCGGGCCGGCGGTGGAGGAGCTGCTCCGGTACGACTCCCCGGTTCAGTGGATGAGCCGGATGGCGCTGGAGGACATCGAGCTCGACGGCGTGACGATCCCGAAGGGCGATCGCGCCTTCCTCGTGCTCGGGGCGGCGAACCGCGATCCGGCGCAGTTCCCCGAGCCGGACCGGCTCGATTTCCACCGCACGGACATCCGCCACATCTCCTTCGGGCTGGGCGTCCATTACTGCGCGGGCGCGGCGCTGGCCCGGATGGAGGCGCAGGCGGCGATCTCCATGTTCCTGCGGCGGTTCCCGGACGCGGCGCTCGCTTCCGGGGGGCTTACCTGGCGGATGAACCCGGGGGTGCGGGGGCTGACGGCGATTCCGGTGGAGCTGGGCAAGGAGAAGGCGTCGACGTAACTTCCTGTCTCGATCCGGGGGGGGCCAGGTCGAGCCGGCTTCGGGGGGTCATGAGCCGAGCTTCATCCCCGGCGCGAGCTGGGCGGGGAGGTTGATGCTGGGCGCCTCGAGGCCGGCGACGGGATAGGCGCAGTAGTCGGCGGCGTAATACGCGCTCGGGCGGTGGTTGCCGCTGCTGCCGATTCCGCCGAACGGCGCGGCGCTCGACGCGCCCGTCAGCGGCTTGTTCCAGTTGACGATCCCCGCGCGGGCCTCACGCCAGAGCTGCTCGTAAAGGTCCTTGCGATCGGAGAACAGACCCGCCGCGAGGCCGTAACGCGTGCGGTTCGCCAGCGCGATGGCCTCATCGAAGCTGCCATATCGCTGGACCTGGAGGATCGGCCCGAAATACTCCTCGTCAGGGAGATCGTCGATGCCGGATACATCGATGATGCCCGGCGAGAGGAGCGCCGTCCCCTCCTCGAGCCGGCGCATCTCGAGGATCACCTTGCCGCCGAGCGAGATCAGCCGCGCCTGCGCCCGGAGGAGCTGGTCCGCGGCGGCGAGCGAGATCACCGCGCCCATGAACGGCTGCTCCGCGTCGTCGTACCTGCCCACCTTGAGCCGGCTCGCCGCGTCGGCCAGGCGCTGCAGCAGCGCGTCGCCCTCCGGCGTCGACGGCAAGAGAAGGCGCCGGGCGCACGTGCACCGCTGGCCCGCCGAGATGAACGACGACTGAAGGATGTGGTGAATCGCCGCCTCCGCGTTCGAGACCTCCTGGACGATCAGCGGGTTGTTCCCGCCCATCTCGAGGGCGAGGATCTTGTCCGGATGGCCGGCGAGCTGGCGGTGCAGGGCGTTGCCCGTCGCGGAGCTCCCCGTGAAGAAGAGGCCGTCGATGCCAGGGTGGCCGGCGAGCGCGACGCCTGTGTCCTTCGCCCCCTGAACCAGGTTGAGCACGCCCGGCGGGACGCCGGCCTCCTGCCACAGGCGCGCGGTCTCCTCCGCGACCCTCGGCGCGAGCTCCGACGGCTTGTAGACCACGCAGTTGCCCGCGATAAGCGCCGGGGCGATGTGGCCGTTCGGCAGGTGGCCCGGGAAGTTGTAAGGACCAAACACAGCGACCACCCCGTGCGGCCGGTGCCGCACCACCGCCGTCGCGTCGCCCGCCTCGGCCTGCCGCTCGCCCGTCCGCTCCCTGTAGGCCATGAGCGAGACGTCGACCTTGCCGATCATCGTCTGGACCTCGGTGAGCGCCTCCCAGCGCGGCTTGCCTGTCTCCCGGCCGATCACGTCGGCGAGCCGCGCCTTGTGCTCGCCGAGCAGGCCCGCGAACCGCTTCACCAGCGCCGTCCGCTCCTCGAAGCCGCGATCGCGCCACGCCCTGAAGGCGCCGCGCGCCGCCTCGACGGCCGCGTCCACCTGCTCCTGCGCAGCGGCGCGCCCCTCGAAGACGACCTCCTGCGTCACCGGGTTCCGGCTCGCAAACGGCTCCCCCGCGCCGGCCACCCAGCTGCCGCCGATGAAATGCGTCGACATGATCCCTTCTCCCTCGCGGAACACCCCACGGGCTCAGCAGTCCACCCAGCGTCGCCGGGCTGCATCGGCCTTGCCCCACAGTGTGCATCGTACCAGAGCTCAGCGCAGCGAGCGCAGGCCCGCCCCCAGGCAGAACAGCACGCTCGCGACCCTCCCGCGGAAGAAACCCGACGTGATCGACGCGACGCGGCGACCGAGATGACGCGCGACCGAGGCGACCAGGCTTCACCGTCGAGGCCGTCGGGGCGCTCGACGAACGTGCGGGACGCGACCCACCGGGGGCGACCCCAACGGCGTGTGGGCTGATTCGATGGAGCCCCAACCGATGGTGGGCGGCGCACTCGGGGGCTCGCTCGATGAGAATCCTCGAAGGAAGGGCTCAATGCTCCCTGCGCCCGGCGCGCCGACAACGCACGTGGCGAACTCGCGACATTCACAGGAATGCACGGTGGCGAACGCGTGTGCGAGGCGTGTTCGCGCCTCGAAGCACGCTCCGGGCGCACCGCTTCAGGGCGGGCACGACAGCGGGTGACACCAAGTCTTGACCGTCCCGTGGCTGGCGTGGAAACGTGGACATGTCAGTTTCCCCGCCGATGCATCACACGGTGGCCATCTCAGACATCCATCTATGTGAGCTCGAGCCGACCGCCGGGCTCTGGATGCGCTATCGACAGGCGCCGTACTCCCCGGACGGGGAGATCGCGGCGATGCTCGACGCGCTCCGGGGCGAAGTACGGAGCGGGACGGGCGGCTCCGGGGGGCTCAGCTCGGCGCGTGACGAGCTCACGCTGGTCCTGAACGGCGACATCTTCGACCTGGATGCGCCGCGGGTGATCGACAACGAGAGCGTGGTCCACGACCTGCCGCGCACCGCCGAGCACGCCGTGCCAGCGATGGAGGCCATCCTGCGCGATCACCCGATCTTCGTCGGCGCTGTCGGCCGCGTCGTCGCGGACGGGCACACAGTGGTCTTCGTGGCAGGCAACCACGACATCCAGCTCACGCTGCCCGAGGTGCGCGACGCGGTGAAGCGGCGCATCGTCGACGCCGCCCTCGACGCGCGCTCCGCCCAGGGCAGCGGTGCTCCCGCTCGCCCCGGCGAAGCGCTCCGCGCGGCGCTCGAGGCGCGGGTGGTCTTCCGCGCCTGGTTCCACCGCACGACGGACGGCGTGATCGTCGAGCACGGCAATCAGTACGACGCGTACTGCAGCTATCGCTACCCGATGGCGCCGTTCGGCCGGAAGCCGGGCGAGATCCAGCCCACCATGGGCTCGCTGGTGAGCCGGCTGCTCGTGTCGCGCATGGGGTACTTCAACCCGCACGTCGACTCGTCGTTCATGCTCTCCGGCTTCGGCTACCTCGCGCACTGGGCGCGCTATTACCTGTTCTCGGGTCGATCTCTCGTGCTCGCGTTCGCCGTGGGCGCGCTCCGCACGATGGTCGAGCTCGCGCGCCGGCGCGACCCGTGCCGCCGCGCGCTCCGGCGCGCGGGCCTCCGCGCGGCCGCCCGCGAGACGGG
>NZ_JEMA01000780.1 GCF_001589285.1 Sorangium cellulosum | reverse complement strand
CCGAGGAGCAGCGCGCGCTCGCGGGCGTTGCGCGTGAGCGACGCCGCGCGCTCGAACTCCGCGCGGGCCTCGTCGAGGCGGCCGAGCTTCGCGAGCAGGTCGCCGCGCACGCTCGGCAGCAGGTGGTAGCTCGCGAGGGAGCGCTCCGACGTCAGCGCATCGACGACGGCGAGGCCCGCGGCCGGGCCGAACGCCATCGAGAGGGCGACGGCGCGGTTCAGCTCGACAACGGGGGACGGCGTGATCCGGGCGAGCGCCGCGTAGAGCGCCGCGATGCGCGCCCAGTCCGTCTCCTCCGCGGTCCGCGCGCGCGCGTGGCACGCGGCGATCGCGGCCTGGAGCGCGTACGGGCCGAGCGCGCCGCCGAGCGCCGCGGCGCGCTCGAGCGCCGCGAGGCCACGGCGGATCAAGAGGTGATCCCAGCGCGCGCGGTTCTGTTCCAGGAGCAGGATGGGCTCGCCCGACGGGCCGATCCGCGCCCTGGAGCGCGAGGCCTGGATCTCGAGGAGCGCGACGAGGCCGTGGACCTCCGGCTCCTTCGGGACGAGCTCTGCGAGGATGCGGCCGAGGCGGAGCGCGTCCTCGCAGAGCGCGGGGCGCATCCAGTCGTCGCCGGCGGTCGCCGAGTAGCCCTCGTTGAAGACGAGGTAGATGACCTGGAGCACCGACGAGAGGCGGGGGGCGAGCTCGTCGCCGCGCGGGACCTCGAAGGGGACGCGCGCCTCGGCGAGGGTCCGCTTCGCCCGGACGATGCGCTGGGCGACTGTCGGCTCCGGGACGAGGAACGCGCGCGCGATCTCGTCGGTCGTCAGGCCCCCGAGCAGGCGGAGGGTGAGCGCGACCTGCGCCTCGGTCGAGAGGACCGGGTGGCACGCCGTGAACACGAGGCGCAGGAGGTCGTCGCCGACGTCGTCGTCGAGCGCGGCGTCCAGATCCGGCGCGGCCATCGCGCGCTGGGCCTCGATCTCGTGGCCGAGCTCCTCGTGCTTGCGATCGATCCGCTTGTGCCGGCGGAGCTCGTCGATCGCGCGGCGCTTCGCGGTGGCCATGAGCCACGCGCCCGGGTTGTCCGGGACGCCTGACTCGGGCCACCGCTCGAGCGCGGCGACGAGCGCGTCCTGGGCGAGCTCCTCGGCGAGGCCCACGTCGCGCACCATCCGCGCGAGGCCGGCGATGAGCCGGGCCGACTCGATCCGGAAGACCGCGTGGATCGCGCGATGCACATCGGGGGCCGTCACGGCGGCCGATCAGAGCACCTTCCTCCGCCGGCGCAAGCCCCCTTCGCGGGCGCAGGCCCCCCGAGGCGCGCGGTGGCTACTGCTTCGCTTGCTTCGCTTCCGCCTGCGCGCGCAGGCGCTCTTCCTGCTCCCGGAGCTCGGGCGTGAGCGCAGGGCCGAAGTCGTCCGCCGTGAACACCTGGCGAATCTCGATCTCGGACTCCTCGAGCATGGGGTTGGGGCAGCGCTTCACCCACTCGATCGCCTCTTCCTTCGACTTCACGTCCCAGAGCCAGAAGCCGGCGATCAGCTCCTTTGTCTCGGCGAAGGGCCCGTCGACGACGGTCCTCTTCTCGCCGGAGAACCTGACGCGCGCGCCCTTCGTGCTCGGGTGGAGCCCCTCGCCCGCGACCATGATGCCGGCCTTGACCAGCTCCTCGTTGAACTTCCCCATCTCGGTGAGGAGCTGCTCGCTCGGCATGACGCCCGCTTCGCTGTCCTTGGTGGCCTTGATCAGGATCATGAATCGCATGGTCGTGTCTCCTTGCTTCCGTGGTGGTGGAGCTGGGCTCCGGAGGGTCTCTGGCCCGGGGTGAACCCTGGCTTCATCGTCACGACGAACGGGGGACGGCGGGATCGACACGCCGGGTGATCTTTTTTTGCGGTGCCGATAAGTGTGCGAAATTATTGGAATTTATCTGCTTGTCCGCCCGAGCGCTGCGCCGGGATCTCAGAAGTGGCTGTGCAGCAGCGCGCCGCCGCCGCCCGGCAGGATCGCGGGCGTGAGGGCGACCGAGGTGCCCTGCTCTGGCGCGGTGAGGAGGAGCACCACGCCAGCGCCGATCCCTGCGAGCCCGAGGGCGCCGAGCACCGTGCTCGAGGTGGTGAGCGTCTGACCCCGTGAGCGGAGGGACATGCCCCTGTCGCTGCACTGCGAGGGCGTCGGGCATTCCTCCTCGAGGTCGCCCTTCGTGCCGAGCGCGAGCCCGCCCATGAGGAGGCTCCCGCCCAGGGCCGCGGCGCCGACGCCGCCGACAACGAAGGCGAGCGTGCGCCGGCCGCTGGAAGAGGGCGCGGATGCGGTGTCCGGGGGAGGCGAGGGGGGGGCCTGCGGCGCGGTGGAAACGGCGGTCGCCGGCGGCGGCGGTGGCGGCGCGGCGGCGGCCGGCGGCGGATCGAGGCGGACGTTCTCGCGCGCCCCTTCCCCGAGCGACACGCGCGTCTCCTTCTGCCGGCCGTCTTCCCACCTCGCGACGATCACGTGGTCCCCGGGATCGACCGGGAGCTCGGCGCCGACGCTGCCTTGCGGCAGCGCCGTTCGATCGAGGCGCAGCTCCGCCGGCGCCGGCGCGCCCTGCGCGAGCTCGATGACCAGCTTGGGCAGGCGCGGCTCGAGCGCCGTGAGCTCCTGCTTGGTGGTGGGCAGGCGGGGATCGCCGGGCTCCAGTTGCGGCAGTAGCTCGTTGAAGTGCCGCCATGCGCTCGCCACCCGCCCGATCTCCTTCTCGCACAGCGCGAGGTTGTACAGGGTGCCGCGGGCTGGATACGTCTCCTGGCTCTTGTGGAAGAGCGGAATCGCACGCGGGCAGTCGCGCGCCTCCGCCAGCGCGACGCCCTGCTGGAAGAGCTCGTACGCCGCGTCCTTAGGGACTTTGGGCTGCGCGGACGCCGCGCCGCTCATGGCGCAGAGGACAGCGAGCGACAGCGCGACGCGTACTGCGGCAAGGTCTCTTGTTGGCCTCACTCGTAGAGCTCCCGATAGTTCCTGGGCGTCTTGGTTGTGCTGTTCGCCGACGGGGCCTGTCTTGGCGGTGCTGGCGCAGCGGCGGTCGCGGGCGGCTTGAGCTTCAGCGGTGGTGGCTTCGGGGGCGGCGGTGCCGGCGTCGGCGTGGACCCGGCAGAGGCGCTCCGGGTGGGCTCCGGGTTGGCCGGAGGCGCAGGGGGCGCGGTCTCGGTGGGGGCGACGGTGGCCGCCACCTCAGGGGCTGCTGTCCCGATGTGCGTCACCGTCACCGAGCTGGCCGCGCCCGGGGACGCAGACACGGGTTCGGGCGCTGGGCTCGATGCCACGGGCGCGCCGCCGTCCACGGGCCCGCTCGCCGTCAGGCGCCACGCCAGGAAGAACCCGGCCACGACGAGCGCGCCGGCGGCGCCGGCGAGCAGCGCCACGCGGCTGCGGGGCGCACGGCTCCGCGTGGTGTTGCCCCAGGCGTGCGGCAGCATCGCGTGCGCCGTCCCCGCCCCCTCGCCGCCCGACGACGACGGAGCGCCGGGGCGAACCGGCATGGGCTCCGTCATGCCCTCGGGCGCGACGGGGGTCTCGCCCCGTGAGGGCGACGACGTGCCGAGCGCGCCGGAGGGCCCAGGGGCCGGCGGGTACCCGGCGCGGGCGGCGGGCTCCGGCAGGAGCCGATCGATGCTCTCGAACGAGAGCCTCGCGCGCTGCGTCCCGAAGGGCGCGAGCACGCGGCCGATCTCTGTCACGCTCTGGACGCGGACCGCCGGGTCCTTCGCGAGGCACCGGCCCACGAGCGCGCCCACGGCCGGCGGCAGATCCGGCCGCAGGGTCAGGAGGGATGTGGGCGTGTCCATCATGATGGCGGCCGTGACAGCGGTGATGCTGTCGCCCTCGAACGGGTGCCGCCCTGTCAGCATGCGATACAGGATCACGCCGAGGGCCCAGATGTCGGTCCGCACATCCGCATATTTCAGGCTGCGGATCTGCTCGGGCGACATGTAGTGGATGGAGCCCATGATGAGGCCAGTCGCGGTGAGGCTCGCTTCCTTGACGGAGTCGCCGGTGGCGATGAACTTCGACAGCCCGAAGTCGAGGACCTTGAGGAGGGGAGCCCCGTCGGGGCGGCGGGTGAGAAAGAGGTTCTTCGGCTTGAGGTCGCGGTGGATGATGCCGCGCGCGTGCGCCTCGGCGAGCGCCTCGCAGGCCTGGAGGAGGTAGTCGGCGGCCTCGGCGAGCGGGAGCGGTCCGCGGGTCTGGAGCACCTGGCCGAGATCGTCGCCGGTCAGGTGCTCGAGCACCATGTAGGCCGCGCCCGAGTCCAGCGTGCCGACGTCGATGACGCGCGCGATGTGCTGTCCGTCGAGGGCGGCGGCGGCGCGGGCCTCGCGGAGGAACCGGGCGCTGGCGTCGGGGAGCGCTGCCGCCTCCGGGAGGAGGAACTTGATGGCGACGCGGCGCTCCAGGACGAGGTGCCACGCCGCGAGGACCACGCCCATGCCGCCGGCGCCGAGCACGCGCTCGATGCGGTACTTGCCCGCGAGGACGTCGCCGGCAACGGGGACGCCGGAGGGGACCGCGGGGTGCTGCTGCATGGTGGGAGGAGAGGGTAGTCGGGGGGTGGCGCGGAGTACAAGAGGCGGGCGGCTTCCACGGGTAGGTCGGGCCGGCGATGCCGTGACGTAAGGCGGCCTGATGACCGTCCGGCAGTGGCCCGGTGGGGTCGCCGCGACACCAGGGGCGCTGCGACGCGCGGAGGCCATGGCGAGGCGAGGCAGTGCTCCGCGAGGCAATGCGGTGCTCCGCGTGGATTGGCGCTCACCCGTCGGAGCGAACG
>NZ_JEMA01000779.1 GCF_001589285.1 Sorangium cellulosum | reverse complement strand
GCCGCACGGCGCCGGCCGTGCGCCCGCGGGCGACGGCGCCGACCGCGCCGCGATCACACGTGCCGCAGCTCGGGGCGCTCGGCGAGCAGGTGATCGAGCCAGGCGTTCGACAGCTTCTCCTGCACCGTGTTCGCCCGGAGACGCGCGGCGAGGTTCTTGAAGTCGACGTGGTCGATGGGCTGGTCCTGGTTGAAGCACGAGAAGACCAGCGTCTCCTTGCCCGTCTCCGGATCCACGTGCCGCTGGAGGCACTGCGCGCAGACCTCCTTCATCATGCACTGCATCGGCGAGTTGATGCTCGCGATGCCCACGTGCTTCGGATCGAGGTGCGGCGCCAGCACGCCGTGCCGCGCCTCGCGCACGGCGTTCATCATCTTGTCCGAGCCGATCGCGATGATGCGCCGGACCTCCGAGAGGCTCGCGAGCTCGCCGCCGAACTGCCGCTCGGCGTAGGCCCGCATCGCCTGGACGATGTTGCCGCGGAAATGGCGATCCGTCGGGCGCCGCGGGGGGACCTCCGCGCCGCCGTCCGTGCACCAGATGACCTGATCGGTCGCCACCTCGATCTCGTCCTGCTTGAAGAGGTCCTCGCCCCGCCGGTAGCCGGCGAAGTAGATGACGCGATCGCCGCGCGCCTTGAGCGCCTTCGCGATCGAGAACAGCACGGCGTTGCCGAGCCCGCCGCCCGCGAGCAGCACGGTCTCCCCCTCGGGGATGTCCGTCGGCGTCCCGGTCGGCCCCATCACGACGACCTCCTCGCCCGCGCGCAGCGCCGCGAGCAGCCGCGACGACGCGCCCATCTCGAGCGCGATCAGCGAGAGCAGCCCCTTCTCCTTGTCGACCCACGCGCCCGTCAGCGCGAGCCCCTCCATCGCGAGCCGCGTCCCGCGGATCACCGGCGAGCTCACCTCGTAGTTCTGCAGCCGGTAGAACTGCCCCGGCTCGAACTTCCGCGCCGCCGCGGGCGCGCGCACGACCACCTCGACGATCGTCGGCGTCAGCCGCTCGACGCGCTCGACCACCGCGACGAAGTCGTGATCGAGGCGGGCGAACAGGTCGCGCCGCCGCGCGTCGCGCGCCGGCTGCGGCTCCTCGCCGAGCCGCGCGATGTCGCGCTGGAACAGCGCGACGACCGACGGGTACGCGTCCTTCGCGCTCGCCATCGCCTTCACGACGCTCCCCGCGTAGTGCGGGTGGTTGTCGCCGTAGAAGCTCACCGCGTGCTCGCCGTCGTTGTAGCTCGTGAAGAAGCCCTCCCGCGCCGGGGCCGGCTCGACCTTGAGCTGGCCGTCCTCGCCGACGTAGGCGCGGTGCGGCTGGAAGAACTGCCGCCACTTGTCGAACGCGAACGACCCCGGGCGCTCCTTCTCGTACGTGACGTTGGGGCTCGTTCCCGCCGCGACGCACACGGTGCGGGCGGGGATCGTGACCACCTCGCCCGTGCTCCGCCACTTGCCGTCCACGATCGCCTGGCGATCGAACACGAGCGACGAGACGCACCCGCGCTCGTCGAGCACCGCCTCGACAGGGGCGAGGTTCTCGACGTAGCGGATGCCCTCCTCGAGCGACGCGGCGACCTCCTCGTGGTTCAGCCGGTAGGCCGGCGAGTCGATGAGCCGCTTGCGGTAGACCAGCGAGACGCCGCCCCACGCGTCGACGAGCCCCTGGAACCGCGGCGGCCGCCCCTCGCGCGCGGCGCGCGCGCGCTCGTCGCGGATCTCCTCGGCGTGGCGCCGCTGCTCGGTCAGGAAGTCCCGCTCCTCCTCGTCGAACATCGCGAGGACGGCCGCCTCGCCGCACTCGGCGATGAGCGCGTCGAGCCGGTCCGCCGTCTTCTCGGCCTGCACGACGTAGTACGCAGCAAGCTCCGTCGCGGTGTCGATCGCTGTCAGGCCGCCGCCGATCACCACCGCGGGCAGGCGCACCTGCAGGTTCGCGAGCGCCGAGCGCTTGTAGGCGCCGGCGAGCTGCAGCGCCATCAGGAAGTCCGAGGCCTTGCGGATGCCGCGCGCGAGGTTGTTCTTGAGCGGGATGATCGTCGGCCGCCCCGCGCCCGCCGCGATCGCGACGTGGTGGAACCCGAGCCGGAAGGCGTCGTCGAGATCGACCGTCCCGCCGAACCGCACGCCGCCGTAGATGCGCAGCAGGCGCTGCCGCGCGAGGGTGACGTAGAGCACGGTGAGGAAGTTCTTGTCCCACCGCACGGTGATCCCGTACTCGCTGACCCCGCCGAAGCCGACGAGGACGCGCTCGTCGAGCTCGGTGTAGAGGCGCTTGAAATCGCGGACCGGCCGCGGCGGGCGCGCCTCGTCGCCCGTGAGCTCGACCGGCAGCGGCTCGATCTTGAGCCCGTCGATCGCCGCGACCGCGAAGCCCTGCCGCGTGAGGTGGTGCGCCAGCGTGTAGCCGGCCGGGCCGAGGCCGACGACGAGCACGTTCTTCCCGTTGTACGGGAGCGCGTGCGGCCTCAGCGCGTCGAGCGGGTTCCACCGCGTGAGGAAGCCGTAGATCTCGAGGCCCCACGGGAGCGACAGGACGTCGGTGAGCGCCGCGGTCTCGATCTGCGGGATGTCCACCGGATCCTGCTTCTGGAAGACGCACGCCTTCATGCAGTCGTTGCAGATGCGGTGGCCGGTGCCGGGGCACATCGGGTTGTCGAGGCAGACGAGCGCGAGCGCGGCGATCGACTCGCCCTTCCCGCGCATCGTGTGCATCTCGCTGATCTTCTCGTCGAGCGGGCAGCCGTGGAGCTCGACGCCGAGCGGGTTCGACTTGATCGCCCCGCTCTTGTTGTCGCGCAGGCCCTTGGAGCACGAGTCCTTGTCGCGATCGTGGCAGAGCAGGCAGTAGTCGACCTGGCTCTCGACCTCGCGGGGGCCGGCGCGCCGGTCGGTCAGCGCGAAGCCGTCGCGATCCCGCCGGTGGTGCTCCGGGCCGACGAGGAGCTCGGCCGAGCTGCCGCCGCTCGCGTCGTGCTTGCGGTGGAGCTGCACGAGCGCCTGGTAGTCGAGCGTGCGCGGCGCCTTCAGCGTCGGCCAGCGCCGCGCCGGGTCGTGCTCGTCCGCGCGGCGCGCCGCGAGCCACGCCTCGAGGGCGTCGAGCGCGAACGCGACCACCGCCGCGTCCTCGGCCTCCGTGGGCTCGTCGCCCGCGACAGCGACCGCCTGCGCCACGCGCTCCGCGAGCGCCGGGTCCTCCCGCAGCGCGGCGCGCGCCTTCGCCGCGCGCCCGCGGAGCTCGTCCGTCCACCGCGCGCCGCCGGCCTTGGCCGCCTTGCGCGCGATCTCGTCGACCTCGATCAGCGCGAGCGTCGCGCGCGCGATCGCGAGCTCCTCCGCGGCGGAGCCGCTGTCGAGCACGCTCGCAGGCGCGCCCATGGCCGCGAGCGACCGCCGCGCCGCGTGCGCCGCCTCGACGGGCGTGCCCTGCCACGCCTTGCCGGGGCTCGGCTTGAACAGCCGCTTCTTCGAGAACTCGCGCTTGAAGTCCCAGAGGACGCTCCGCTCGAGGGTCGCGTCGATCTGCGCCTGCACCTCGCGCTCGACGCGGAACAGCCTGGCTACGAAGCGGCCGACGTACGGCGCCGCCGCGAGCAGCGCCTCGGAGACCTGCTCCGCCGTGAGCGAAGGCCGGGCCGCGTCGCCGACGCCGGCAGCCGGCTGATCGGACCGAAGGAACGCGCGGTACGCGTCGAAGCGCGCGTAGGCGCCCTCGTCCGACGAGCGGAAGTAGTCCTCGAAGCGCTCCGTCAGCTCGGCGAGCCTCGCCGGGTCGAAGAGGTCGGCGTATCCGAAGCCGGGGACTCCGAGCTCGAGCTCGGAAACCTCGGAGGTCGCCTGCACCCACGAAGAGAAGTCAGCCTGCACTCCAGCGTTCGCTTCCATACCCGCGACAAATGCTTTCTATTTCAAGGGGTTTGCTCACCCGATCTAGAGGGCGACGTAAACTAGCACCGGGGCGTACCTCCGACCTGTCTCCCGGGCAACATTCGTCGATCCCGCGCTGCGGGCGTCGCGCCGACGAGCGCGGGCGTCGCGCGCTGCGCGCGCTGGTCGACAGGCGGCGCGAGGGGGCGCCGCTCGCCCGCACGGCGACGCGCGCTCGCACCTGAGGCGCGCTCCGTCGCGGCCGTCGCCGGGGGGCGGCCGCGCGCGTCACGGCGGCGCGGGCCGACCGCGGCGGGGCAGGCGCCGGTGCGTCGCGGTCAGAAGCCCTGAGAGACCACGCGCTCGATCGTGTGCGTGGAGATGTTGCCCGCGATGACGTCCGGATCCCGCAGCAGCGCCTGGTGCAGCGGGATGTTCGTGCGGATGCCGCCGATGATGAACTCGTCGAGCGCGCACCGGAGCCTCGCGATCGCCTCGGCCCGGGTCGAGCCGTGCGCGATCACCTTGGCCACCAGCGAGTCGTACGAGCTCGGCACCCGGAAGCCGCCGTACACGCCGGAGTCGACGCGGATCCCGACGCCGCCCGGCGAGTGGTACTCGGTGATGAGCCCCGGCCACGGCGCGAACGAGCGCGGATCCTCGGCGTTGATCCGGCACTCGATCGCGTGGCCGCGGAAGCTCCACGGGCGCGTGTCCGGCAGCGTGAGGCGCTCGCCGGCGGCGGCGAGGATCTGCTGCGCGACCAGATCGACGCCGGTCACCATCTCGGTGACCGGGTGCTCGACCTGGACGCGGGTGTTCATCTCCATGAAGTAGAGCTCGCCGCGCTCGTCCATGAGGAACTCGAGCGTGCCGAGGCCCGTGTAGCCGGTCTCGAGGATCGCGGCCCGGATGATGTCGCCCATCCTGGCGCGCTTCTCGGGGTCCATCGCCGGGCTCGGCGACTCCTCCATCACCTTCTGGTGACGGCGCTGGAGCGAGCACTCGCGCTCGCCGAGCGTCCACACGCCCCCGTGCTGATCCGCCAGCACCTGGAACTCGATGTGGCGCGGCGCCTCGACGTAGCGCTCGAGGTACACGTCCGGGTTCTTGAAGCCGCTCAGGGCCTCCTGCGTCGCGATCTCGAACGAGCGCTGCACCTCGCCGGCGTGGCGGACGATGCGCATGCCCCTGCCGCCGCCGCCGCCGGAGGCCTTCAGGATCACCGGGTAGCCGACGCGCTCGGCCTGCTCGGCCGCGTCCTCCGGGCTCGTGAGCACGCCGGTGCCGCTGAGCATCGGGATGCCGAAGCGCTTGGCGACCGCGCGCGCGGAGACCTTGTCGCCCCACGTCCGCATCGCCTCCGCGGTCGGGCCGATGAACGTGAGGCGGCACTTCTTGCAGAGCTCGGCGAACTTCGCGTTCTCCGAGAGGAACCCGTAGCCGGGGTGGATCGCGTCGGCGCCCGTGACCTCGGCGGCCGCGATGATCTGCGGGATGTTGAGGTAGCTCTTCGACGCGTCGGCCGGGCCGACGCACACGGCCTCGTCGGCGAACCGGACGTGCAGCGCCGCGGCGTCCACCTCGGAGTGGATGGCGACCGTGCGGATGCCGAGCAGGCGGCAGGCGCGGATGACACGCATCGCGATCTCGCCGCGATTGGCGATCAGGATCTTCTGGAACACGGCACCCTCGCCCGGGCAGCGCTAGCTGCTCCGCACCTTGAAGAGACGCTGGCCAAACTCGACCGGCTTGCCGTTGTCGACGAGGATCTCGACGATCGTGCCCGGGGAGTCCGCCTCGATCTCGTTCATCAGCTTCATCGCCTCGATGATGCAGAGCGCCTGGCCCACGCGGATCGTGCTGCCGACGTCGACGAAGGGCGGCGCGTCGGGCGACGGCGATCGGTAGAACGTGCCGACGAACGGAGAGGTGACGTAGGTGATCCCCTCGTCGCTCGCCGCGGCGGGCGCCGCCGCT
>NZ_JEMA01000778.1 GCF_001589285.1 Sorangium cellulosum | reverse complement strand
CGGCTCGGGCGGCGCGGGCACGGCCGACGGCACGGGCGGCACGACGGAGGCCGACGTCGAGGCGCTGGGGCTCGGCTGCGCCTGGTCCTTGCGGTCCAGGACGTACCACGCGGCGGCCGTGCCCCCGACGAGCAGCACAGCGGCGATGCCGACCGCCAGGGACGCCGCCTTGCCCCAGGGCGACCGCGGCGAGTGGCTGACAGCGGTCAGCGCGGTGCCGGCGGCCCGAGCGGGCGCCATGGGGCTCTCGGGCGGAGGCAGCGGCGCCTCCGTGATGGTCACGTCGGGAAGCGTCGGATGCGGTGATGCGGACGGCTGCAGCGCGGGTCCGAGGGGCGGCGACGGCGCGTGCGGCGGCGGCGCCGCAGGGGAGAACGGCGCGAACGGCGACGGCGCGAGCTGCGTGGCGTCGCCCGGCGGCAGCGGCGCGGGCGCGCCCACCGCGGGGACGGCGTGGGGCGGCGGCGCAGGGACGACCGCCTCGCTCGCCGACGGGGACAGGGCGAGCGTGGAGCCCACCTCGATCGCGGCCGCCGAGAAGCCGCTGAGCATGGCGGCGAGCTCGCTCGCGGAGCGGAAGCGCTCGCGGGGATCGTGCGCGAGCGCGCGCGCGAAGGCGGCGTCGAGCGCCGGACTCAGAGGGACGCCGAGCTCCGCGGCGCGCGCGGACGCGGCGAGGCGCGGCCCCATGAGCTCGCGCTGCCAGCCGGGCACGTCGACCTGCCCCTGGCAGGAGCGCCAGTACGAGCGACCGGTGAGCGCGAAGAAGGCGACGAGCGCCGCGGAGAAGATGTCGGCCGCGGCGCCCGCAGGGACTCCCGGCTGCACCTGCTCGGGCGCGAGCCACGGCGCGGACTGGACGTAGCCGTCCGGCGTCGGCAGCAGGCTCCGCGCGACCGACGGCCCGAAATCGGTGACCTTCACGTTGCCCGGAGCGCCCGGATCGATGAACAGGTTCGTCGGCTTGAGGCCGTGATGCGGGACCTCGCGCGCGTGCGCCGCGTCGAGCACCGCCGCCAGCGAGCGGAGCATCGACCCGACCTCCTCGAAGCCCATCGGACGGCGCCGCGCGAGCTCGGCGAGCGACGGGACATGGATCATGTCCGTCACCGTGAAGGGCGCGGCCGTCGCCTGGTCGTAGCCAGCCTCGAGGATGTGCGCGGCGAACTCCTGCGGCAGCCTGTTCGTCTCGGCCACGTACCGCTGCAGGTGCTGCATCGCGTCCGGGCGCTGACCGATCGCGGGCGCGTACAGCTTGAGGGCGACGTCGCGCGCCTGCGCCGTCGCCGCGCGGAAGGTGGCCGTCGCACCCCCGTAACCGAGGAGCGCACGGACAGAGAACCTCCCCGCGATGACGCTGCCCGGCGCGAGGTTCGGTGCCGTCACGAGATCACTCCCCCGCGACCGAGATCGACTCGATCGATTGCAGGATGGTCGCGTCGGCGCCGGAGCTGTCGTCGTCCGGCACGAAGCCGAGCCCGAGCAGGATCTCGCCCTCCTTGCCGGTGTCGGCGAAGATCAGGAGCGGGCCCTTCTTGGACCCCCGCGCGGCGCCCTCGCTCTGCCAGAGGCCGATCTTCCTTCCGGCGATGTCCTTGGTCTCGAGGGGCTTCTTCCAGTTCACCTTCTTCTTGGGCAGCGTCACGTCGATCTCGTGCGCCAGCGCGTCGAGCGCGGCGTCGCGCTTCTCCGCCGCCTGCTTGCCCTCGCCCACGTCGACCTGCGCCGTCGCGAGGGCCGGCCCCTCGGCCGTGGCCTGCGCGATCGTCGCGCTCTCTGCCTGGGCGTAGGTCCAGCCCTTCACGGGCGTGAGGACGAAGGAGCTCCGGGCGATCTTGGCCCGGGTCGATTCCTCGGCCTGGCACGCCTCGTCGAGCGCCTTGCAAGGCTTCGGCGCGGGCGGGGGAGGAGGTTCGGGCGCCGCGGTCACGGGGGGATCGGGCGCTACGGGTTGGGGTGGAGGCGGCGAGCTGCACGCCGCGGCGAGCGCCGCCGCAGCGCTCAGCGCCAGGGTGGGCCATCGTCGAAAGAACATTGCGCCCGAGCGTTGCAGGACCGGACCCGGTACGGCAAGTAAAGAGCGATCCGGGGGGACGGCTTACGCCGGGGGACGCGGCAGGCGCCGCATGGAACGCCGAGCGCGCCGGGGGGAAGGCGCCGGCGCGCTGGCGAGGTGCAGGGGCTACTTGACGAGGGCGCCGACGTCCTGCTCGACCTGCTCGGCGAGGCCCGAGGGCACCTTGCCGTGGAGGCGGGTGCGCTCCGTGACCAGGAAGTAGTCAGGCTTGCCGCTCGCCCCGGGAGGGCCCTTCACGAGCTCGAGGAAGCCGATGTCGCCCGAGGGGCCGGTGTACTCGACCCGCACCACGACCTGCGTCTGCTCCGGGGCCGCGGCCACGTACTCCGTGGGACGCAGCCGGTCGAGCTTGCTCATCCAGTTGCCGACGGTCTCGTCCTTCTGATCGGGGCTCGCCGGATCGGCCCAGATCTTCTTGCCCTCGTCGCCGCTGCGCACGAGCTCGCGGCGCTTGTCCCCGGCGATGACGCGCGCCCGGGTGAGATCGACGTCCTTCCACTCGTGCAGGTCCCGCTCCATGAGCCGCGACTCGGCTGTGTCGAGGTCGCGGTAGATGTCGCCCTTGATGGCGTACACCTCGCCCGTGGCCTCGTCGCGCGCGTAGCGGTCGGCGCCGCCCGGCGTCATGCCGCCGATGACGAGCTTCTTCTCGGCGCCGCGGAGCTTGACGGTGAGCGTGCCCTCCGGCTCGGCGAGCCCGAACTCGCTGGCGCGGTCGTCCGCGATGCGGCCGACCGCGCGCAGCGCCTTGAGCGGGGCCAGCACCTCGGCGAGCTTGTTGCCGGCGCCCACCGAGACGAACGTCGTCGTCTTGACCTTCGGCTCGGTGTCCGCGGGCTCGTCGTCGTGCGCGTCGTCGCCGTGAGGATCGTGGGGGTTCTCCTTCTTCTCGGACGGGGGCGTCGTGCGCTCCGTCGTGCCGACGAAGTAACGGCCCTCCTTGTCCTTCTTCGCCTCGAGGACGACCTTCTTCGATTTGCCCTCGAAGGCGATGTGCTCGACGTCCTCGGCGCGGCCGGCCCAGACGGTCACGTCCATGGTCGAGAGCGCGGCCGCCGTCTTGTCGCGCGTCCAGACGAGGACGGCGAACACGGCCGCGACCCCGAGGAGGCCGAGGTGCACGAAAAAGCTGCGATCCAACCTCATGCGCGCCTCCCGCTCGCGCGCCGCCCGCGGCGCGTGATGAAGAGCCCGAGACCCAGCACCAGGGCCGGCGCCACGAGGATCGTGGCCCAGAACCAGACCTGGTCCTTCTGCTTCGTGTGCTCGATCCGGACGTCCTCGTTCGTCGTGATCTCTCCGGCGAAGCTCTCCTCGCCGCCGAGCCACCGGAACGCGTCGAGCGCGAGCACGATGTTGGGTTCGTTCCTGAACGTCGCGTCGGTGAGCGCGTCGGCGTCGGCGAGCACGAACGCGCGCAGCTCCTGCTTCTCCTTGCCGTCGCCGCCGGGCGCGATCTCCTTGGAGACCGCGGCGGCGAGGTTGTAGGCGTTGCGCTGCTCGCTCCCCTGGTCGAACTTGAAGTCGCCGTTCGTGTCGGCGAACGTCTCGCCCAGCGTGCGGACGACGAAGTCGGCCTTCACGTCGACGCCCTCGACCTTGTCGAGCGACGACGCGCCCGGGAAGATCGTCGGCGCCTGCTGCGCGTGGCGGCTCAGGGTCGAGACCGAGGCGTGCGAGGAGTACCGCGTCGTGACCAGCATCCCCTGGTCCGAGTCGTTGAAGCGCCGCCGCACGTAGACCCGATCGTTCGCCAGGGTCACGGGCTTCCAGGTGAGGCCCACGACGCGGGCGAGCGGATCCAGATCGACCTTGGCCTCCGGATCGAGCGCGAGCAGGAGGTGCCCGCCGCCATCCGCGTACCGCTGGAGCGCCGCGACCTCCTCCGGCAGGAACTCCTTCTGCGGGCCGAGGACGATGACGACGCCCGCGTCCTTCGGGATCTCGCTGCCGAGCCCCTGGGCGAGCCCGAGGTCCTTGATGACGTAGTTCTGGGACTCGAGCAGCTTGCGGAGGTTCTTCGTCGTCCGCCCCTCGGCCGAGCTGGCCGTCTCGTTCAGCTCGCCGTGGCCCACCGTCATGTACGCGATGCGCTGCGCGCGGATGACCTTGAGCAGCACCTTCTGGAAGTCGGCGTCGAGGCTCTTCAGCTTGGCGCCCGCGGTCTTTATGTCGGCGCCGACGACGAGCACCTCGCGCGAGGTGTCGCGCGTGAGCACGATGACGCCGTCCTGCGTGACCTTGGCCTCCTTGGCGAGCGCGGGGACGAGCAGGCGGTCCTGCATCTCCACCGTGATCTGCGGCGACGCCGCCTTCACCTCGCGCAGGTAGCCCTCCACCTCGGCGCCGACGTCGTTGAGCTGCGGGAAGAACGCCGTGATCTTGAGCGGCTCGGTCAGGCTCTCGGCGACGCGCTTCGTCGACTCGCCCGGGCGGGCGGTGCGGTAGTACGAGAAGTCCGCCTTCAGATCGAGCTGGCCGGCGGCGTACACGAACAGCGCGGCGTACACCGCCGCGAACGCGAGCGTCACGCCCGAGAGCGTCGCCGCGCGGACGCGCCGGACCTCGATGCGCTCGGCGCGCCGCATCGGCGCGAGCGCCGCCTCGCCGAAGAACAGCGGCACCGTCGCGATGACGAGCAGCGCGACCCAGCCGACCGTCGTGGCCGCGTCGATGCGCGCGCGCAGCTCGGGCGCGGCGCGGGACACGCCGAGCAGGGCCCGGCCCGCGTCGGTCGTCGTGAAGTAGGCCGCCACTGCGACGACGCCGAGCGCCGACAGGATCGCGAGCGCGCGCTCGACCGCGCGGCGCTCGCCCGTCTCGCGGACGGCGGTCGCGAAGCGCAGCGCGGTGACGAGGACCAGGGTCAAGAACCCGAGCCCCGACAGCGCGTAGCGGAGCCCCTCGATCGTCGGGACCACGCGCTCACCCAGGAAGATGGCGAGGAGGGCGCCCGCGTACGCCGGCACCATCCAGGCCCCGGGGCGGATCGCGGGCCCGCCAGGCGGCGCGGGCGCCGGCCGCTCGGCCGGGGGAGCCTGCGGCGCAGCGCCCTCCGCGGCGGCCGCTTCCTTGCCGCTCACATCGGCCTCGTCGGCCTGAGCTCTCTGGTCCTTCACCGCCACCTCCGTGCCCTCAGGGTGTGGGTCGCGGCGAGCAGGAAGAAGTACGCGACCGCGACGTAGTACACGACGTTCTCCAGCCGGAGCACGCCGTTCAGGAACGGCTTCTGGTTGTTCGGGTAGAGGTTCAGCGCGCTCACGAAGTCGTTGAGCGGCGGCTCCGTCACGCGGGCGACGAGGAACAGGAAGCCGAGCGTCCCGATGATCGCCGCGCCGAGGATGACCGCGATGACCTGCGTCGCCGCCAGCGTCGAGGCGAAGAGCCCGATCGCGAGCGACGCGGCGCCGAGCAGCAGCACCCCGGAGTAGCCGACCAGGATGTGCCCGACGGACACCTTGCCGTTCACGAAGATGAGCGCCGGCATGTAGATCGTGACCGCCGTCATCAGGGTGACCAGCGCGAGCGCGGCGAGGAACTTGCCGACGATGATCTCGCCGTCGCGCACGGGCGCCGTCTTGAGCAGGATGAGCGTCCCGCCCTCGCGCTCGCCGGCGATGAGCCGCATCGAGAGGATGAGCGCCGCGACCATCGTGATGAACGCCGTGCCGTCAAAGAATTTGAGCAGCACCTCCGCCGACAGCCGCGCGCCCGAGCCGAGCGCCGCGACCTGGAAGTAGATGCCGTCGATGAGCAACGCCGCGGCGGCGACGACGTACCCGAGCGGTGACCTCAGGTACGCGGACAGCTCCCGCCGCGCGACGAGCAATGTCCCTCTCATGCTTCGCCTTCGCCTTCCTCCGCCTGCTCCACCGCAGGGGTCTTCGTCGCCTCGCCGCCGGCCCTCGCCCTGGCGGCCGCGGCGGCCCTCTCCTTCGTCGCCGGCGTCGCGCGCGTGGCGAGCCGCAGGAACACCGACTCGAGCTCGCGCTCGCTCCGCTTCACCTCGAGGATGCCGATCCCCGCCTGCACGAGCTCGGCGCAGAGCGCCGCCCGCACGTCGCGGTCGGCCTCGACAGCGAAGCTCACGACGTCGCTCCCCGGCTCGGCCGTGGCGAGCTGCTCGACCGACGTGACCCCCTCGACCTCGCGCGCGATCTCGAGCGAGCGCGCCGCCTCGCCGCGCGCGACGCGGTAGCCGGCGCCCTCGGCCGCGGGGCCGCGCACCGTGAGCTCGACCCGGACGCCGTGGAGGAGCTTCGCCGAGAGCTCCTGCTCGGTGCCCTGAGCGCCGATCTCGCCGTCCCGGATCACGAGGATGCGGTCGCACGTCTCGCTGATCTCGGAGAGGATGTGGCTGGAGAGCAGGATGGTGTGCTCGCCGCGCAGGCTCCGGAGCAGCGCGCGCATCTCGACGATCTGCACCGGGTCGAGGCCGCTGATCGGCTCGTCGAGGACGAGCAGCCGCGGCTTGTGCACGATCGCCTGGGCGATGCCGACGCGCTGCTTGTAGCCGTGCGACAGCGCGCTGATCGGGTCGGACGCGACGTCCTCGAGCTGCGTCACCGAGAGCGCCTCGGCCACGCGCTTGTCGGCGGCGCCGGCGTCGACGCCGCGCAGGCGCGCGGCGAAGTGGAGGAAGGCGCGCACGCTCATCTCCTCGTAGAGCGGCGGCCTGTCCGGGAGGTACCCGATGCGCGACCGCACCTCGTGCGGGTGGTCGACGACATCCAGCCCGTCCACGAGGACCCGCCCCGCGGACGGGAGCAGGTCGCAGGCGAGGATCCGGAGCGTCGTCGTCTTGCCCGCGCCGTTCAGGCCGAGCAGGCCGACGATCTCCCCCGCCTCGATCGAGAACGACAGGGGCCCGATGGCCTTCCGGTCACCGTAATATTTATAAAGGTCGCTGATTTCGATCACGGCCGTGCACCCCTCCGCGAAGGGAAGAAGGTCTCGCGCCGGCGAAGCGGATGCCGCACAGCGCGGCGGTCCAGGCGCCAGCGGCCCCTTACAACAGCGGGTGGCGGAAATCATTCCCGACGGGGCGCGCGCAGGGCCGCCCGACCGACGGCAACCACCGCCTCCGGACGCGGACGACCGGGACACGCGGCCCGTGCGGTGAGCGTAGCGACCGGGACGTGATGGATGTCAGCGTCGGGCGTGAGCGGGCGGGGGAGGGGCGGCGATCCGGGGGGACGCTCGGCCCGCGGTCAGCAATGCTCGGCGATGATCGCCCAGCAGGCGTCCGCGAACTCCCTGTAGGTCGAGCGGTCGAGCGTCGCCTGCGTCACCGGCATGACGTCCTGGTGCTCCGCGAGCATCGGGCGCAGCGCGCCCTCGATGTCCGCGCTCGTCTCGATCCACAGGAACTCCTCGATGCCGTCGGTGATCTGGCCGCGGATGAGCTTCGGCACCTCGCTGAGCCGGACCTTCTTCGGGCTCCGCCGGGCGATCGACGACGCGATCTGCTCGGCGTGCGAGGGCCACCGCTTGAGCGCCCGGTGGAACGTCGAGCCGACGAGCCGCAGGATCTGCTGCGCGAGCTTCGCGACCCGCGGGCGCTGCACCCGCTCCTCGTTCTCCGCGACCATCGCGAGGTAGTCGTCGCTCAGGAGCCTGCGGAGGTCGCTCGTCAGGATCTGCTGCGACTCCGGCGTCATCCGCAGCTCGGCGATGTGCGCGAGGAAGATGTCCCGGAGCATCGTGAGCCGCGCCGTGACCGAGCCGGTCGGGGTCGTGTCGAGGATCTCGGCGAGCGGGTCGATCAGGCGGCGCCCGAACGTGGTGAGGATGTGATCGAGGATGCGCTTCTGATGCTGCTCGTGGCCGAGCACGGACAGCGCGCGCGCGATGTGCGCCTTGCTCGGCGCGTCCACGAGGATCTCGAGCGGCTGGTCCTGCTGCTTCCCCTCGTACATCCGCAGCGACGCGAACATCTCGCGGAAGGCGTCCGCCGCGGCCGGGCCCTCGCCCGACTCCCCGTAGACCCGGATGACGAGCCCCGAGTCGGGGCCGGCGTCGAACAGCCGGCGGAGCTCTTCCCGGATGTCCTCGTCGGTGACGAGCGGCGCCGGAGGGAGCGACTTCCCGCGTGGATCCATGGATCTCGAGCCTACGGTAAAGTGCGGCGTACCTGAACCTCTGCGCCCGAGAAAGCACGCGCGTGGTGCGCCTTCAGGGACCGGTGAGGAGATGCCTGCGGTGATGTCGTACCCAGGCGCCGCGCGCCGCCAGGCTGCCGTGGACCGGTGCCGGCCTGGGCTGCGGGTCCTCGTCCTCCCCGCCGCTCGCGCGTCTCGTCACCACTCGCCGTGAGGCGCCGCACTGACCTTGTGGCGCGCTCGCTTCGCCGGGTACCATCGGGCGGTCGGTCCCGTCGCGTCCCGTGCGCGAGGTGCGGGCATGGGAGCATGTATGGACGGTGCGAACCCGGCTCATCGGCTGAAGGGAAATGGCGCGGTAGGCGCGATGAACGCGCGCGGCGAGGCCCGCGCGGAGGTGCACGTCGCCTCCGGGGACGCGCTCGATGTGCGTCAGTTCACGGCCTCGGACCGCATGTCGGCGCTCTTCGAGGTGCGCATCGTCGCCGTCTCGGACAACCCGGACATCGATTTCGAGGCCGTCATCGGCCGGCCGATGAGCTTCGCCGCGCACCGGGAACAGGTCCGCGCGTGGTCGGGCATCTGCAGCCAGCTCCGGCAGATCGCGGTCGAGGAGCGCAACCTCTCCACCTACGAGCTCACGCTCGTGCCCGCGCTGTGGCTCGCGACGCAGCGGCGCAACCACCGCGTCTTCCAGCACATGTCGGACGTCGACATCGCGCTGAAGATCCTGGAGGAGTGGGGGATCTCCCCGGCGCTGCGCCTCGCGGGGAGCTACAGGAAGCGCAAGTACCGCGTGCAGTACGGAGAGAGCGACTACACGTTCCTCTGCCGCATGCTCGAGGACGCGGGGGTGAGCTTCTACTTCGAGAGCGGCGGCGAGAGCCGGCTCGTCCTCGACGACGGTCCTCACGGCAACCCCCGTCGTCGCCCGATCGCGTTCCGCGACCACCCGACAGACGCCGACCTGGAGCACGTGACCGAGGTTCGCGTCGGCCGCCGGCTGCGCCCGGGGAAGTACACGGTCCGCGACCACGACACCCGGAGGCCGGCGTCGTACGAGCTCGCGGCGAGCGCCGCCGGCGCGGGCGGCGTCGAGGAGCGGCTCGAGCGCTTCCACTACGTGCCCGGGGCGTTCCTGTACGAGAGCGACAGGGGCGAGAGCACGCCGGCCGCCGACGACAAGGGCAAGTACCGCGCGGACGAGTCCGAGGGGGCGGCGCTCGCGCAGCGGCGGCTCGACGCGAAGCGCGCCTCGGCCCGCGAGGTCACGTTCGAGACCAACACGATCGATCCCGCGCCGGGCACCGTCCTCTCGTTCCTCGATCATCCGAAGGCCGAGCTCGGCCCGGACAGGGCGCTGCTCCTGCTCGAGTCGACGCTCACGGGCGAGGTGCCGGGCGGCTTCCGGCACGCGTGCAGGGGCGTGACCACGGACGTCCCGTACCGCCCGCCGCTCCGCACGCCCAGGCCGCGCGTCCAGGGCGTCGAGTGCGCCACCGTTGTCGGCGCGCCCGGCCAGGAGATCCACGTCGACGAGTTCGGCCGCGTGCGCGTCCAGTTCCACTGGGATCGCGAGGGCCGCATGAACGACGGGTCGTCGTGCTGGATCCACGTGAGCCAGCCCTGGGGCGGCGCCGGCTTCGGCGGCACCAACCTGCCGCGCGTCGGGCAGGAGGTGATCGTCGACTTCCTCGGCGCCGATCCCGACCGCCCGATCATCACGGGCCGGGTGTACACGAACCTCCAGAAGACGCCGTACAAGCTCCCCGAGAACAAGACGCAGAGCGGCTGGAAGAGCAGCTCGTCGCCCGAGACAGGCGGCTACAACGAGATCATGTTCGAGGACGCCGCGGGCAAGGAGCTCGTCCGGGTCCAGGCCGAGCGCGACCTGAACAAGACCGTCAAGCACGACGAGGAAGTGACCATCGGCAACGATCGCGTGAGCGCGATCGGAAACAACGAGGATCAGACCGTCGGCAACGACTTCACGAAGCAGGTGATGAACAACGCGCGCGAGGTGGTCGGGATGAACCGATCGCGCGCGGTGGGCAACAACGAGACGGTGGAGATCGGCAGCGTGCAGGCGACAAGGGTCGGCGACAGGGTCGAGATCGTCTGCGGCAAGTCGAGCATCGTGCTCGAGAAGTCGGGCAAGATCGTGATCTCGGGGACCGACATCACGATCCACTCGAGCGGCCACACGCAGGTGTACGGCGACCCGATCGACCTCAACTAGCCTCTCACGAGGTCACGAGGCCTCCGCCGCCTTGCGCATGGCCGCGCGCACCTCCTGGGCCACCGCGGGATCCTTCACGCTCCTCTCCAGCCACACGCGCCGGAGCCGGAGCAGCGCGCCGTCCGGCAGGCCGAGCTCCGCGAGCGCCTGCGCGTCGCTCCCGCGCTCGGCCGCGATCACGAGCCGCGCGTAGTCGCTCGCCGTGATCGTGCCTCGCTCGGCCTCCAGCGCCGCGATGTACGCGGCGTCGTACGACGAGAGCAGCCGCCGCTTGCCGCGCCCCACGTCGGCGCGGATCGCGTCGAGCCAGTGCGCGTGCAGCGCCTCCCACGTCTCCGGCGAGAGCGCCTCCGCCGCGAGG
Source organism: Sorangium cellulosum (assembly GCF_001589285.1). Taxonomy (GTDB): domain Bacteria; phylum Myxococcota_A; class Polyangia; order Polyangiales; family Polyangiaceae; genus Sorangium; species Sorangium cellulosum_G. The sequence goes on along the minus strand of NZ_JEMA01000778.1, from coordinate 5,221 downwards.
ATGTCGTCCAGCGCTCCCGGGCGCTTCGCGAGCCGCGCCGCGATCGCCGCGCAGCGCTCGAGGGGATACGCGCCGAGGGGCAGGGGCGGCTCGGACGGCGGCTCGACAGGACGCCGCTCGGGGACAGCCGCGGGATGGGGGTCGTGGGCGGCGGCGTCGGGCGCGGTCGCCGCCGGCCGGACGAGCTCCAGGACGCCCATCGGCGCGAGCGGCGCTGGCGGCGCTACCAGGGCTGGCGGCGTGGGCGGCTCTTCCTCCGGCGGGGGCTCGTACGGCGCGAGCGATCGAGCGTGGGCGTCCTCCGGCGGGAGCGCGTGAAACGGGAGCGCGGGCCTCGCCAGCACCACCGCGGGCACGAGGGTCTGCGAGGCGTCCTCCTCGACAGGGGGGGGCGGCGGGAGGCGCGGATCGACAGCGTCGGGCGCCGCTGCGGCGGGGGGCTCCGGGGCGAGCTGCGCGGCGGCCTGCAGGAACGGGAGCACCGCGGAAGGCCTCGACGAGAGAGGGGCCATCACCGTGCCCGTGAGGCTCGGCGCGAGCTCCCCCTCGGCGACGAGCACGACGCCCTCGCGCGGCGGGCGATCGAGCATGAGCTGCCCGCGCCAGACGAGCGCCGCGACGCCGTGATCGGCGTCGATGACGAGCGTGTCGCACCGGAGGAGCACGCGCTGCTCGGCGCCGTTCGTCATCGCGATCGCGTGCGGCGCCGGCGCGCGCAGGCACGTCGTGAGCCGCGGGAAGCGCGGGTGCAGGTGCTCGAGCACGAGCTGCTCCGTGCCCGTGAGGTCGTTCGTCACCTGGTCGAGCGGCGCGACGTTGAAGTACCCGGTGTCGATGCCGTCGGGCAGCGGCTGCGCTGTCCAGCGCGCGTGATCCCAGCCCGCCGCGTGCCGGCGCAGGCGCTGCGAGCGGTCGGGCCACTCCGGCCGGAGCGGGCCGAAGCCGGAAGGCCAGAGGTGGCCGTGCCTCATCGCTGTCGACGAGGCCACGGGCAAGAGGTTCGGCGCGCGCGCCCGCCCCCATCGATCGGGGAGCGCGCCGTTGCCGGTCGGCACGCCGATCGGGTTCGACGTGTGGGGGCCTCCGGCGGCGCGCTCCCAGCGGAGCGGCATGCGCGCGAAGGGCGCGGGCTCGCCGAGCGATCCATCCCGCTCGAAGCACGCGTCGCCGCGGACCAGGATCGACTTGTCGATGTCGCCCACGGCGAGCCGCGCGACGAGCGATCGGACAGGGATGCCCTCGGGCGCGTGCGCGTGGCCGACGACGATCACCTCACCCCACCGCTTGAACGGCGCGACAGGGCCCCACGGCTCGACGAACCGCCGCTCGTCCCCCTCGTCCTCCAGCAACGCCACGGGGAGGCTCGTCACCGGCGACTCGAACGGCGCGAGCTCGAACAGCGCGTGGCACGCGATGGTGAGCACCCACGCGTCGGGGGTGGGCCGCCATTCCAGCGAGCTGGCGCGTATCTGGCCTTGGCAGACGACGTGCATCGACGTGACGGACGTGACGGACGTGGCCGAGGTGATCGACGTGGCGCAGACGTGCGCCCCGTCGACGTGCATCTCAGCGACGCGACTCAGGATATCCGAGCCGGGGGGACCGCGTCCGGACGAACCTCCGCCGTCACGCCGCGGCCACGCGCGGGGCGCCCCTCCGCCGCGCTGCATCGCGCGACGCGGCCCCGCGGCGCCGTCGAGGCGCGTCGCCATTGAAGGCAGTTGCGCGCTCCGATAGCGTCGCGGAGCGACGATGGAGTGCCAGAACCTCACGCCATTCGACGCCCTGGCCTACAGCGCCCTCGATGTGCACGACGAGGAGCACCATGTCGTCGCGCTGAAGGCGGCTTACCGTCTCGTCCCCGGAGGGGGCGGGGAGGTGACCCACCGCTGCGAGCTCGCCCCGGACGACGGCGCGGGGAGGCTGCTCCTGCGCGACGCGTTCGAGGGCGAGGTGAACGCGTCGAGCGTCCGCGCCGAGAGCGACCTCTCGCCGTTCAAGCCGCGCTGCGACGTGCTCGTGCGCGCGACAGCGTGGGCGCCCGGGGAGGAGCCCGCGGAGCGCTGGACGGCCCGGCTGCGCGTGACGGCGCCCGGCGGCGCGCCCCCCGGTGGCGGCGCCGGCGCGCCCGACCTGCCGGGGCGCGCGCTCATCGACAAGACCCTGGAGGTGTGCGGGCCGCGGTGGTTCGAGCGCACGGCGGACGGGTGGCAGCTCACCCGGCCCGAGCCGGCGGTGAGCGTGCCGGTGCGCTGGGAGCGCGCCTTCGGCGGACGCAGCCTGGTGCGCGCCGAGCCCGGAGGGGCGCCCCGCCTCGACGAGGTGTGCTTCACGAACCCGGTCGGCTGCGGGTGGATGGAGGCGCGCACCCTCGACGCGCTGCGCGACGCCGGCGCGCCGGTGCCCGACCGCGTGGCGGCGCCGCAGATCGAGCGACCCGACAGCCGGGTGACGCACCTCGCCGTGACGTCGCACCCGCCCCACGCCGTCGAGGCCCCGCGGATGGCGGAGATCGCGGCGGACTACCCGTTTGCGCCCGCGGGCCTCGGGTGCGTGGGGCGCGCGTGGACGCCGCGGCTCCAGCGCGCGGGCACCTACGACGACGCGTGGGTCGCCGGCCGGCACCCCTTCCTGCCCGACGACTTCTCCTTCGCGTACTGGAACGCGGCGCCCGACGATCAGCAGATCCCGCACCCCGACCTCGGCCTGCGCGTCGAGCTCTGGAACCTCGCGCGCCCCGACGTCGCCCGCGACGGGCGCGTCGCGTTCGAGCTGCCGCCGCACCGGGCGTTCGTGATGGCCTGGATCGCGGGGCTGCCGGTGCCGGTGCCCGCGGCGCTCGACACGCTCTCGGTGGACGCCGAGTCGATGGTCGTGACGTGCGTGTGGCGGGCGCTCGTGGCGCGCGCGCTCGGGGTGCAGCGGATGGAGGCGCGCTTCGAGGTCGACCCGCGCGCGCCGCTGTTGAAGATGGAGGTCCGGCGTGGCTGAGAACGTCCTCTCGCGCAGGCAGGAGCCCTGGATGGCTGTGTCGTGCGCGCCCGACGTGTGCAAGACGCCGATGGGGTCGAGCACGCCGCCCGTGCCGTACAACGTCGTCTCCAGGCTGGCGCCCGCGCTCGGCGCCAGCGAGGACGTGCACGCCAACGACGGCCGCGTGCAGAAGCACGCCATGACCGTCATGCCGACGACCGAGGGCGACGAGCCGGGGACCGCCACGGGGGTCGTGAGCGGCACCGTGGGCCAGCAGAGCTGGTCGCAGACGCACAGCCCGAGCGTCCTCGTCAACTCGCAGCCGGTCGTGCGCCACGACGATCTCACGCAGATGAACGGCGACAAGGCGGCGCAGGACAAGGCCGACAAGAAGGCCCGCTACGAGTGCCGCAAGGCGCAGATCGAGGCGGGCAAGAACAGCGACGACCCGGCGACGCGCGAGGCCGCCGCGCGCTTCGAGCGCAACACGATCGCCGCGGAGAAGGCCGCGCTCGCGGGCCACTCGTACGACCCCTCGAAGCCGGCGCCGACGGGCTGGCGCGACATCAGCGACGACCCCGAGGCGCTCGCGCGCTACGGGCTGACGCCCGGCGATCTGGACGGCAGCCGCCCCGACGCGACGCGGCTCTACGAGCCCGACCCCGACGTCTTCGGCGGCGACATGCGGCCGACGGTGGCCTTCCGGGGGACGGAGGGCGGCGCGGACTGGAAGAACAACCTCGCGCAGGGGCTCAACATGGACTCGCCGTACTACCGCGACGCGGTGCGCGTGGGGAACACGCTCGGGAGCAGCGTGGACTACACGGGCCACTCGCTCGGCGGGGGCCTGGCGTCGGCCGCGGCGACGGCGGGCGGCTCGCGGGGCTGGACGTTCAACGCGGCGGGCCTCAACCCGGGCACGGTGAGGGGCTACGGCGGCACCGAGCGCCCGGCCGACATCGCCGCGTACCGCGTCCAGGACGAGGTGCTCACGGGCGTCCAGGAGCAGGGGTGGAAGGGCACGCTGGCCGCGTTCGGCGTCGGCGGCCTGTGGGGCGCCCTGAGCAAGGTGGCCCTGAGCGCCGTCATGCCGGACGCGGTCGGCACGAAGTACGAGCTGCCGGCGTCGAGCCTCGACCCCTACAACCGTCACCTCATGCCCGACGTCATCAACGGCATCGAGAAGCAGAAGCAGGCGGATCAGCGGAAGATCGCCGAGACGACCGGCAAGAGATGCTGAGCGGAGCCACCATGCGCGCGCCCGACCCCGAACGCTTCTTCCTCGGCCCGCAGCGCGAGCTCGCGCGGGCGATCGCGGCCGGCGACCTCGCGGCCGTCCGCGCGCTCGCGCCGGCGACGGACCTGAACACCCCCGGCGCAGAGGACATGACGCTGCTCGTTTTCGCGATGCACAGGGCGTCGGGGCAAGAGCCCGCGCGCTTGCAGATCGTGACCGAGCTCGTGCGCGCGGGCGCCGACGTGCACCACGTCGTGCCGCTCCTCTCGAGCGCCCTCGATCTGGCGATCCTCGCGAAGAGCCCGGCGTTCCTGCGGGCGATGCTCGACGGCGGCGTGCCGCCGGACGCGCGGGTCGGCCGCGGCCACACGCCGGCGCTCTTCCACGCGGCCGCGGAGGCCACGGTCGAGAACATGCGGCTCCTCCTCGACCGCGGCGCGGACGTGAACGCCCGCGACTCGCTCGGGACGCCCGCGATCACGTACGCGCTGCGCGCGCTGCAGCTCGACCAGGTGGAGGAGCTGCTCGACCGCGGCGCCGATCCCCGCGCGGTCAACCGCCTGGGGCAGTCGTTCGCGCGGGTGCTGGAGGAGCTCATGGCGCGGCAGCTCCCGGGCTCGCCCGCGCTCCGCAAGATGGCGGCGATCCGCGACCGGATCGTGCGGGAGGGCGTGCAGTGGCCGCCCGACGCCCCCGAAATCGAGCGCGAGCGCATGCGGCAGCGCGGCGAGGAGCCGATCGTCCCCGCCGGCCAGGCGCGGTGAGGTGACACCATGGCAACCGGCAACACCATCGGACGCATCGTCGGTCAATCGCCTGTGCGCGCGGTGCCCGTGGAGCAGGCCAACCCCGTCGTCGTGCAGCTCTTCCGGGGCGTCGAGCGGCTCGTGCCGATGTGGCAGCAGCTCGAGGGGCTCGCGCAGCAGCTCATGAGCGGCGGGCGCGGCGGCGCGGCGGCGGCGATCGGCGGCCTGATCGGCGGCGCGGTCGGCGGCGCGGGCGGGGTGGGGG
>NZ_JEMA01000777.1 GCF_001589285.1 Sorangium cellulosum | reverse complement strand
GGGCACGGTCACGCGGCTCAGCGTGGGCGGGCTCGGGCTCTCGGGCGTCGGCGAGGGCGGCGGCGGCCGCGGCGAGGGCATCGGCCTCAGCTCGATCGGGACCATCGGCCACGGCAGCGCCGCCGCCGCGCCCGCGGCGAGCGCCGCGCCGGACGCGGGCAGCGGCGAGGGCTTCGGCAGCGGCCACGGCCGCCTTGGCGGCCACCACAGGGCCGGGGCGCCCTCGGTCCGCATGGGCGCCGCCCAGGTGAGCGGCCGCCTTCCGCCGGAGGTCGTCCAGCGCATCGTCCGCCAGAGCTTCGGCCGCTTCCGCCTCTGCTACGAGGAGGGGCTCCGGCGGGATCCCCGCTTGCAGGGCCGTGTCACCGTACACTTCACCATCGACCCGCGCGGCGCCGTCGTGAACGCGCGCCACGGCAGCTTCGATCTGCCCGACGCGGCCGTCATCTCCTGCGTGGTCCGCGCCATCCCCGCGCTGAGCTTCCCCGCGCCCGAGGGAGGCAGCGTCGACGTCGTGTACCCGCTCCAGTTCGCGCCGCCGGGCGGCGCGGCCGGGCCGGCCGACAGCGCCGCCGCCGCGCCGGCGCCGGTCGAGCCGTATACAGGCCGCTTCAAGCAGATCCAGGACGCCCTCGCCCGGGGCGACGCGCAGGCCGCCGCGCGCGAGGCCTCTCGCTGGCGCGCCGACGCCCCGGGCGACGTGCTCGCGCTCGTCGCGCTCGGCGAGGCGNGCGCCGACGCCCCGGGCGACGTGCTCGCGCTCGTCGCGCTCGGCGAGGCGCTCGAGGCCACGGGCGACGCGCCGGGCGCCGCCCGCGCGTACGGCTCGATCATCGACCTGTTCCCGGCGCGCGCGGACCTCCGTCGCTTCGCCGGCGCGCGCCTCGAGCGCCTCGCGGCCGGCGCGGGCCTCGAGCTCGCGGTCGACACGTACGAGAAGGCGCGCGAGCAGCGCCCCGATCACCCCTCCAGCCACCGCCAGCTCGCGTTCGCGCGCCTGAAGCGGGGCGACGCCGCCGCCGCCTTCGACGCGCTCGCGGCGGGCCTCGCGCGCCGCTACCCGGAGGGGCGCTTCGCCGGCGTGGAGAGCGTCCTGCGCGAGGACCTCGGCCTCATCGCCGCGGCGTGGATCAAGGCGGACCCGGCGCGCCGGGCCGACGTCCTGGCCCGGCTCGCGAAGGCCGGCGCCCGGCTCGAGGGGGCGCCCTCGCTCCGCTTCGTGCTGAGCTGGGAGACCGACGCCAACGACGTCGACTTCCACATCCGGGACGACCGCGGCGGCCACGCCTACTACGGAGAGCCGACGCTGCCGGGCGGCGGGCGCCTCTACGCCGACGTCACCACCGGCTACGGGCCCGAGTGCTTCACCATCCGCGCGCCGCGGGAGCAGCGGGCCAGCCGGTACACCCTGCAGGCGCACTACTATGCGCGCGGGCCGATGGGCTACGGCATGGGCAAGCTGCAGATCGTCGACCACGACGGCAAGGGCGGCCTGACGTTCGAGGAGCGGCCCTTCGTGATCATGAACGACCAGGCGGTCGTGGATCTCGGCGCCGTCACGCGCTGACGGGGTTCAGCCGGTCTCCGCCGGCCGGTCGAGGCCGGTGCTCTCCTGGAGCTCACGGAGCTCGTAGTGCTGCGAGCGGGCGTCGTACCGCGCGAGGACCTCGCGCGCCTTCGCCGGCACGTACGCGGTCTCGTGGTCCTCGCCGGCGAACGCCTTCACCGCCTCGATCGAGTCGAACCACATGATGGTGACGAACTCGACCTCTTCCCCGAGCGGGCGCCGGAGCAGCTCGATGCGCTGGAAGCCTCGCACCTGCTTCGCGAGGATCCCCGGGAAGATCTCGGTCTTCAGCAGGGCCTCGTAGGTGTCTGCGTTCTCGGGGCTCGTCCAGCCGTGCCAGATCCGTCCAATCATGGGACCTCCTGCGACAGCGCGAACGGGCGCCGGACCCGCGCTCCGCGCTGCGGAGCCCACGAGACGCCAGGACGTCCGCCCGTGTCAAGCGCTCCCCGCCTCCCCGTGAATGTCCGAAGAAGAGCGGCGCCGATGCGGTGCGGCGCTAAATAGATGCCATGAGAATGCCCGTCGTTGATCTGGGGAGCGCGGTTGGCTTCGGTGCGATCGTGTCGTTCCCGAGCGGTGTGTTGTACTCGAACCAGACGGGCGGCACCTCCTGCCTGCACCCTGAAATCGAAGGCATCTACGTGCCGCTCGCCAACGATTGTCTCCTGCCGGGCAACACCCTCGTTGGGCCAGAGATAGAGCTGTACGCCTACTTTGACGGTCCAAAGCATCTCGGGGCGGGGGCCACGCGGGGGCTCGACGAAGAAGACGCCGGCTTCATCAACGGTGTCCTGGCGCGCTATATGCTGTCGGGTTTCCTGGCCGTCGATCAGAGCCGGCTGAAAGACTCGCACGAAGCCTGGGTGTGGAGCGTCCTCACGGGCGAGCCCGAGCTGAGCCATGGTTTCTCGGGGTTCGGCCCCTACCCACGCGCCGCCGTGCTGACGTGGAGCAACACGGATTGAGCGAGGCGGTGGACCATTCCGCCCAGCAGGGTCTCGGGGCCATCGCCTCGGGCGCTCCCCATCACGCTGGCGTTCCGGTCGCGCCGGCGGCGCCGGTGCTCGACGAGCCGTCGCCGGGCGAGCCCCGCCGGCGGTGGCGGCCGGCGAGCATCGAGAACGCCTGCTTCGGCTCCCAGGTGCCGTCCCCGAGCACCCGCACGACGCCGGTGCTGGCCAGGTCGAGGTCCTTGCGCGGGTCGTCCGGGTCGTGCGGCAGCGCGTAGTGGGCGAAGACGTGCACGAACGCGGCGTCGACGCCCTCGGCCTCGAAGATCTCGAGAAGCTCGCGCAGCGTCGTCGCCTGCTCGGCCTCGTCGCGCGCGTACGCGCCGTTCAGCCCGAGCGGCGTGGCGGTCGCCTCGTCCCACACGACGATGTCGCCGCCGCGCGGGCCGGCGTCGGCCGCGCCCTTGTAGGTCGCGCAGCCGAACTCGGTGATCGCGACGGGCTTTCCCTGGGCCCTGCCCTGGGCGACGAAGGCGCGGATGAGCCCGGGGAACCTGTCGGCGATCTGCGCGTAGCGGTAGCCTGTGTCCGTGCTGATGATGTCGAACGGCGCCCAGTCGACGCCCTCGAACGGGAGCGAGGCGTAGCTGATCTTGCCGCCGAACCGCGCGCGGACCACCGCGACAGCCCTGGCGAGGAGCTCGTTCATGCGGGCCGGGATCGCGGCGAGCAGCTCGCGGAGCTCGGGCCCCGGCACGGCGATCACCTTGCTGCGATCGACGAACGTCTCGCCTGGCACGAAGCCCTTGTTCATCAGGCTGAGCTCCGAGCCGGCGACGATCACGACCTCGGCCCCTTCGCGGCGGAGCCGCTCGCCGTGGTCGGCGCACCCGGCGAGCAGCGCGAGCAGCTCGTCGCCGGTCAGGTCGGTGGTGAACGGGCAGATCCACGTCTCCAGGCCCGCCGCCGCGGCGTGCGTGGCGGCGATCGTCAGCCGGTCCAGGGCGCCGCCGGTGATGCGGACCGCTGTGCAGCGCAGCTCGTCGCGGATGACCCGCATGTCCCGCCGCACGCGGTCAGCGTCGAACGGCTCGTGGGTGCTGTTGCCCTTGTTGAAAAAGCCTGTGTCGTAGCAAATGCCGTGGGCTCGCATCGTCGGTGGCGCTCCGGTTAAGGTACTGACAGTACCTTAAGTCGCCCCGTCGTGCGTGCAATGTAATTCAAATCACATTCAAGAGGCGGGTAACGGCGTGGTGGCCGAGCGGCGGCGTGGCGTGGTCCTGGAGCAGGCGATCTTGCGCGCCGCGGCCGAGGAGCTCGCCGAGGTCGGCTTCCCCGGGCTGACCATGGACGGGGTCGCGAAGCGCGCGGGGACGAACAAGAACGCGATCTACCGCCGGTGGCCGAGCCGGGCGGCGCTCGCCGTCGCCGCGTACAGGGAGTTCGCCGAGAGCAGCGTGGCGCTGCCCGACACCGGCTCGCTGCGCGCCGATGTGCTCGAGCTGCTGCGGGGGGCGAACCGGCAGTGGTCCTCGCCGCTGGGCGACGTGCTCCGCGGCCTCCTGGCGGGGATCGGCGACGATCCCGAGCTGCTGAGGCAGGTCCAGGAGGCATCGAACGACGGCGGCAGCGCGCTGTGGCTGACGATCCTCGGCCGCGCCGTCGCGCGCGGCGAGGCGCCGCCGGAGGCCCTGCACCCCCGCGTCGCGACGGTGGCCGTCGTCCTGCTGCGCAACGAGTTCATCACCCGCGGCGCGCCGAGCGTGCCCGACGGCGTGCTCGTCGAGATCGTCGACGAGGTCTACCTGCCGCTGATCCGCGGCCGCGGCGCCCGGCGGGGCTAGATTGCCAGCGCTGGAGCGCGCGCCTCACGCAGCGCCGCGCGCCCCGGGGCCTTGTCCGCTCAGCCGCCCGGCGTCTGTGCCTTGAGCAGGTACAGGCGCGTGAGGGTCCCCCGGACGAGCGCGCTGCCCTCGAGCTCCTCGGCCGCGCGGATCTCCGCGTTGATATCGTTCAGCGTGGTCAGCAGCCGATCGGAGCGCTCCCGCGAGAGCGACACGACCGCCGGAAGGAGGTTGTCCTCCGGGAGATCGTCGGCCTGGCTCATGGCGAGGTAGATGTCGCGGACGCTGCTCAGGGCGCCTGCGCCGCCGCCGGCGCCGGTGAGCAGCGACTCGCCGCCGTAGAGGAGCGCGCGCAGGGCGTCGTTCTGCTCGAGGGAGAGCGGGAATCCGAGGGCCACGTACGATTCCCAGAGCGCCTTCGAGCCGGTGAGCTGGCTGCCGGCGACCTGGATCGGATCGCCGAGCTGCCCGAGCTTGGTCGCCACCTGCCCGTAGAACTGCCGCTGCAGATCCTCCAGCTTGCCGTGCACCGCGGTGCGCGCCTGGTTCAGGAGGGCCGAGGTGGCCAGGAGCTGGCGCCACGACAGCGCGCGCTGGCTCCAGACCGCCTCGGTGAGCCGCCCCTCGGGCGACCAGAAGGTGTCGGGGTCGAACGGCGGGTCGTAGGTCCGGATGAGCCGCGTCTGCCGCGTGCTCGTCGTGAACCAGATGTCGTGGACCGTCGTCGCGCCGTAGTTCACCCGGACCGCGAAATCGAGCCGGAAGGTCCAGTTCCACCCCCAGGGGAGCTCCGTCGCCTTCTCCCAGGTCCACGCCGCGTGGATGCACGGCTTCAGGTCGGAGAGCCCGCCCAGGTTGTCCGCGATCATGAGCGGCGCGAGCGGCGCGTAGTCGGCGGCGAAGGGGCCGAGATCGAGCTCGAACGACGCCCGTCCGCCGCTGAAGGCCTTGTTCCGGCACGACGGGAGCTGCTTGTTCCCCGTGATGTCGTGCGCGGTCGGGACCTGGTCGGCGCCGCTCCACAGGTCAATGCCGTGGAGCTTGCGGCTCGGGGCGCCCTCGAACGTCGCCTCGAACTGCGCGATGGCGTCGCTCAGCGCGGTCACCTTGCCCCGGTAGTGGTCCGACAGCCGCCGCATCAGCGCGGGCGAGGCGATCCGGTCGAGGCCCGCCGCCAGGTCCTCGCCCGCGTCGATGACGCGCTCCAGCCGGCCCGGGTCGATCTCGCCCGCGTGCTCGGGCCACTCCTCGCCGAGCTGCGCATAGCTCTCCGCCGCCGTCATCCAGGTGAGCGGGTTCGCCAGCCGCTCCGTCGACAGCCGCGAGAGGCCGAACCGGACGGCAGAGAGCTCGCTCAGGTAATTGATGTTGGTCGCGAGCGGGTAGTTGCCGAGCTCGGTCGCGATCTGCGCGTCATCGAAGCTCCGGCTTGTCGGTCCCGCCTGGATCGCGTCCTTCGAGGTGAAATAGCTCCAGGTGTAGAAGCGGTTCTCGCCGTCGAGGAAGGTCGGGCTGTACGCCATCTCGAGCCCTGTACGCTGCTCGTAGTTCAGGAAGCCGGCGATGCCCTCCACGAGCGGCTGCCGCTCCGCCGCGTCGAGGAACGCGTACATGTTGCGGTCCAGCCGGTTGAGGTCGGCCTGCACGGTGTACAGGGCGAGCTGCACCTCCTCGAGATCCACCTCGAGCTTGCCGAGCTCGAAGTTGACGTGCTCGAACTGCTCCATCACCGCGTCGTAGACGTCGTTGAGCTTCTGGTCGAGGCGATCGAAGCGCGCGTGCATCTCGGTGCGGACGTCGCCGACGAGCTCGCGGATGTCGCGCAGGTTCTGCAGGATCTTCTCGTTGATCGACGGCTTGTCGTCCCTGCTGAACAGCGAGATGATCTGGAAGACCGCCCCGACAAGGTCGCCGGTGAACACGGCGGCGCCGAGGACCTTGAAGCCCGTATCGCCCAGCTTCAGGATGCCAGCGAGCTTCGACGCCGTCTCGAGCGCGCCCTTCGAGTGCTTGGAGAAGGTGTCGAGGAGGATCGAGGTCGTCTTGCTCAGGATCTCGATGTCGTCCGCGAAGCCGGGGTCGTTGGAGAGCGACGCCAGCTTGGCGGCGACCCGCAGGGCGCCTGTCGCGCCAGACTTCACGCTGTCGAGCTTGTCGGCGAGCTGCTTTTGCTTCTTCGTGGCGTCCTCGATGGCCTTCTTCAGCTTGGCCTCCGCGTCGCTCGCGTCGGCAGCCAGCGCGGACGCGCCGGCGCTCGCCGCGCCGACGGGTGACCTGGAGCTCAGGAACTCCTGCTCTGCGGCGTCGAGGGCGAACAGGTTGTCGGCGTAGGCCCTTGTCTGCGCGAGCGCCGCGCTGCCGGCCGCCTCGATGAGGGTCTCCACCGCGCTCTGGCTGGCGGAGAGGCTGCCGTCCGCCTGGACGTTGGCGAGCACGAAGCTCCGCAGCGGCTCGACCTGGTGGACGCCGAGGATGTGGATGGCCGGGTCGCTGGTGCTCACGGCGAGGCGCGCCTCGAGGACGCTGCCGTCGACGGCGGCGGCCAGGGCGCCGCTCTCCCGCGCCGCGGCGTGGAGGCGCTCCCAGCACGCCTCGCGGAACCGCTGGGCCGCGCCGTGCTGGTCGTGGAGCGCGTCGAGGGGCGACACCTTGCGGATCTCGTCGAGGTCGCTGCGCAGGGCGGACAGGTAGCTCCGCGCGGCCTCGCGCAGCGCGTCCGCGGCCGCGCCGCTGCCGAGCCCGGGCACCATGCGCGCGAGCGTCCTGGTGATAAAGCGCATCTCCTGGCCGCTCAGGTCGTGCAGCGCGTTCGGCTGGCTCGCCTCGAGGCGCGTCCACATCTCGGCGATGGCGCTCTGGTACTCCGCCGCCGTCAGCCCCGGGTGGCGCGCCGCGAGCCGGCTCGTCGCGTCGGCGAGGAGATCGAGCCTGGGATCGTTGACCTTCGCGGCGGCAGCCGCGTACGCGACCCGATCGAGCTCCGCCGCGGGGAGGACCGCGGCGGCCGTCACGAGGGCCGACCGCGCCCGGCCGGTGTCGCCGGGGCCCTCGGCGTCGGCCGCCTGGGACGCGACGGCGTCGCTCGCCTCGGCGGCGTCGGGATCGCCGGCGTCGTGGGGCGGGGCGCACGACACGCCGGCCGCGACGAGGAGCGCCGCGAGGGACGTGAAGCGGCGCACCGGCGGGCTGCAGGAGGGGAACGGGGGGTGGGGGATCGGGGAAACACGCTGGATGCGAGGGCTCATGTCGATTCACCTCTTCCGGCGCTCGGGCCGGAGAGAACGGGGGATGGTTGAAGATCCGCGATCGCGGGGCTCTGCTTGTCGATCGATGGATATCGGCGTGAAGGCGCAGCTTGCGTGCGTCCTCGACGCCGGTCTCCCTCTCGGCGCGTCCGGCGCGCGCCGTCCGCTCATGGAAATGGGCGGCCGGCGCGGAGCGTCGGGAGCACCGAGCGCGAACGAGCTCCGGCCGTTGCGCGTCGCGCATTGCACAGTGCACGGCGCGTTCCAGCGCGCTCCGGCGTTCGTTTCGGGGCGATGTCCACGGCGCTTTGCGCCGTCCGGCCGCGCGAACTGCCGCATATCGCGGCGCCGGCGGTCTCTCTTCGCCGCGATGGCGGCGAGAGGGGGTCGCGCAGCGCCGCGCATCATGAGCAAGCGCTTGCTCAATCAGCGCAGCTGTATCGCCACGCCCGGCGATCCGTCCCGGCGCGCCTCGAACGCTGGCCACGCCGCCGCAGGCGTCGGCGAGTTGGCGCGCGTGAACTGACATCGTCCTGTGCTGGCCTCCTTGACAGGGCGGGGTGGCCGTCGATTACGCTACCCTCGCACGATGCGATGCGCGGGCGCGGAACGACGCGGTGGGGTCGGCGCTCGACGCAGCGCTCCCTCGCGTGCTGCCGGCGGACCCGTGGCCCGTGCAAAGGCTGTCTTTGTTCCGTCACGATCAACGAACCAGGACGGGCCGAGCGGTCCAGAAGAGAAATGGAGATGCCGACGATGAAACCCGGGTCGAGAACATACGCAGGACGGCTGTGCACTGGAGCCTGCCTCGCGCTGCTGGCGGTGACCGTGGGGTGTGGAGGGTCCGTGATCGGCGAGGACGATACCGGAGCGCCGATCGGCGAGGACGATACCGGAGCGCCCGTCGGGGAGGACGATACCGGAGCGCCCGTCGGGGAGGACGATACCGGAACGAAACCATCCTCCGAACCTGGCACGTGGCCAAAGACCGTCACGTTGGCGGTGCAGAACATCGGCGAGGCCGGCGAACACGTGCGACTTTCAGATGGGACCGTGTCTGATGCTGGAGACCTTGGTGCCCACATGTCGAGGTCGACTTATCTTCGGTCTCCTGTGGAGGGATCGGTCTGTGAGGTGGGAGCGTCCTTTGCCAGGCTGGCGGACATCCCGACCGACGTGGCTGCTTGCTCGGAGTGGGCGTCGCTCGCACACTTGAGTGCGCTAACGATTCATGAGAGCGACGAGTCGTACCGCATCGGGCTTGGCTTGCTGGTGTGGGATGCTGAGCATGGTGCGCTCTACCGACTCCGGGTGCTGGGCGATTCGTATGATGTGACCGCTGGTTCAACAGCCACATTCGAGTACGAGCCGGTGCGTTGACGCCCGGCTGCCCACGGATGAACGCCAGGACGCGCTGACGTTCGCGCTGTGAGAGATGGGAATCGCTGCATGCACCCCGCGATCACGATCGTGATGAGCACGGAAGGACATGAACACGCTCTATGACCGCATCGGCGGAAGCTACGGCGCGACGCGCGGACAGGATCCCCGGATCGCGGCGTTGATCAACGACGCGCTCGGCGACGCGCGATCGGTGGTGAACGTGGGCGCGGGTACAGGGGCGTATGAGCCGGCGGATCGAGAGGTGCTCGCGGTCGAGCCCTCGGAGACGATGATCGCGCAGCGGTCGCCGCGCTCCGCGCCGGTGATCCGGGCCAGCGCCGAGAGCCTGCCGCTCCGTGACGGCGACTTCGACGCCGCCCTGGCCGTGAACACCGTTCAGCACTGGACCGACCTGCGGGCTGGTCTACGGGAGCTTCGTCGGGTCGCGCGCAAGCGAATCGTCATCTTTCTACGGGACGCGAAGAGCGGTACTCCATTCTGGTTGACGGAGGACTATCTCCCCTCGCTCGATCCATCGCGAAGGACCTCCGCGATCGTCGAGGCGATCCAGGAAGAGCTCCGGCTGGTGAAGGCGCTCCCGGTCCGGCTGCCTCGCGACTGCGTCGACGGTCTGTTCACCGCGTACTGGGGGCGCCCCGAGATGTACCTGGAGAGCGAGATCCGCCGAAATATCTCGAACTTCGCGCTCGCGAGGGAGCACGATCTCGCGGAAGGTCTCGCGTCCCTTCAGGCCGACCTCGAGTCCGGCGCCTGGGATCGCAAGTACGGGCATCTTCGGTCCTTGTCCGAGCTCGACCTCGGGCACCGACTGCTGGTCGCCGAGCTCGCTCAGCTCGCGGGGGAGCCGAGCGCAGGGCGGGCGGATCCCACGTCCTCGTGAGGCAGACGGGACAATCGAGATGGAATCCAAGGACGGGAAGCTCGCTGAGCTCGCCGGACGTATCGAGCGCGATCTGAAGCGCATCGATGACATCGCACCTGGCATTGCCAGGCTCGAGCCCGCGCGAGCCCGGGAGACCGTACCTCATCGGCTCGTTCGCGCCTTTGCGAGGCTGCGACGTCGCTTGTATTCCCAGCCGAGCGCCGGGGAAGAGAGAGCGCGTGGATTCGAGGAAGTCCAGCGCCGCCTGGAATCACTCGAGAGGTACGGCGCGGCGCTGGCGCGAGAGGCCGCGCTTCAGGCTGCGAACGCGGTGGAATGGGAGCGAAATGCGAAGCTCGCGGTCCGAGCGGGGGACGAAGTCCTCGCCCGCGAAGCGCTCTTCCGGAAGCGCGAGGCCCTCGCGCTTGCAGCGACACTCGAGCAGCAAGCCGCAATCATCGCCACGGCGATGGTTGAGTACACGTCTGCTCTCGCCGTCATCAAGGCATCATCGCGCTGACCGCCGGGCAACGCGGGCAGGCCGAGCAGAAGGACCTGGCCGCACGCGAGGCGTCGCGCACGTGGTCTACCGGGGTCTGGATCCATCATCTCCTAGGCCCCGGTCCGTCGGCGCGCTGGCGCGCTGGCGCGCTGGCGCGCGCCACGTCGCACTCCTCGCAGCCCTCGTCGGGCGGGCAGAGGAACGTGAGCGGGCTCCTCGCGAGGTGCTCGACCGCCACCGCGACGAGGTCGCGTGAAGCGCACAGGCGCGCGTGGGCGTTGCCCACCCTGCCTTCCCGCTGGAGCCCCCGCCCGCGCAGCCAGCCATCGGCGAGCCCGAAGCGACGGCAGCAGTGATCCGTCTCGTGGATCATCTCGGTCCGGGCCACGCCGTCGACCTCGACCACGCACGGGTGCGCGACCGCGTAGGGGACCCGCGCGATGGCCTCCGCGACGTGCAGCGTCGTGTTCTCGGCGTGCGTGACGCCGAGCAGCAGCACCTGGCCTCCGAGCGCGTGGACGCGGCCCGGGGGGCTGTCCGGCCCGTGCGGGGGTGACAGCGGCTGCGGCGCGCAGAGGCGCTCGGCGAGGGGCCCCGCGGCGGCGAACGAGCCGCCGGGATGGCCGCTGCGCAGCACGCCGGGCAGACGCCAGAACGTCTCGGCGGTGATCCCCATGCCAGCGGTCGGCGTGGACCGGGGATCGAACACGCTCTGTCCGTCGGTCATCGTCGGCATCACGAGCGTGCCGTCGTCCCCGACCGCGGCGCGCAGGGCGCGGATCAGCCCGAGCGGCCCGCCCTCGATCGGCCGCACCGCCCTGAACGACGTGTGGACGAGGAGGACGCCGCCCGGCCTCACGCCGAGCGCGCGCAGCTCGGCGACCACCTGGCTCACGCTCGGCTCGTGCATCGTCCAGGCCTACCATCACCGGCCGCTCCGGAGCCAGGGACGCCCTCCCTGGGAGCCTGCGGCCTCTCCATGCTCCTCGGTCTCGCGCTGCCGGCGGCGCGCTACCTGCAGGACCTCGATGGAGCGCGGGCGCGCCGAGGTGTTCTGGATGCTGTTCGGGTCGGTCACCACGACTCGCGGCGCTCTTGGCCAGCAGGGCCTCGTGATCGAACGGATGCTTGCTGCGCTCGTACACGGCGTGGTGCGCGAGCTCGCGCGCGACTCTCGACGCCGTCACCCCGGGAGCAGCACGCAGAAGCAGCTCCCCCGGCCCTCGCCGTCCCTCACCTCGATCGTGCCGCCGTGCGCCTCGACGGCCAGCTTGCAGAACGTCAGCCCCAGGCCTCGGCCGGCCGAGAGGCCGGCGCCCTGCACGCCGAGACGGGCGTACCTGTCGAAGATGTGGTCGCGCAGATGGACAGGGACGCCGGGGCCCTCGTCGCGCACGACCACCTCCACCCAGCGCGCGTCGCGCCGCCGCGCCTCGACGTGCACGGCGCTGCGCGCCGGGCCGTGGCGGATCGCGTTGTCGACGAGGTTCTGCAGCACCCGGCGCAGGAGGTCGCCGTCGGCGCGGATGCGGCAGCCGCCGGGCGCGCCCGGGCGGAGCTCGATGCGCTGCCTGCGCGAGGCCGCGTGCGGCTCCAGGATCTCGGCCACCTCTTCGAGCAACACAGCGAGATCGATCTCCTCGAGCCGGGGGACGAGCGCCCCCATCTCGCGGCTCGACGTGTCGAGCAGGTTCATCGCCGTGCGCTGGATGAGCTCGGCCGAGCAGAGCACCTTGCTCCAGCGGTGCTGTTCCCGCTCCGGGATGTCCGGATCGCGCAGCCGGCTCCTGGCGACCAGCATGATGCCCGCGGCAGGGCTCCGCAGGTCGTGCGCGAGGAGCTCGTTCAGCGCGTCGCTCTGCCGCTGGCCGTCCGTGAGCGCCTGATACCGCTCCGCGAGCTCGCAGCTCGCCGCCTCGAGCTCGCTCATCCGCGCCTGGGCTCTCTCCGCATCGTCGCGGAGCACGAGGTTCTCCATCGCCAGCGCGGCGCCGTCGGCGAGCGCCTGCAGCAGCGCCAGCTCGCGCGCCGTGATCGCGCGCGAAGTGCCCCAGTAGCTCCCGAGCGCCCCGAGGGGAGCGCGGGCGTGGACTGGCACCATCGCCATGCTCCGCACGAACGTCGGCCTGTAGACGTCGATGGGGATCCGGGGATCGAGGGCGATGTCATCGACGACCGCCGGCGATCGATTCTCCATCACCCACCCGCTGACGCAGCTCGACATCGGGAACCGTCTGCCCTGCCAGAGCGAGGAGATCGCGTCTTCCTGGGCATAATGGCAGAGCTCGCCTTCGCGGAGGACGAACGACGCGCCATCGGCGCCTGTGAGCTCCCGGGCGGCTCGGGACGCGATTTGCAGGATGCTCTGGAGATCGCGCGCGCGCCATAGATCCTGCGCGGCGCAGAGGATGCGCTCCGCGTCGTGGTTCTCCCGGAGGCTCAGCTCCTGACCGCCCGAGCGGGCCGGATCATCAGGGCCGTTCGAGTTCATCCTCGATGGCTTTAATGCGCGGACCCGCCCCCGACAAGGCACCGTCCCCGCGAACGACACGCAGCGCCGCCCGGGAGCGCACGGCGCCTCGGCCGTGTCGTCGCGCCCGCCCGGCGCCACCCGTCGGCCGCGCGGCGCGCCCGGAGCGCCCCGGCGGACGCCACGCTCTGGCTCGCGTCAGCGCGGCGGCCACCGGGTCGGACCAAACGCCGGCGCCGCGGCGCTCACGCCCGCGCGAGGCGATGGCGATGACATGCAGAGGGTGCATGACAGACATGCAGATTCCGATTTTGAAAATGTATTTACAATGCTCCAGGTATCCGTCGGATCTACTCCATGCTGGGCACCGCGCGCCCGCGGGCGAGGCGGCTTACCGCGATGGGCGTCTCACGCCGTACGCCCACCCGAACGCGCGGGACCCAGCGTCTCCGAGGAAGGCATCATGATCGACACCAGCATCTCGTCGACGCAGGTCACGTCTCGTCGCGCCCGGCGCGCCGCCCGTCACGGCGACGCTCTGGCCCTCCTGTTCCTCGGCGCCCTCGGCCCGATCGTCGGATGCGCCGACGACGAGCTCGCGCTCGAGGCCCCGATCGAGACCTCCGCCCAGGAGCTCGCGAGCATCCCCAACATCCCGGATGAGGCTCTCCAGAAGACCCTGGCGCCCCTCCGGGCCCTCGAGGTACCTGGCAGGGTCTACCTGAAGTCCGTCGAGCAGACGCTCTCCGGTTCGGGGACCTTCACGCAGATCGTCCACGTCTATCAACCCGACACGAACGGAGAGAGGATCCGGTTCGAGGTCGCCGCGAAGACGTCGACGGGGCAGGTGGACTGGAACCACAGGTTCGAGTCGGTCAAGGTCACCTCGCGCCCGGGAGAGCCGGACCAGACCGAGCAAACGCTGTGGAACTCGAGCGGCCAGCAGACGTACGAGCTCTCCAGCTCACGCCAGGGCTGGTACCGCGTCGAGCTCAGCTACGTCGCCCCGAACGCGGGCCGCACCCTGAGCTTCAAGGCGACCGACGTCTCGGGGAGCTCCCTGAAGATCGGCTGGGTCGACCCCCCGAGCGCCGCCGTGCAGGTCAAGGCCAAGGTCGCCGTGGATGGCTCGGCGTCCCCCGTGTTCCTCAAGGGAGGCGCCTACCGGAACACAGATCCCAGCCAGTTCGCCCATGCCGACAACGTGAAGCTGAACGGCAACCTGCTCTATCGCCGCGGGTTCGATCAGGGCCGTTACAACTTCCCGCTGGGGCAGCTCAACGCGGCGGAGCACACGCTCGAGTTCTCGCTCGGCGCCAGCAGCTACAATCCTGCCAAGTTCTGGTTCGGCGTCAGCGAGAAGAGCTTCGCGCCGGCGGGCGCCAAGACGAGCTGGGACCGGGTCCAGTTCCTCTACCAGGGCGCGATGCGCACGGGCGATTACGACGCCTGGAGCGAGGGCGTGGCCTTCGCGCAGGGCGCCACGGTCACGAACGGGGTCCGTCCTCCGCCCGTCCGCCGCGGCACGACGTTCTCGGTGGCCGTCGAGGACTCGAGCCTGAACGGGGCCCAGAACGCCACGCTGCGGATCATCTCGGACGCCACGGGCGCGGAGGTCCCCTGGGCGAAGTCGCTGCCCGCCGAGGGCGACTACAGCGGCGGGATCTTCACGAGCGGCGCGTTCTCCAGCCGGAACCGCGAGCACTGGCGGATCACCGTGCCGGGCGACGCGCCCGTCGGGCGCTACTTCGTGCGCGCCTTCGCCCCTTCGGGCGCCCGGATCGGCCAGGACGTCGTGTTCTACGCGATCCACAACCCCTATCCGCTCGTCGCCAGCGGCGCCATCTCCAAGGCAGAGCTCGAGACGTACGGCTACGACGAGGACGAGGACGGCGTCAACGTGCACGGCGCGTACGGCAGCGATCAGGACAGCATCCGCGACCATTTCACGGTGCTCTACGAGTGGTCGCCGCCGTACGAGGTGCACACGAAGCTCACCGGGGCGTTCCGCCGGACCACGGACGAGTCGAAGTTCTCGTTCCTGGATCACGCGGTGGCGGCGGCGCAGGGGACGGCGAGCGAGCTCGAGACAATGCGCCGGCTGTACCGGCTCGTCACGCAGCGTTACCGGTACAGTCAGGCCACCAACCTGGGCGATGTGTCGTCCATCTTCCTGAGCGATGGGCTGGATCCCGCCGAGTCGCTCCAGTACGGAAAGCCCGGCTCGCAGCTCGGCTGGGAGGACGGCATCGGGGGCGTCCAGTGCTACGACTACGCTCCGGTCCTGGCGGCCATCGCCCGCAGCGCGGGTGTCCTCTCCCGGGTCGTGTCCAGCGACGGCAACCTTGGCGGCTGGGGGAACCATTTCTTCACGGAGGCGTACATCCCCACCGTTCCCCACCACGGCGGCAAGCAGTCGAACAGCAGCTCGGCCCCGAACAGCGACACCGGTCCCTGGTACGTCTTCGACGCCACCAACCCCGATGCCTCCGGCAGCACGCCGTATGAGTTCCTCTGGGAGCGCACCTCGGAGGCGATCGCGCCGCAGGCGCAGTACGGCAAGGCGACGTTCGTGCTCTCGGGGTACAAGCCTCGCGGCACGACGACGAACACCGTCACGTGGGATCCGCTGGGCCCCACGGACGACGTCGGCGCGGACGACGTCCTGTCCCTGCAGGCCGCGTACGAGTCCGGACCGGACTTCTGGCTGACGGAGAGCGGCGTGACAGGCTACCTCGGGCGCGGCGAGAAGGACGTCTATCGCATCAGCAAGGCGACCACCGGGGCAAGGGCGGTGTCCGTCAGGACGGTTGGCGGGAGCACCCTGCAGCCCGTGCTCTGCGTGGGACCCTATGTCGATCCCAACGGCCCCCCCGTCGTGAACGAGCCCGACATGGCGCCCAGGTGGACCGCCTCCGTGCCGGCGCGTTGCGCGGATCGGGCGACGACCTATCCCCTCCCCGAGGGGGAGTCGTACGTGGTCGTGTTCCACGACCATGGTCAGCCGGATGACGCCTACCCCGATCCGAACGACAGGCTCACGCTGGGCGACTCGGTCCAGTACGTCCTCGACCTCGAGTTCTGAACCTGCCGAGATCCCTCCCGCCATGGCGGAGAGCCGTGGCGGGAGGGGGCGCGGATCACCGGCCGCTGTTCGACATGAACCGTGGCGCTAGCGCAGCCCGAGGAGCTGCTTCAGCGCTGGCAACGAGCGACGGCTCACCGTCACGGTCTGACCGTCGGAGAGGTGGAGCAGCGCACCGCCGGCGTCCGGCGTCAGCGCCCGCACTGCGCTCGCCCGAACGAGCTCGGCCCGGTGCACACGGACGAAGCCGAAGGGCGCGAGGCGCTCCTCCAGCGTGCTCAGGCTCTCCCGCAACAGATGCTCCTCGCCGTCGAAGAGGAAAGCCGTGTACTTGTCCTCGGCGCGAAAGCGCGTGACGAGGAGCGGATCGAAGAAGCGGACCTTGCCCCCTTCGTGCACCGTCAGGAGCGCGGCCGCGCTCACCCCGGCGGCCGCCTCGGCGGCGCGCTCTCCAGGCGCCGGAGCCGCCGGCGCCGGCGTCGCGGGCGGCTCCGGTGGACGCGCCGAGGTGGCCATGACCGACCGCGCGAGCAGGCGCTGTCTGACCTTCTCCAGGGCCCGCTCGAGGCGCTCCTGCACCACGGGCTTGAGCAGGTAGTCCACCGCATCGGCCTCGAAGGCGAGCGCCGCGTACTGCGCGTGCGCCGTGGTGAAGACAACGAGCGGAATGCCGACCGCCTCCGCCACGCCGAACCCGTCCAGTCCCGGCATGTCCACGTCGAGCAAGAGCAGATCGGGCTGGAGCTCGCGCGTGCGCTCGAGCGCGTGCGCGCCCGTCGCCGCCTCTCCGACCACCTCGACGTCCTCGACGCGGGCGAGCATGCGCATGAGCCGCGCCCGCGCGAGGGCTTCGTCGTCGACAACGAGCACGCGCACGGTCACCGGCTCCACCGCGCCGGCAGGCGCAGCCGGGTCATGAACCCTCCGTGGGGACCGACCCCCGCGGACAGACGGCCTTCGTCTCCATAGAGGAGCCGCAGCCGTTCCCGGAGATCCAGCAGGCTGGTGCCGGTTCCACGGTGGCTCGAGCCGTCCGGGCCGGGGCCGTCGTCGAGCACGAACAGCAGCAGATCGTCGCCGGCGAGCTCGGCGCGGAGCGTCACCGTGCCACCCTCCACGCGGCGGCTGGCGCCGTGCTTGACGGCGTTCTCCACGAGCGGCTGGAGCAGCATCGGCGGCACCTTGATGGCGTGGAGCGCCGGGTCCACGAGGATCGCGACCCGGAGCCGCTCCCGGAAGCGGATCGTCTCGACCTCCAGGTAGTCGGTCACGTTGGCGATCTCTTCGCCGAGCGGGACGACGTGCTGCTCCGAGCCTTCGAGCGAGTAGCGAAAGAGCTTGGCGAGCCGCCCCAGGGTCTCCTCGGCGAGCTCGGGATCGGTGGCGATGAGGCTCATGACGCTGTTCAGGCTGTTGTACAGGAAGTGAGGGTTCGTTCGCACCTGGAGCAGCCGCACGCGGGCATCGAGCGCGGCGAGCTGCTCCCGGTGCGCCAGGAGCTTCTCCGTCCGGATGCGCGCCATGAACTGCGCGTACATGTAGATCGCGCCGAGCCACAGAATGCTGATGAGGATGCCCTTCACGACCAGGCCGAGCGGATCCTTCACCATGCCAGGTGACACCGCGCCCAACACCGGGATGGACAGCAGCGTGCCCGCGGTCACGACGACGGCAGTGGTCAGGCCGTAGACGGCGAACCGGACGGGACGGGCGAGCCTCTGGAGAGGCAATCGCGCCAGACCGGCGTTGTAGGCAGCCGCATGCACGAGCACCATCACGTTGGTGTACAGCGTGATCGCGGCCAGACCGCGCAGCGCGGCCGCCCAGCACCGGCCGGGGTGATCCCATCGGAGCACGTCCATCGCGTCATCGTCGAGCAGCAGGGTGATGAAAGGCGGCGAGACCGCGCCGAACCACATCGCTGCGCGCGGGATGAGGACGGGTCGCGACGGCCTGGTCTCACTGCGGGCGGCGGCCACGATGTCGACAGGATAGCAGACGGCCGCCGCGCCGAGAGAGGAACGCGACGAACGGTCGTTGACGCGCGACGAGCGGCACCGCCTCGCGACGAGCGGCGGCGCCGCGCGACGAGCGGTGACAGGCGGCGCGCGGGCGGCGCGGGGGCGCGAGGCGCT
>NZ_JEMA01000776.1 GCF_001589285.1 Sorangium cellulosum | reverse complement strand
GCTCGTGAGCGCGCCGCCGCCGAGCGAGCCGCCCGGCACAGCGACGTAGCCGCGAGCGGGGGTTCGCACCTCGCGAGCGGCCTCGCGCGCCGCGCGTTTGGGCCGCGCCGCCCGGTCGACAGAGGCGCCGCGCGGTGGAATAGGAGGGGCCCATGCGCTGGACCGATCCCCCTGACGCGCCGAAGCGGCGCCGCTTCTGGCCACCGGTGATGTGGTGGCTCCGCGCTGCGCTCGCGTTCGCGCTCGTCTCCGGGTGCGTCCTGCTGGCCGCGCGCGCGGGAGAGCTGTCCCCTCCCCCGGCCCCCGCGGCGCCCGCCGCGGCCGGCGCCGAGGACGGCGTGGATCCCGAGGTGAGCCCGGTCGCCCCCGACTCGCCGCGCGCCTCGATGCGCCACTTCTTCGAGCTCTGCCGCGCGGGCAACTACGCCGAGGCCGCGCGGTACCTCGACGTGCCGCCGGGGGCGAACGGCGCGGAGCTCGCGCAGCGGCTCAAGGCGGTGCTCGATCGGCACCTCTGGGTCGACCTGGAGTCGCTCTCGCCGCACCCGCTGGGCAACACGCAGGACAACCTCGGGCCCGGCGTGGAGCAGATCGGCCCCCCGATCCCGACCCGGACGGGGACCCAGCCGGTGCGGCTCGTGCGGCGCACGACGCCCGACGGGGTGCGGTGGCTCTTCTCGCGCGCCACGGTGGCGCGCGTGGACGAGTGGTACGCGCGGCTCGAGGACCGCTGGATCCGCGATCACCTGCCGCCGGCGTTGCTGCGCCCTGGCCCGCGCGAGCTGCTCTGGTGGCAGTGGCTCGCCCTGCCAGTCCTCGGGCTCGCCGGCTGGCTCGTCGGCATGGTGCTGAGCTACTTCATCCGCGCCGCGCTCCGCCGGCTCGTCGCCCGGACGGACTCCACGCTCGACGACGTGCTCCTCGGGGGCGCGCGCGGCCCGCTCACGTTCGCGCTGGCGCTCGTCGGCGTCGAGGTCTCGCTCCCCTGGCTCGGGCTCTACGCGCCGGCCGAGCAGTTCCTCGACAAGGTGGTGCGCGCCGGCCTCTTCATCGCCGTCTTCTGGTTCGCCCTCCGCGCGATCGACGCCGTGAGCGGCCGCCTGCTCGCCGCCCCGGCGACGCGCGACAACCCCGCGGCGCGCTCGCTCGTGCCGCTCATGGGGAAGATCGCCAAGGTCGCGATCCTGATCATCGGCGTGATCGCCGTGCTGTCGGAGCTCGGCTACCCGGTGGCGAGCCTCATCGCCGGCCTCGGCATCGGCGGCGTCGCGCTCGCCCTCGCCGCGCAGAAGACGGTGGAGAACCTCTTCGGCTCGGTCTCGATCGGCGTCGACAGGGCGCTCCAGGTCGGCGACTTCGTGAAGGTCGACGCGCTCCTCGGCACGGTCGAGACGATCGGGCTCCGCTCGACGCGGATCCGCACGCTCGACAGGACGCTGGTCACGATCCCGAACGGCAAGCTGGCCGACCTCCAGATCGAGTCGTACACGGCGCGCGACAGGATGCGCCTCTCGTGCGTGCTGGGCCTCGTGTACGAGACGACCCCCGCGCAGCTCCGCGCCGTGCTCGACGGGTGCGAGCGCGCGTTGCGGGCGCACCCGCACATCTGGCCCGACGACGTCGTCGTGCGCTTCGTCGGCATCGGCCCCGCGTCGTTCGACGTCGAGATCATGGCCTGGTTCCAGACGACCGATTTCGGCGAGTTCAGGACGATCCGGCAGGGGGTCCTGATCACCTTCCTGGAGATCATCGGCGCGGCCGGGACGAGGCTCGCGTACCCGACGCGGACGGTGCACGTCGCGACGCGCGGGGCGGAGCGCGCGCTGCTCGACCCGTCGGCCGACGGGAAGGCGGCTAACGGGCGGGAGGAGCCGCGGCAGGCGCCATCGGCTGCAGCCCCGCCTTCTCGATGAGCGCGCGGTCCTCGTCCGGGCCCGGGTTCGGCGTGGTGAGCAGCTTGTCTCCGTAGAAGATCGAGTTCGCCCCCGCGTACATGCAGAGGAGCTGCGCCTCGCGCGACAGCTCCGTCCGGCCGGCGGACAGGCGCACCATCGCGCGCGGCATCATGAGCCGCGCGATCGCGATCATCCGGACGAACTCGATCGGGTCCACCGGCGGCAGGCCCTCGAGCGGCGTGCCGGGCGAGCGCACGAGGGCGTTGATCGGCACGCTCTCCGGGTGGGGGTCGAGGCGCGCGAGCTCGACGAGCATCTCGCAGCGGTCGGCGATCGACTCGCCCATGCCGATGATCCCGCCCGAGCAGACGGTGATGCCGGCCCGCCGGACGTTGCGCAGGGTGACGAGCCGCTCGTCGTACGTGCGCGTGGAGATGATGGATTTGTAGGCCTTCCGCGACGTGTCGAGGTTGTGGTTGTACGCGTCGAGGCCGGCCTCCTTCAGGCGGCGCGCCTGGTCGTCGGTGAGCATGCCGAGGGTGCAGCACGCCTCGAGCCCGAGCGCCTTCACGCCGCGCACCATGTCGAGGACGCGCTCGAAGGCCGGGCCGTCCTTCACCTCGCGCCAGGCGGCGCCCATGCAGAACCGCGTCGAGCCGCCGTCGCGCGCGCGCCCGGCGGCGGCGAGGACGGCGGGGACGTCGAGCATGCGCTCCGGCCCGACCTCCGTCTCGTAGTGGCTCGACTGCGGGCAGTAGGCGCAGTCCTCGGGGCAGCCGCCGGTCTTGACGCTGAGCAGGGTGCAGAGCTGCACCTCGTGCTCGCCGTGGAACGCGCGGTGGACCGAGCGCGCGCTGTCGATCAGCTCGAAGAGCGGTCGATCGTGCAGGGCGACCGCCTGCTCGACGGTCCAGTCGTGGCGGACCGCGCCCGCCGCCGGCCCGCGGCCGTTCGGCTCGCTGCGTCCACCCTTGTTGTCCGTCGCTTCGCGTTCGATCCCGTCGAGCATGGGCTCGCTCCATACCCAGGCTTGGGCCGCCGCCGCAAGCAAGCCGCGCGGCCCGGTCCGCCCTCCGCCCCCGGAGGGGCTTCCGGCCCGGGCCGCTACAGCGCCGTCACCGCCTTGGCCGTCTCCTTCGCGATGGCGCCCTGGCCGACGAGCTGCCGCAGGTGGGCCTCGAACGTCTGCATTCCATAGGGCGTCACCCCCTTCTCCATCAGCTCGCGCAGCGACGGGCTCCCCTCCGGGCGGCGGATCGCCTCGCGCACAGCGGCCGTCGCGACGAGCACCTCGCAGGCGAGGATCTCCCCCGCGCCGTCGCGGCGAGGGAGCAGGCGCTGCGCGACGACGCCCTGGAGGCAGTCGGCCAGCCGGTCGCGCGCCTCGCTCGGGCTCCGGCCGAGCGCGATCAGCCGGCCGAGGGTGCGCGCGACGTCGGGCGTGTGCACGGCCGCGAGCACGAGGTGCCCTGTCTCCGCGGCGTGCAGCGCGAGATCGAGCGACTCGCCGTCGCGGAGCGAGCTGAGCAGCACGACGTCCGGATCCTGCCGCAGCGCCGAGCGCAGCGCGGTCGGAAAATCCGCCGTGTCCACGCCGATCTCGCGCTGGCTCACGCTGGAGCGGTTGTCCTCGTGCACGTGCTCGATCGGATCCTCGAGCGTGACGATGTGGCGCGGCAAGGTCGCGTTGATCTGCCCGATGAACGCGGCGAGCGTCGTGCTCTTGCCGCTGCCCGCCGTGCCGGCGACAACGAAGAGGCCGTGGTCGTGCTCCACCATCGCCCGCACAGCCGCGGGGACGCCGAGCTCGTCGAAGGTGGGGATCTTGAGCGGGATGCTGCGCAGGATGATCGCGAGCGAGCCGCGCTGGCGGTAGATGTTGACCCGGAACCGGCCGAGGCCCGGGACGACATACGAGGTATCGAGCTCCTGCAGCGTGGCGAGCAGCTCGCGCGACGGACGCCCGGCGAGCAGCACCCGCGCCGCAGCCTCGCTGTCCTCCGGGCGGATCCGGTCGACCCGGAAGTAGACCATGTCGCCGCGCACCCGCGCGCCCGGCGGCTGACCGACCTTGAGGTGGATGTCGCTGGCGTGGGCGGCAAGCGCCTTGCCGAGGAGCTGGTGGAGGAAGGCCTCGGAGGTGTACGGCGTCGTCACGGGGGGCAAGCTACCAAAATGGACCCCAACGGGCCCAAAGCGCGGCGGCGCGGCGACGAAGCCAGGGCGCCGCGCAGGACGGCCGCGCGCCCGCGACGGGCGTCACGGCCGCGGCGCCTGGCCGCCGCCGGCGCCGGCGCCGGGGAGCTGCGGATCCAGATCTGCGGGGATCCGGGCCGGATCGACGAGCCCCTTCTCCGCGAGCGCGCGCGCCGCCGAGATCGCGACAGCGCGCTGCTCGGCAGGGAGGTCGCGCCTGCCCGACAGCTCGAGCAGGGTGGCCGCCGCGGCG
>NZ_JEMA01000775.1 GCF_001589285.1 Sorangium cellulosum | reverse complement strand
CGCCTGCGCCTGCGCCTGCGCCGATGTAATGATTGAGCGCGGCGCGAGCACGCCGGCCGGGGTGCCCTCGTCGGCGCCAGGCGTGCGGCGATGCCGGCGACCTCCTCGCGCGCGGGGGGCGCGCTCCTCCCGGACCGCGCGCCGGTAGCGCGGCAGGGATCCACGTCGCGGCGAGCCGCAGGCTCACGCTGCGACAGAAAAACTTCGCTCCGGCAATATCTGCTCTCGTGGTGAGCCGGTCCGATGGCGATCTGCTACTGCCATCGTTGAAACCACAACAACAGCGTGCGCGACCTCTTCGGCGGCACGACGGGGTCGGCCTTCCCGCTGCCGGGCGAGGACGTCGGAGATCGCTTTGGCAACGACGCGGACACGCTGTCGGTCTCGAGCCTCTTGGCCGAGCGGCCGGGCACCGTCGCGGAGGGCGTCGCCCAGCGCGCGACAGCCACGAACACGACGAACCCCGTGGTCCGCGGTTCGTCCGTGGCACAAAGTGAAGCAGCTCCTGATCGAGCTCACGAAGACGGATCCTTTTCACTACACGGCTGCACGATAGGGGGTGGTCATCATGTCGAAACTCCGCTTGAGCCGACGTGCCATGCTGCGAGGCGCCGGCGCCATCGCCATCGCGCTGCCGTGGCTGGAGGTCATGGGAACCGAGCGCCCGGCGCGCGCGCAACCCGCGCCCGCCCGGCGCTTCCTCGCCGTCTACACGCCCGGCGGGACCGTGATCGACCGCTGGCTTCCGACCGGCACCGAGACGAGCTTCACCCTGGGTCCCATCCTGGCGCCGCTCGCGCCGGTGCAGAACCGGCTGCTCGTCGTCGACGGCCTCGACATGAAGAGCGCGCGCGGGGAGCAGCACCAGAGCGGGATCATCGCCTGGCTCACGGGCACGGAGCAGATGATTGAAGCGACCGGCTACGCGAGCGGGCCGTCCATCGATCAGGTGATCGCCTCCCGGATCTCCGCCGGTCAGAAGGCGAAGGCGAGCCTCCAGCTCGCGGTGCGCTGGGCGACGGGCAAGTCCCACGGCCTGATGTCGCCGATGAACATCGCCAATTTCGAGGGCACCGCGCCGTACAGCCCCATCCCGCCGCGCCTCGATCCGGTGGATATCTTCACCGATCTCTTCGGCACGCTGGACCCCGGCGCCAGCGACGACGCCGCCGTCCGCCTCGCGCGGAAGCGATCCATCCTCGACTTCCTCGACCGGCGCTACGCGACCCTGTCCGCGCGGCTCGGCGCCGCCGACCGGCAGAAGATCGACCAGCACCTCACGAAGATCCGCGAGATCGAGGTGAGCCTCAGCAGCCTGCCGGCCGCGACGAGCGCCTGCCAGCCCCCGGATCTGGTCGACACGTCGGACTATAACCCGCTCACGGGGCTCAACGCGGACGACAACGGCTCGATCGTGGACAGCTCGACCGACGCGGCGATCCCCAAGGTGGGCAAGCTGATGACGGACATGCTGGTGATGGCGCTCGCCTGCGACATCACCGCGGTCGGCACCCTGCAGTGGAGCGACACCGAGGCGAAGCACACGTTCCCGTGGCTGAACCTGGCCAATAACCACCACTTCTACCAGCATAACGGCGGCTTCAGGCCGGCCGAGTGCGAGCTCATCCATACCTGGTACTCGGAGCAGCACCTCTATCTCTTGCAGGAGATGGAGAAGGTCGACATGGGCGGGCACTCGCTGCTCGACGAGAGCGTCGTCTTCTTCGGCTCCGAGATCTCGGATCCGGCGTCCCACAGCAAGGCGAACATGCCGTTCCTGCTGGCCGGCGGCGGCGGGGGCCTGCGCACCGGGCGCTGGGTCCGGTACCCGAGCCTCCCGCACAACAACCTGCTCGTCTCGATCTTGAACCTGTTCGGCGACCCCCGGACCAGGTTCGGCTCGCTGGCGTACTGCACCGGGCCGCTCACGAACCTCACGTAGGCATTCCCCGCGATGCATGGCTGAAGGCGAGCTCCGCCGCCGGCGCGGACGGCCGCGGTAGCGGCCCCGGGCACCGAACTCCTGTCACAGCTGCTCGACCGTCGTGTGCTCGTAATACTCGACGAGCTCCAGGCCGGACCCGTTGAGCCCCGCCTGGGCGTTGATGTAAGGCAAGGCGTCCCGGACGGCCTTCATCGTCGTGGCGATGGCACGCCGGGTCCCCACGACCAACGCTGTGTGGTGCTCCACCGCCCGCCGCGGATCGGTGACGTAGCGGAAGAGCCTCTGGATCTCCGGGATGTACACGCGCCCGCGCGTTCCGAAGGTCTGGATGCGCTCTTCCTTCACCTGGCCCACGCCGCCGTACATGAAGATCTTGCCTTCACGCGCGTTGGTACAGGGGCGCAAGAACGCGCAGGTCCCGGGCTTGAGGTCTCCGTCGACGGCTCCCCAGCTGTTCTCCCGCCCCACCACGTCCGCCAGGATCTGGTGCTCGGTGATCCTGGAGCCTGGGTGCATCACGCTCTTGGCCCACACCCCACAGTGGAAGAGATCCACCTCCTGCTTCTCGTCGTCGAACATGTTGTTCCAGTCCCCCAGGACCGGGATCAGCCCCGAGGCGCTCTGCAGCATGTACATGCCCATCCAGCCGGCAATGTCGGTCTCGCAGGCGGCGGGCAGCAGGCGCTCGGAGAGCATGCTCATGCAGGTGCAGGGCATGACCCCCACCTCGCCTCCCACCTGGTACTTCTGCATCTCCGTCCAGCAGCGCACGGCGATGCCGTCGAGGTCGTTCTCCTCGACGAAGCGGTCGAAGACGACGCCCATCCGCCCGATGGCGTCCAGCGACGCCGAGGGCACCTCCTCGGCCCCGAAGTGCTCGCGAATCTCGTCTTTCTTCGACGACAGGCGCGACGGAGGCACGTTGCGCATCTGGCGATCGAGGGCGATCAGCTCCAGCCCCACGGTGCTCAAGCCCAGGTGCCCCAGCAGCTCGGTGGACACGGTGGTCACGGTCTGGAAATCGTCCGGCCCGGAGCCGACCAGACCGAGGCGCACGCCTCGTCCTCGCCGGCGGAACTTCGAGGCCAGCACGCAGGTGGCGTGAAACGCCCGCAGGTCGTCGGCGAAGGCGACCGAGTCGACAGCTTCGCAGTGCTTCGAGGTGAGGGTGTAGGGGTAGCCGATGTGGCGCAGGGCGTTGGTCGCGGAGAAGCGACCACAAGCTCCGTCCCGGCGCCCTCGCTGGCCCATCTTGCCCTGACCGCGCACGTCTGGCTCTGTGTGAATCAAGACGGGTACGTTCAGATCCGCCAGGCGCAGGAAGTCCCGGATGCCGTTCTCGTCCGAGAAGTTGTACATCGAGCAGACGACGCCGATGGCCCCGCCGCCGTCCACCCCGGCGCGGTGCTCCTGCGCCTTTGCGGCGGCACGCTTGGCGTCTGCATAGGTCTCTACATTGCCCAGGTCGACGTATTCCACTGCATCGCCGAGCAGCCCCCGCACCACGGAGGCCGTGGCCTGGGCGCCCTCCACGGCGAAATCGGTGGGAAAGCTGCCGCGGTTGCCCATGAATCCCAAGATCACCGGTTTCCGGCTCATTGTCGTCCTCCTGAAAAATGCTCCAAGCCCGCGAACTCGAAGCGCCTCGCCCCGAGCCTCTCTCGGCCCAGCCGCGCGGACGCCTCCGGGTAAACCCCAGTCTTCGGTCGTCCCATCAACGGGGACGTGCTGCGGCGGCACCTGGCGAACATCGCCGAGCGTGCCCGGGAGTCCCGAGGGGCCAGGGCAGCCGGCGCGACGCGCGTCGCGCGCAGCAGCGTCGGCCGGCTGTCTTCCCCTCGATCGCTCAGCTCATCGAATCCACCGATCGACGACCTTCTCGTGCAGCGCCTGCTGACCGCTCGTGAGCGCGACCTCACCACAAGGGAAGTGCTCTCTGCCTCCCGTCACGACGGTCATGAAGCTCTCCAGCCCGTGCTTTCCGTGTGTTTACATCAGAGGAGGGGCTTAGGCAAGACTATTTACGAAGTGGCGCCAGGGTGTCGGCCTCGGGACCCGGGTGGCGTCATCACCTCCAGCTACGCCCCCGTGGGCGGACCGAACCACGTGGTCAGGGCCTCACGAAGGCCCTGGTCCGTGCCGTCTCCCACCCACGCGACGTATCCATCGGGCCGGATCAACACGGCCGTGGGCGCCGCGACCGCG
Organism: Sorangium cellulosum; assembly: GCF_001589285.1. Classification (GTDB taxonomy): domain Bacteria; phylum Myxococcota_A; class Polyangia; order Polyangiales; family Polyangiaceae; genus Sorangium; species Sorangium cellulosum_G. The sequence continues at coordinate 6,927 of NZ_JEMA01000775.1, read as the reverse complement.
CCGAGCACCGGGAGCGCCCACGCCCCGGCGTACAGCGCGTCGACCCGCTTCACCCGATCCGCCCAGGGACCGAGGTCGAGGGCCCCGGGCTCACCGAGGTCGAGCAGCACCGGCCGGGCCTCGTGCAGCAGCGTGAACACCCGCCGTGGCCCGCCCTCGGTCTCCACGTCCAGATCGGGCATGCGGCGGCCGAGCAGCGGGTGTCCCGGGCCGAGGTCGTAGCGGATGTCCAGACCCGAGATCAGCCCGGCGTACCGCTTGCGCGCCTCCTCCAGCGTCAACAGCTCGGCCATTGTCTCGCGCAGGGCCTTCGTCCGCTCGTCGCCCCGATGGACAGCGGTCGCCGCCATGGTGTGCTTGAGCACCCGCGCCCCGACCGGGTGCCGCTCGGCCTGGTATGTATCGAGCAGGCTCTCCGGCGAGGTCCCGTGGACCACCTGCGCCAGCTTCCACCCCAGGTTCACCGCGTCCTGCACCCCGAGGTTGAGCCCTTGCCCGTTCGCCGGGGAGTGCACGTGCGCCGCATCGCCTGCCAGCAGCACCCGCCGCTCCCTGTACGACGCCGCCTGCCGGGTCGCATCGCTGAACCGCGAGAGCCACGTGACGCCGTGCACCCCGAAGTCGGTCCCGTAGGAGGCGACGAGCGCCTCGCGCAGGTCGTCCACGGTCGGCTCCTCGTCTTGCCGGATCTCCCTCTCGCACAGCACCGCCCGCGCCCGCTTGCCGTCCTCGAGCGGCCCGATGCCATAGACACCCTTGTCCCCCTGGCGGATGCCCAGCGCCGGCTCGACCATCTCGCACTCGGCGACCAGGTAGCTGACCGACGGCTCCCACCCCGGGAAGCCGATCCCTGTCTTCTTGCGGATCAGGCTGCGCCCACCGTCACATCCGACGAGGTACGCCGCCCGCAGCGACAGCCCGTCGGACAGCGCGACATCGACCCCGGCGTCCTCCTGGGCGAACCCCGTCACCTCACACCCGCGGTAGATCGGCACCCCGAGCTCCGCGACCCACGCGGCGAGGATGCGCTCGAAGTGCTTCTGCCACAGCGCCAGCCCGTAGTTGTGGCGCGTCGGAAAGTCGCTGATGTCGAGGGGCGTCGTCGCGAACGACGCTGTCTGAGCGATCTTCCCTTCCGCGAGGAAGCGATCAGCAATCCCGCGCTGATCGAGCACCTCGATCGTGCGTGCGTGCAGCCCACCTGCGCGCGACCCCGCGAGCTCCTGGCTCTCGCGCCGCTCGACGATGGCGACGTCCACCCGCGCCAGCGCGAGCTCCCCCGCCAGCATCAGCCCCGTCGGCCCCCCACCAGCAATGACCACTGTGTGCTTCGTCATGGCCAGGGAGTGTGCGGCATGATCCGGGGCTTCCAGCAAGCCCCTATGTCTGGTATACGCTTGCAGCGGGAAGGGGAAAACGTGGCCTTCCCCCGCGCGCTCCGCGTGAGCTCCCCCGCGCGAGCCGCGGCGCGCAAATGCGGCGCGGGCGAACCACCGCCGCGGCGCTCGGATCGCGGGCGGCTGCATGGCGGACTCGATGAGGGTGAGCGTGCGGACAGCGGACGGTCGACGCGCCGCGGCGGCCAGCGCGCGACGCAGCCGCCGGAGCGTCCGATACGGTTGCAGCGCACCATCTTTTGCGGCAAGAGGACGCCGGGAGATTTTTCCTCCCACGAAACGAAAACCCACGAGAACATGCAAATTCCGAGCAACCTCGCGTCGCTGGTCGACGAAGGGCTCATCGACGAGGTTGTGCGGCCTCTGATGAGCGGAAAGGAAGCGGTCGTCTTCCTCGTCCGGTCGGGCGGCGAGCTGCGCGTCGCGAAGGTCTACAAGGACGCGCAGAACCGCAGCTTCAAGAACCGCGCGGCGTACACCGAGGGCCGCAAGGTGCGCAACAGCCGCGACCAGCGCGCGATGGACAAACGCTCGCGCCACGGCCGGGCTCAGGACGAAGCCGCCTGGCGCTCGACCGAGGTCGACATGATCTACCGCCTGCGCGGCGCAGGCGTCCGCGTGCCGACGCCGTACCAGGCGATCGACGGCGTGCTCGTGATGGAGCTGGTCGTCGACGCCGACGGCAGCCCCGCGCCTCGCCTCGCCGAGACGAGCCTCGACCGAGATCAGGCCACGTGGGTCTACCATCGCCTGATCGGCGAGGTCGTGCGGATGTTGTGCGCCGGCGTCGTGCACGGCGATCTGTCGGACTTCAACGTGCTCATGAGCGCCGACGGGCCGGTGATCATCGACTTCCCCCAATCGGTGGACGCCGCGAGGAACCAGAACGCCAGGAAGCTCCTGCTCCGTGACGTCGACAATCTCCATCGCTTCCTCGCGCGCTTCGTGCCCGAGCAACGGCGACCCGCCTATGGCGAGGAGATGTGGGAGCTCTACGCCAGCAGCGCGCTCACCCCGGAGACCCGATTGACCGGCCGCCATCGGGTCTCCGAGCGAAGGGTGGATACCCGCGCCGTGCTCGACCTCATCGGCGACGCGAACCACGACGAGCGCAAGCGCCGCGAGCGTCAGGGCATCAGCATGCGGGGAGCGCCGAAGACGGCCCAACCGCCCGCGCCCGCGCCCGAGGGGCGCACGACCGAGGGGCGAACGACCGATCCGCGGGACCGGCCGCGTCAGGCGGAGAGGCCGGCTGCGCATGCCGGGAACGGGGGCGGGCCAAGGCCGCAGCAACACGGAGCAGGGCAAAGGCCGCAGAACGCCGGGCCTGACCGGAGGCAGCAGCACGCGGGCAACGCGCCTGCCCGGAGGCCCCCGCAGCACCCCTCGGGACAACCGCCGGTGCAGTACGAGGCGAGGCAGCGACCCCAGCAGCATGGGCCAGACCATCGGCCGGCCCAGCATGCGACGGCGCAACGGCCCGCGCAGCACCAGGCCGCGCACAGGCCGCAGCACCACCACGAGGCGCCGCACAGGCCGCAGCACCAGGCGGCGCACAGGCCGCAGCACCACCACGAGGCGCCGCACAGGCCGCAGCACCACCACGAGGCGTCGCACAGGCCGCAGCACCACCACGAGGCGTCGCACAGCAGGCCGCAGCACCACCACGAGGCGTCGCATACGCCTGAACAGCACCAGGCGACGCAGAAGCCGCCGCAGCAAGGGGAGCCGCAGGCGGCGTCGCGGCCACGCCGCCGCGTCGTCATCTCGGTGAGCACCAGCGATCGGCGTTCGGGCACGCGCCGGAACCCCTGATAGGCCCCGCGTGGGGTCGCCCGCGGCGGGGCCGCGCGTCACCGCGTCTCAGGTGGACTCGGCCCTGCCTCGCCGTGCTCGGCGGCATGCAGCAGCGGTGGCTTCAGCCGCGAACGGCATCCCGGACCGCGTTACGCGCTGGGCCGCCAGTTGCCGTGGGACCCGAATGGCACGCGGTGCGGCAAGCGGGCGACAGCGACGGGCCAGCGGGAAGGTCCAGGCATCGAGCACCAGCAGGTCGCTGCGCTTCTCCTGTTCACGCCAGGCCACGGCGAGCAGCCAGCCGTCTCGTGCTCTTCCATGGCTAGGGCGGCCCCCCGTTGCCTGCCTGCGGCCGCGCCTTTCTCGCGCCGCGCGCCGCCAATACCCCGATGGCCGCCATGAGCTCCGTCGGCTGGATCGGCTTCGCAAGGTGCGTCTGGAACCCGGCGAGCAGCGCTCTGGTTCGGTCCTCGTTTCCGGCGTAGGCGGTGAGCGCCAGCGCCGGCACGTCCCCGCCGCGCTCCTGCGGCAGCGACCGGATCCGGCGGATGAGCTCGTAGCCATCCATCCCGCGCATCCCGATATCGCTCACGAGCACGTCCGGCCTCTCCAGATCGAGCAGCCTCAGCGCCTCTTCCCCTGATCCTGCGAGCCTGACGCGCGCCTTGCCTTCTTCGACGAAGGCCCTGACCATGTCGCGGGTATCCGGGGCGTCGTCCACGAAGAGCACCGAGATGCCGCTCAGGTCGGAGAGCTCGCAGAGGTTGTCGCCGCTCGCCCGGGCATCGACCTCCCGCCCGTCCGTGGCGCGCTCCGCCGGGGCGTGGGCGACGCCGAGCGGGAGCTCCACGGTGAAGGTCGTGCCCTTTCCCACGCCGGCGCTCGTCGCCCGCACGGTGCCGCCGTGGAGCTCGACAAGGTGCTTCACGATGGCGAGCCCCAGGCCCAACCCGCCGTGCCGCCGCGTCGTCGAGGCGTCGGCCTGGCGGAAACGCTCGAAGACACAGGGGAGGAAATCGGGCTTGATGCCTTCTCCGGTGTCCGAGACGGTGATTCCGACGTGATCGCCGGCGCGGGAGACCTTCACCTGCACGCGCCCGCCCTCCGGGGTGAACTTGATGGCATTGCTCAGGAGGTTCCACACCACCTGTTGCAGCCGGCTCGGGTCGCCGCGCGTCACGCCCACGGCGGGGCTCGAGATGTTTTCGAGCTGGATCCCTTTCGCCTCCGCCGAGGGCGCGACGGACGAGACGGCCGCGCCGACCACCTCGTGCAGGTCCAGAGGCTGCACGTCCAGACGGATCTTGCCAGACGTGATGCGGCCCATGTCGAGCAGGTCCTCGATGAGCTGCGCCTGCGCGCGGGCGTTGCGGTCGATGACAGCGAGTCCCTTGCCGAGGTTCTCGTCCTCGCAGCTCACCCGACGGCGCAGGAGGTGCGCCCAGCCGAGGATGGCGGTGAGCGGGGTGCGCAGCTCGTGACTGACCGTCGAGAGGAACTCGTCCTTCAGCCGGTTCGCCCGCTCGGCCTCGCTGCGCGCGGCCTGCTCGACCTCGAGCAGGCGCGCCCGCTCCTCCTCGGCCTGCTTGCGGTCGGTGATATCGATGACCGAGCCGACATAACCGAGAAACTCGCCGCTCGGGCTGAACCGCGGGGCCGCAGCGTCGATGCACCACCGGTACTGCCCGTCACGGTGGCGGAGGCGGTAATCGAGGCGGAACGGCTGCCGCGCCGCGTTGGCGGCGCGGAAGATGCTCGCCGAGCGCTCGACGTCCTCCGGATGAAGCATGTCGAGCCAGCTGAACCCGAGGCCGGCGGCCTGGGCCTGCCCCGTGAAATCGGACCATACCTTGTTGAGGTAGGTGCAACAGGCGTCGGGCCCGGTCACCCATATCATCACGGGGGAGTTGTCGGCGATGTTGCGGAATCGCTCCTCGCTCTCTCGTATCGCGTCCGCGGCCGCTCGCTTCTCCGTGATGTCGGTGACCATGCCGATCATGGAACGAGGCTGTCCTGCCTCGTCGTGCTCGACGGTGCCGAGGTCCGTGACCCAGCGGATCTGCCCGTCGGGGCGGACGATGCGGAACTCGGTCGTAGAGCCCGCCCGCCCCTTGATGGCCGCTTCCGTCTCCGCCCGGACCCGCATCCGGTCGTCGGGGTGAATCCTCCGCTCGAACGCCTCGAGCGTCCCCTCGAACGTGCCAGGCGGGATCCCGAAGATGTCGCACACCTCGTCGGACCAGACGACGCGGCCGGTGACGAGATCCCAGTCCCACACGCCTGTCTGCCCGGCGCGCAGCGCCAGCCGCAGCCGCGCCTCGTTCTCCCGCAGCGCCGTCCCCGTCCGCTTGCTGTCGGTGACGTCCAGGTCGATGCCGCCAACGCCGATCGCTCGCCCGGCCGCGTCGCGGCGGATGTGCACAAGGTCGAGGATCCACTGCTCGCCCCGCCGGGGGTGAAGCACGCGAAACTCCTCCTGCCTGCCCTCGGCCCGCGATTCCAGCGCGCCCCGGACGGTCTCGCTGTTGCGTCTCTCGTCGGCGACGACAGCCAGCACCAGCGTGGTCAGGGTGGTAGCGCCGATGAACTCCTGGAGCAGCGCGAACTGCAGCGCCTCAGGGGGGCCGAACGGCCCGTGCCCGTGGGTCGTGGCGTGGATCGCGACGGCCGCGACGGGGAGCATCGCCGCTGTCGCGCCTCGAACGCCCCACGTCAATGCGGCCCAGGTCAGGGCGGGAAAGGTCAGCCATGGGCGGACCATGCCGGAGGATTCAGGCCCGAAGCTCAGCCTGGCCAGGGCCCAGGCAGCCGCCGTGCACAGCGCGAGGTGCAGCCACCGCCCCCTGTCCCGGCCGACCGGCTCGCCACGCGCCCAGCTCAGCACGAGGGGCGCCGCCACGATCACCCCCGTCACGTCGCCGGCCCACCAGTCGAGCCATGTCACGAGAGCCTGCATGAAGCCCTTGTCGAACGCGCCGGCCAGCGCGAAGGCCGCTGTCGTGGCGGAGACGGCCGAGCTGCCCAGGGCGGCGGCGCTGACGACGAGCACGTCGGTCAGGCGCGTGAGCGCCGGCCGCAGGCGAGCGCGACGCAGCGCCCACGCGCCGCCCAGAGCTGCCAGCGTGTTCCCGGAAGCAAGGGCGGCCTTGACCCACAGCGGGAGAGAGGGCGCTTCCACGAGGAACGCGGCCATCGTCCCGGCGAACACCGCCGGCCACAGCCTCGTGCCCCCGAGGAGGAGCCCGGCGAGCGCGACCCCCGCGGCGGGAAACACAGGGGAGGCGGCGCCGCGGACCGTCGCCCACCCGAGACCCAGCACGGCCAGGAGGAAATAGCTCGTAAACAACGCGGCGGCAGGGCCAAGGGAACGTGGCCAGTCAGCGTTTTCGCCTGTCTTCACGGCGCATCTCCTTCTGCCTTCGCGCGACGCGCGGGTCGTGACGGCCGGCTATTCCCCGTTGGCGGTTTCAGCCTCTCGCGGATCACCTCGCTCGCAGGGCCGCAGATGCTGGAGAAGACCTCCTCGGCGATGCGTCTCCGAGGCGCCAGAGCGAATTGAATGGTGAGGGGGCATTTTACGGACAAAACGTCGCTCATGACCCGCGTGCGAGCGCTTTCTCTTACGCCTGAAGGAGGAGCCGTCCAGGCTCCCAGCCGCCGCGCTGGCGAGCGCGTCACGCGGCGGCAGCGGGGGCGGCGGCGCGGCGGGAGCCCGCGTGCCAGCGCGCTGCCC
>NZ_JEMA01000774.1 GCF_001589285.1 Sorangium cellulosum | reverse complement strand
GCCGCCCCGCGGCCAGCGGGCGCAGGAGCGGCGCCCGCGTTGCCGCGCCCTTTGCCGCCGCGCGCCCTTGCCGCGCCCGCCTTGGAACCGCTCACGCGGCGACCGTAATCGCAAGGCGCCGGTCGGTCCATTCCGGAGCGTGCCCCGGCGCCGCGACGCGCCAAAACGCCGCTCCGTCCGACAATTTATGGCGGGAGCGGTGCTAGCATCAGCGCTGTCGATGAAGCCGTCCCCCGCGAAGAGCTGCCCCTCGTGCGGTGAGCGCTACGACGCGGGCGTCCTCTATTGCCCCCGCGACGGCACCCCGCTCGCGAGCTCGCGCAAGAGCCCCGCCTTCGGCGCCGCCGAGCGCGATCCCTACGTCGGCCTCACGCTCGGCGGGCAGATCGAGCTCCGCCACCTCATCGGCATCGGCTCGATGGGCCGCGTCTACCGCGCCTTCCAGGCAGGGATCGAGCGCGACGTGGCCGTCAAGATCCTCCACCGCGAGCTGAGCACCAACGCCGAGCTCGTGAGCCGCTTCCACCGCGAGGCCAAGATCGCGAGCCGCCTCGTCCACCCGAACGTCGTCCAGGTGCTCATGACCGGGAGCGTCCCCGCCACGGCCGACCCCCGGATCGGCGGCGAGCTCTACCTCGTCATGGAGCACCTCGACGGCATCTCGCTCCTCTCCGCCCTCGCCGCGGCGGGCGCGGGGGGCGAGAGCGAGGCGCTCCCGCTCCCGAGGGCGCTCCACATCATCCTCCAGATCTGCGACGCGGTCGGCGAGGCGCACGCGCAGGGCATCGTCCACCGGGATCTCAAGCCCGAGAACATCATGCTCGTCCGCCGCGGCGAGGACCCGGACTATGTGAAAGTGCTCGACTTCGGCATCGCCCGCCTCGACTGGGCCGACAAGGCGATGACCACCCAGGCCGGGCTCATCTTTGGCACCGCCAAGTACATCTCGCCCGAGGGCGCCGAGGGGCAGCGCGTCGGGCCGCCGGCGGACGTCTACTCCATCGCGACGATGCTCTACCAGTGCCTCGCGGGGCGCGCGCCGTTCGAGGGCGACTCGCCCGTCGCGCTGCTCGTCCAGCACACGCACGCCCCGCCGGCGGACCTGCGCAGCATCGCGCGCTCGAGCTACGTGCCCGCGCCGATCGCGCAGGTCGTGATGCACAACCTCGCGAAGAGGCCCTCGGAGCGCGCCCCCGACGCGCGCGCCCTCGGCCGCGACCTCGCCCTCGCCGTGCGCGCGAGCGGCCTCGATCCCGACGAGATCGCCGCCCAGCCCGGGCTCCTGCGCGCCAGCGCGGTCATGAAGCTCGCCTCGAAATCGCGCACCAAGTCGCTCGACCTCTCCCCGGCGCTCGCCGCCCAGATCGGCGGCATCGCCGCGCCCACGCTGGAGAGCGCGCACATCAGCGATCTCGGGTCGCTCCCCCCGCGCGCCGAGATCGACCGCTACGGGGACCTGGCGGCGCATGGCCCGGAGGAAGAGCGCTCCTCCTCCAGCGGCGCGGAGCGCTCCTCCTCGCCCAGATCGAGCGGCGTGGAGCGCTCCTCCTTCGGCAGCGGAGACCACGCCGCCTTCCGCAGCGGAGAGCACGCCGCCTTCGGCGCCGCAGAGCGCGCGTCGTTCGGCAGCGGAGATCACTCGGCCTTCGGCGGCGCAGAGCGCTCGTCGAGATCCAGCGGCGTGGAGCGCTCCTCCTTCGGCAGCGCAGAGCGCTCGTCGAGACCCGGCGGCGCAGCGCCCGGCGGCGCCGCGGCGCCTTCCTGGTCCACCCCCGTGCCCGAACATCCCGCGCGGACGGCGATCGGCCTCGGCATCGAGCCCTCGCGCGACTCCGCGCCGGTGCCGTCGACAATGCAGGGCGTCGAGTCCGCGGCGCGGCCGCTCCCGCGTCGCGCCGTGATCGCCCGCGCCGCCGCCCTCCTCGCGTGCGCCGGTGCGCTGGGTCTCGTCGTGTTCCTCGGCGGGCGGCACCTCGGCGCGTTCGGCGGGCCGGCCGCGAGCGACTCGCTGGACGCGCACATCGAGCGCGCGCGCGACTGCATGGGGAGGCACGCGTGGGACGCCCCCCCGGGCGAGAACGTGAAGGACCTCCTCTCGCAGGCGCTCGCGCGGTGGCCGAGGGACCCGCGGCTCGCCGAGCTCCGGCGCGAGTCGTCCGAGCGCATCGTCACCGACGCCCTCGGGCGCAAGTATGCCGGCGACAGGGCCGGCGCGATCCGGCTGGCGAAGCTCGCCGTCGAGCTGCACCCGGAGCTCACCACCGCCCAGCACCTCGTCCTCGAGCTCTCGAGCGGCCCTCCCGACGCCGCCCCGGCGCCGCCCCCGCAGGTCTCCCCCGAGGGCTCGTCGTCCCCGACCGCGGCCCCCGAC
>NZ_JEMA01000773.1 GCF_001589285.1 Sorangium cellulosum | reverse complement strand
GCTGACCGAGGTTGAGCTGACCGAGGTTGGGCTGACCGGGGTTGAGCTGACCGGGGTTGAGCTGACCGAGGTTGGGGTTGGCCTGACCGAGGTTGGGGTTGGCCTGACCGAGGTTGCGGTCGCCGCCGTCCCCCTCCAGCAGCGCGAGCCGCCCCTCGAGCAGCGCGGCGCGCGCCCCCAGGTCGGGCGCTCCCCGCACGGCCCCGTGCCCGAGCGCCCGGCCGAGCGCCGCGCGGGCCTCGTCCAGCGCCCCGCGCGCCAGGTGCGCCCGGCACAGCTCGAGCTCCTCCTCGACGACCTCGCGCTGCGCCCCCTGCGCCTCGAAGCCGCCCCGCGACCGCTCGAAGCAGCGCGCCGCCTCCTCGGCGTCGCCGGCCGCGAGCGCGCAGTCCCCGAGGACCGACGCCGCCGCCGCCGCGAAGAACGGCGCCCCCCGCCGCGCCGCCTCCGCCTCCACGCGCGACGCCACCCGCGCGGCGCGCTCGAACGCCCCCACGTCCGCCCACAGCTTCGCCAGGTCGAAGTCGAGGACCAGCACCAGGTCCGCCTGCCCCAGGGCCGACGCGAGCCGCGCCCCCCGCTCGTAGGCCGCCAGCGCCTCCCCCAGCTCGCCCGACTGGTGGCACGCCGTCCCCACGTTGAGGCTGCACCGCGCCACGAGGTCCCCCAGCCCGTGCTCCTCCGCCGTGGCGAGCGCCTGCCGGTAGCCCACGAGCGCCGCCTCCAGCTCCCCCGCGCGGAACGCGTCGATCGCCTGGTACGACAGCGCCCGCACAAGCGCCCGCGGCGCGCGCCTGTCGCGGTGCAGCCCGGCCGCCAGCCCCAGGTGCAGCCCCGCCAGCCGCCGCTCGCCGAGGTAGCTCGCCGCCACGCCCACGTCCTCGTGCAGGCTCGCGAGCACCTCCGGGTCGTCGCACCAGCCGAGCGCCGGCTCCGCGCGCGCCCGCGCCTCCGCGTGCGATCCGAGCCGCAGCAGCGCCCGGCCCGCGAGATCCGCGAGCCCCGC
>NZ_JEMA01000772.1 GCF_001589285.1 Sorangium cellulosum | reverse complement strand
GCGGAGGCGGCCTGGGCGCGGCCGCGCGCGCGGGGCGGAGGCGCGCCGCCGAGCGCCCTCGACGAACGAAGGGCACCTCCACGCGCCCACAGGTGCGCCGGAAAATTCGACAGGCGACGCGACGCCTTGCCTCTCCGGAGAATCGAATCTCGCCAGACACCTGCGGCAAGCGCGTCGAGCGTGGCCCTGCAAGGAACATCCGGTCCGAGATCGTGGCCTGGCCGATCTGCAATCTCAGAGAGACGGAGTTGGGGGGCGCGTGGTGAGCGATGAAGAGGGAGTGGTGCCGGTGCACTGCGGCGAGGTCATCGCGGACCGCTACCGGGTCGAGCGGCTGCTCGGGATCGGCGGGATGGGGGCCGTCGTCGCGGCGCGGCACCTGTCGCTGGGCGAGCTCGTTGCCATCAAGTTCATGCGGGCGGAGTACTGCAACAACGCAGCGCTCCTGAGGAGGTTCCAGCGCGAGGCGCGCGGGATGTTCCGGCTGAAGACCGAGCACGTGCCGCGGGTCTACGACCTGGGCTCGCTCCCGCCGCGGCACGGCGTCGGGCTGCCCGTGCCGTTCATCGTGATGGAGCACCTGTCGGGCAACGATCTCCGCTCGATCGTCGAGCGCCGCGGGCGGCTCCCGATCGACGAGGCGGCGGAGTACGTCCGTCAGGCCTGCGTCGCCCTCACCGAGGCGCACGCGCTCGGGATGGTGCACCGGGACCTGAAGCCCGCGAACCTGTTCCTGACGTACCGGACCGACGGCACGCCGCTCGTCAAGGTGCTCGACTTCGGCGTCGCGAAGTTCACGTGCGCGAAGCCCGAGGACGACGGGCTCGAGATGACGACCGCGCGGTCGGTCATGGGCTCGCGCCGCTACATGGCGCCCGAGCAGATGCTCACGCCCAAGGACGTCGACCTGCGCGCGGATCTCTGGGCGCTCGGGGTCGTGCTCTACCAGCTCGTGAGCGGCACGCTGCCGTTCGGCGCGGAGACGCTGGAGCAGCTCGTGCTGGTCGTGTCGGAGCAGGCGCCGCGGCCGCTCCGGAGCGCGCGCGCCGATCTGCCCGAGGGGTTCGAGGAGATCGTGATGCGCTGCCTCGAGAAGAACCGGGCCCGCCGCCCGGCGTCGGCCCGCGAGCTCGCCGTGGCGCTCGCGCCGTTCGCGCTGTGCGGGGCGCCCGACGCGACGCTGCCCACGGCTGTCCACCGGAGCCAGCCGACGTTCACGTGGCTGGACGAGGGGCCGCCCACGACCGCCGTCCGTGCGCCCGAGACGAGGAGGCCCGAGCCCCGCCGCCCGAAGCGGGCGTGGCTCGCGGCCGCGGCCGGCGCCTTCTCCGCGAGCGCCGCGCTGGCGGCGGCGGTGCTGCCGTCCGGGTGGCCGGGCGCGGCCGGGTCCACCTGGGTCGACG
>NZ_JEMA01000771.1:26692-40345 GCF_001589285.1 Sorangium cellulosum | reverse complement strand
CGCGACGCGCGCAAGGCCGAGCGCGAGGCGCGCGAGCTGTACNGAGCGCGACGCGCGCAAGGCGTACCGCGACGCGCGCAAGGCCGAGCGCGAGGCGCGCGAGCTGTACCGCGACGCGCGCAAGGCCGAGCGGCGCGCGCGCAAGGAGGAGCGGCGCGCGCGCGGGCAGGAGGGGCGCTCGACGCCCTGGCGCGGCCTCGACGGGCTGCCGCTCGTGGGCGCGATGTTCGGGCTCACCGTCGCGCGCATCGCGGTCGGCCTCGCGCTCGGGGTGATCGTCCCGACGGTGCTCACGCTGCTCTCGCTGGTGTTCGGTCGGGTGCTGCGCGAGGAGGCCGCGCCGAGCGTGCGCAAGGCCGGCCGCGTGGCCGAGCTCGCCCTGCTCCGGGCCATGCGCGCGGTCCGCGGGCGCCCCGCGCCGCCCGACGCCGCCCCGCAGGACCACGGCGCCGGGGCGCGCGTGCGCGTCGACGAGCAGGAGCCAGCCGGGCGCTCGCGCTTCCACGACGACCTGGACCAGGAGTTCGACGAGCTCGACGACCTGCAGGCCGACGAGCGGGCCCGGTCCGACGCCGTGTCGCGGCCGTCTCGCACGGCGAAGCGCTGAGCGCCGCCTGCGCCCGCCGCAGCCGTGCGGGGCGCGAGCGCTCAGATGCGCCCGAGCGCGGCGTCGAGGCGCAGGCGGAAGACCTCGACGATCGCCTCGGCGAAGATCCGCCGGCTCATCTTGGAGTGGCCCGCGCGCCGGTCGACGAACACGATCGGCACCTCGACAACGCGGAGCCCCTTGCGGAGCGCCCGGTAGGTCGTCTCGATCTGGAAGGCGTAGCCGTTCGAGCGCACGCTCTCGAGATCGAGCGCGAGGAGCGCGCGCCGCGTGAACGCCTTGTAGCCGGTCGTGAGGTCGCGGACGCCGACGCCCAGGATCGTGCGCGCGTAGAGCGAGCCGCCCTTCGAGAGCACGTGGCGCCCGAGGCCCCAGCCCTCCACGCCGCCGCCCGGCATGTTGCGCGAGCCGAGGACCACGTCGGCGCCCCTGGCGATCGCGTCGAGGAAGGCGGGCAGGTGGCCCGGGTCGTGCGAGAGGTCGGCGTCCATCTCGAACGCGACGTCGTAGCCGCCGTCCAGCGCGCGCTGGAAGCCCTCCAGGTAGGCCGTGCCGAGGCCGAGCTTGGCCGCGCGGTGGAGCACGCGGACGCGCCCGTCGCGCGCGGCGAGCTCGTCGCCGAGCGCGCCCGTCCCGTCCGGCGACGCGTCGTCCACGACGAGCACGTGCGCGTCCGGGACCGCCGCGAGGACGGAGCTCACGAACCCGGCGAGGTTGTCTCGCTCGTTGTACGTCGGCGTGATGATGAGGGTCCGGGGGGCCATCGTGGCTCGGCGCGGCGCGGGCGGACGCTCGCGCGCTTGGTCTATGCCTCGTTGCGCCTCGTGCAGCGCCGCGGGCGTCCGTCTGCGCTCAGGCCTCCGCTCCGTCGGCCGGCATCGGCACCGGATCCATCGAGAGCACCGCCGGCACGTAGACCGTGACGGCGACCGGCTCGCCGGGCGCGCGCGCCTGGCCGTCCGCGAGGCGGTGCGCCCGGTGGAGGAGGTACGGCCGCACGAGGCGCTGCTTCCTGGCGGGGAGGAGGCTCCCGAGCAGGCGGCCGTACAGGCTCGCCAGGTCGTCGAGGCCGCGCGGCGTGGTCGCGGCGAGGTGCATCCCGCCCTCGATGCGCGCGACCGTCACGTCGCCCTCCGGGCTGGCCGCGCCCCGGATCGGGAGCACGGCCTCGTAGGCCCACCGGTGCGGGGGATCCTCGCCGGGATCGCCCTTCAGGCCGAACAGCGGCTCCTCGACGATCGCGAGCCCCTGCCGCGTGGCCACCTCGGCCAGCCGCGCGTGGGCGGCGCGCAGCGCGGAGAGCGTGAGGGCGCGATCGAGCGGCACGACGAGCGCTCTGCCCGTCTGCCGCCACGTCTCCTCGACGTCGTGGCCGTCGGCCGTCGCCGCCGTCGTGGTCGTCGCCGTGGCCGCCGCCGCGGCAGCGCCGCGGGCCCGCGGGCGCCGGAGGTGCTTCGGGGTGGTCTCGTCCGACGACATCCGCGCCGGGCGATCATCTATCAGAGCGATCGCGCGGGCGGAAGGCTCCGCGAGGCGCGCCTCCGGTCGCTTGCCGGAGCCATGCGCGCCAGTTACTTTCCCTCCCCGTTCCCGACAGGGCGTCCGCTCTGCATCGGGCCGACTGGCTGGAGCAGCCTCGGTCGACGGTGGGGGGGTGGGTCACGCGCCCGGCGCGCGAGCGCGCGGCCCCGAACCTGAACAGCGCGGCACTGACGGAGACAACCATGGCGAGCCAGAACGTCCACACCTTCACCGCGGAGAACTTCGAGTCCGAGGTCCTCCAATCTCCCATCCCCGTGCTCGTCGATTTCACGGCCACCTGGTGCGGACCCTGCAAGGCGCTCGCGCCGTTCGTCGAGAAGCTCGCGAACGAATTCCAGGGCAAGGTGAAGGTCGGCAAGCTCGACATCGACGCGGCGCCCAAGCTGGCTCAGGGCTACGGCGTGCGCTCCGTCCCGACGTGCATCCTGTTCGAGGGCGGCAACAAGGTGAAGCAGCAGGTCGGGCTCACGACCTACGAGAAGCTCGCCCAGCTCGTGAGCGCTCCGTAGTCACGAAGCCGGGCGCCGCCCCGCGGCCCGCGCGACCTCCCGCGAGCGCCTCCTTGCTCGGCCGCGCGCCGGACCCTACGGAACGCCTGGCTCGACCGGACGCTTCACCGCCCGATCGAGCGCCTCATTCAACCAGCCGAATCGCGATGCACCGGCGCGCGCGACGCCCCCGGCGAGAGGCCCCTCTCGTCGCCCGCGGCGCGCGCGCTGAGGCTTTGCTTGACCGTCGCGCGCGAGGTGACTACGTATCGCGCCCGGCCACTTTCCCAGGAGTTCGTGATGGCGACGAAGATCGCAATTAACGGTTTTGGACGCATCGGACGCTGCATTGTCCGCGCGCTCGTCGAGCGTGGCGTGAAGGATCTCGAGCTGGTCGCCATCAACGACCTGACGGATCCGAAGACCCTCGCTCACCTCTTCCAGTACGACTCGATCCACCGCGAGTTCAAGGCGGCGAAGGTCGGCGCCGGCGACAAGTACATCAGCATCGGCGATCAGAAGATCGAGGTCCTCGCGCTGAAGGATCCGGCCGAGCTGCCGTGGAAGAGCCTCGGCGTCGACATCGTCCTCGAGTGCACGGGCCTCTTCACGGACAAGGCGAAGGCCGCCGGCCACCTGAACGCGGGCGCCAAGCGCGTGATCATCAGCGCGCCGGCCAAGGGCCACGACCTCACGGTCGTCATGGGCGTGAACGACGAGCTCTACGACGCGCAGAAGCACACGGTGATCTCGTGCGGCTCCTGTACGACGAACTGCCTCGCCCCCATCGCCAAGGTGATGCTCGACAACTTCGGCATCGTCCGCGGCCTGATGACGACGGTCCACTCGTACACGAACGACCAGCACCTGCTCGACATCCCGCACCGCAAGGGCGACCTGCGCCGCGCCCGCGCCGCCGCGGTCAACATGATCCCCTCGAGCACCGGCGCCGCGAAGGCGCTCTCCGAGGTCATCCCGGCCCTCAAGGGCAAGTTCGACGGGCTCGCGATCCGCGTCCCCACGGTCGACGTCTCGCTCGTGGATCTCACCCTCGAGACCGAGAAGCCGATCACGAAGGAGAGCATCCACGCCGCGATGAAGCAGGCCGCCGACCAGGGGCCGATGAAGGACATCCTCAACTACACGGAGCGGGAGCTCGTCTCCGGCGACTTCATCGGCTCGCCCGCGTCCAGCACGTTCGACGCCACCATGACGTCGGTCCTGGGCGATCGCTTCGCGAAGATCTTCTCGTGGTACGACAACGAGTGGGGCTTCTCGAACCGCATGATCGACCTCGCGCAGCTCGTGGCGAAGAAGGGCGTGTAGCGCCGTGAAGCTCACCGGAATCCGCTCCGTCGAGGACCTTGCCCAGGCCGGCGACGCCGCCGGCCTCAGCGGCAAGCGCGTCTTCATCCGCGTCGACTTCAACGTCCCGCTCGACAAGAAGACGGGCAAGATCACGGACGACTCGCGCATCCGCGAGGCGATCCCGACGATCAAGCTCGTCATGGAGGCGGGCGCGAAGGTGATCCTCGCGTCGCACCTCGGCCGCCCGAAGCCGGGCAAGACCGAGGGGCTCTCGTTGGAGCCGTGCGGGGGGCGGCTCAGTGAGCTCACCGGCTACGAGGTCCACCTGCCGGACGACTGTGTCGGCGACTCGCCCAAGAAGGTCATCTACGACCTCCGGGCGGGTCAGATCTGCCTGCTCGAGAACCTCCGCTTCCACCCGGAAGAGGAGCAGGACGACGAGGCGTTCGCGCGCCAGCTCGCCGAGCTCTGCGACGTCTACGTCGACGACGCCTTCGGCGCCGTGCACCGCGCCCACGCGTCGGTGCACGCGCTGCCGCGGCTCATGCGCGAGCGCGCCGCCGGCCTCCTCCTACAGAAGGAGCTGAAGGCGCTGAGCCGGCTCGTCGATCGCCCGGAGAAGCCGTACGTCGCCGTCCTCGGCGGCGCCAAGGTCTCGGACAAGATCGACGTCGTCGAGGCGCTCCTCAACGTGGTCGACACCCTGTGCATCGGCGGCGCGATGGCGAACACCTTCCTCGCCGCGCAGGGCAAGAACGTGCAGAAGAGCCGGATCGAGGAGGACAAGCTCCCGCTCGCGCGCACGATCATGAGCAAGGCGCGCGACAGGGGCATCCAGCTCCTCTTGCCCGTCGACGTGGTCGTCGCCTCGGGCATCGACGCGACGCAGGGCGACTCCGCGTCGGCCGACGCGATCCCCGAGGGCACGATGGCGCTCGACATCGGGCCGCGCTCGGTCGAGCTCTTCGGCAAGGCGATCGAGAGGGCGAAGACGGTGTTCTGGAACGGCCCGATGGGCCTCTTCGAGACGCCGGCCTTCTCCAAGGGCACGTTCGACGTCGCGCGCATCATGAGCAACGCGTCCGGGTTCACCGTGGTCGGCGGCGGCGACAGCGCGGCGGCGGTCAAGGTGGCCGG
Organism: Sorangium cellulosum; assembly: GCF_001589285.1. GTDB lineage: Bacteria > Myxococcota_A > Polyangia > Polyangiales > Polyangiaceae > Sorangium > Sorangium cellulosum_G. Next base: position 35,263 of record NZ_JEMA01000771.1, on the reverse strand, counting down.
CGAGGAGATCGCCCGCGGCTTCAACCACATCTCGACCGGCGGCGGCGCTTCGCTCGAGCTCATCGAGGGCAAGCGGCTGCCGGGCGTCGAGGCGCTCCGGTTGTCCGAGGTGAGCGAGTGAAGCCCGTGAACGACGGGGGAACGCCCGAAGGCACGGGCGCCGCCCCGGGGGCGGCCTCGCGTCGTCCGCTCATCGCCGGCAACTGGAAGATGAACGCCGGGGGGCAGGACGCCTGTCCCCTGGCCGCGGCCGTCGCCAAGGCGACCCGCGAGCTCACCCGCGCCGAGGTGGTGGTCGCCCCGCCGTTCACGGCGATCGCCGCCGTGGCGCACGAGCTCGCGGAGGCGAAGAGCGAGGTCGGCATCGCGGCGCAGAACATGAGCGCGGAGCTCTCCGGGGCGTTCACCGGCGAGATCTCCTCGGGCATGCTCAAGGACGCCGGCGCGACCTGGGTCATCCTCGGCCACAGCGAGCGGCGGCAGCTCTTCGCCGAGACGGACGAGTCGGTCGCCCGGAAGGTCGCCTCGGCGGTCGCCGCCGAGCTGCGGCCCATCGTCTGCGTCGGCGAGACGCTCGAGGAGCGTGAGGCGGGCGACACGCTCGCCGTTGTCGAGCGCCAGGTCCGCGCTTTCCTCGACGAGCTCGCGAAGCAGCCCGGCTTCGGCGTCATCGCCTACGAGCCGGTCTGGGCGATCGGGACGGGCAAGGTCGCGCGCGCCGAGGACGCCCAGGAGGTGCACGCGTTCATCCGCGGCCTCCTCGCGAAGGCCTCGGAGGACCTCGCTTCCGTCACGCGCATCCTCTACGGCGGCAGCGTCAAGGCCGACAACGCCGAGGCGCTGCTCGCCCAGGACGACATCGACGGCGCGCTTGTCGGCGGGGCCTCGCTCGACGCCGCCGGCTTCGCCAAGATCGTCGACGCCGCGCACCGACTGGCGGAGCGCGCGGAACAGGGGTAGATCGCGGGCCGCTCCCGCCTCACCGCGGGAGCGCCGGCCTGCCCTCCAGCCGAGGTTGCCCCGGGCCCGCCGCGCGGGCCGGAATCTCCCAGCAGAAAGACGCCGATGCTTCACACGCTACTCAACATCGTGCACGTGTTCGTCTGCCTGTTCCTGATCCTCGTCGTGCTCCTCCAGCAGGGGCGCGGGGGCGGGATGGGCTCGGCCATGGGCGGCGCCACGGCGCAGGTGTTCGGCGGCCGCGGCGCGGGCAACTTCATGACCCGCCTCACGGCCGTCTGCGCCGCCGTGTTCATGACGACGAGCGTGTCGCTCGCCTACCTCTCGTCGGCGGGCGATCGCGCGCTGCGCGAGTTCGAGCGGTCCCAGGAGAAGTAGGCCCGCGTGCTGCAGCCCGCTCCCGCGCCGGGGAGGGAAGCGGGCGGGGCGCTCGACGCGGGGGCGTCCGTGGGGGGGTCACCGGCCTCCGCCGCCCCCTTCGCGCGCGACCTGGCCTTCGTCGCCCTCGCGAAGGCGGCTGTCTCCGCGCTGGTCCTCGCGCTCGGCTTCCGGGCCGTCAGCGACGACGACTTCGCGCGCGTGGTCCTCGCGCAGGCGTGGGCCCACGCGCCCCGGCTCGACCCGACCGGGACGAGCTGGCTCCCTGTCCCTTTCTGGCTCAACGGCGCGCTCTTCCTCCTCTTCTCGTCGACCCTGGAGGTCGCCCGCGCCGTCGCGTTCGCGCTCGGCGTCGCGTCGGCCGCGCTCGTCTACATCTCCGCGCGCTGGATCACCGGCGACCGCCGCGCCGCGCTCGCCGGCGCGCTGCTCGCCGGCGCGTTCCCCTGGAGCGCGTGCCTCGGCGTGGCGACCGTCCCCGAGCTGCCGGCCGCGGGCCTCTCGCTGTTCGCGGTGGCCTCGCTCGTCACGCCGCCGGCCGGGCCCGCGCCGCCCGCCGGGCGCGCCCTCCTCGGCGCGCTCGCGCTCGTGCTCGCCACGTTGTCCCGCTACGAGCCCTGGCCGGTCGCCGTCGCCTTCGCTGCGCTGGCGCTGCTCGCGGCGGCCCGCCTAGGCCAGGGCCGCGCCGCGAAGGCGAAGCTCGCGCTCGCGGCGCTCGTCGCCCTCGCCGGGCCCACGGCGTGGATCGCGTGGAACCGCGTCGCCCACGGCGAGGCGCTGCACTTCCTGGCCCGCGTCGCCGCCTACCGCAACGCGGTCAGCCCCGGCGGCGATGGCACCCTGCTGCGGCTCTTCGCGTACCCTGCCGCGATGGTCCGCGAGGAGCCGGAGCTCTTCCTGAGCCCCATCGCCATCGCCCTCGTCGCCTGGCGCGCCCGCCGCGCCGCCGCGCGCGGGGTGCGGGCGCCTCGCCCGTTCCCGCCGCTCCTCCGCGCGGCGCTGCCCTACGCGCTCCCCGGCGCGGTCGCTGCCTTCCAGATCGCGGCGCTCTCGCTCGCCCTCGTGCGCGACGGCGCCCCCACGCATCACCCCGAGCGCGCCACCCTCCTCGCGCTGCTCCTTTTCGCGCTCGCCGTCGGGGATCTCACCGCGCGCGCGTTCCGCGGCGCCTCGAGCGGGGCGCGGTGGGCGCTCGGAGGCGCGCTGCTGGTGGTGCTCTGCGTCGGGCTCGTTTTCCGGCCCCACCTGCGCCGCGAGCATTTCAACCCGCGCACCGACGAGGTCGCGATCGGCCGCGCCGCCGCGGAGCTCACGCCCCCCTCCGCGCCGGTCCTCGTCGAGGTCGTCGACTATGGCCACCTCGCCACGCTCGCCGCGCTGGGCCGCCCCGGGGGCGCGCACCCGGATCGCTCGATCGACCCTCGCGATCCGCCGGTCGGGTCGAGCTTCGACGACCCTGCGTCGCTCGCGCGCCGCGTCGCCGATGTGGGGGCGGCCTACCTCATCGGGCGCGTCAGGCCCTCTGTGAGCGCCTTCGCCGGCCCGCCGCTCGAGACGCGCGGCGCCTGGGGGCTCTGGGCCGCGCCTGCGGCATCGACGCGCGCCGCGCCGCCGGACGGGCCGGCAGAGGGCGCCCCGGGCCGCGCGCCGTCCGCGGAGGCAGCGCCATGAGCCAGCCCGGGAGGCCTTTCTTCGCGCACGCGTCGGCGTGCATCGACGAGCCCTGCGACATCGGCGAGGGCACGAAGATCTGGCACTTCTGCCATGTCTCCGCGGGCGCGCGGATCGGCCGTGCCTGCGTCCTCGGGCAGAACGTCTTCGTCGCGGGCAGCGCCGTCATCGGGGACGGCGTCCGGATCCAGAACAACGTGTCGGTCTATGACGGCACCCTCGTCGAGGACGACGTGTTCCTCGGCCCGTCCGCCGTGCTCACCAACGTCATCAACCCGCGCGCGCAGATCGACCGCCGCGCCTTCCTCGACAGGACGCGCATCCGCCGCGGCGCCACGGTGGGCGCCAACGCCACCGTCGTCTGCGGCGTCACGATCGGGCGCCACGCCTTCGTCGGCGCCGGCGCCGTGGTCACCCGCGACGTCCCCGATTACGCGCTCGTCACCGGCGTACCGGCCCGGCGCGCCGGCTGGATGAGCCGCCACGGCCACAAGCTCGTCGCCTCGAGCGACGGCCTGATGCGCTGCCCCGAGACCAGCTACCGCTACGAGCGTCGCGGCGACGTCGTCCGCTGCCTCGACCTCGACGAGGACGCGCCGCTCCCCGCGCCGCGCGCCGCGGCCGCGCGCCGCTACCGCGACCTCCCCGCGGCGGAGGACACCGACGAATGACGTTGCCGCCCGTTCCCTTCTTCGACCGCGCCCGCGGCGATCTCGCCATGCAGGACGAGCTCTCCGCCGTGTTCCATTCGGTCATCCGCAGCGGCCAGTACATCCTCGGGCCGGAGGTCGACGCCTTCGAGTCGGCGTGCGCCGCGTACCTCGGCGTCCGGCACGCCATCGGCGTCTCGTCCGGCACCGACGCGCTGCTCGTCGCGCTGATGGCGCTCGGCATCGGCGCGGGCGACGAGGTGGTGTGCCCCGCGTACACGTTCTTCGCGACCGCGGGCGCCGTCCACCGCACCGGCGCGCGGCCGGTCTTCGCGGACGTGCTCCCCGGCTCGTTCAACGTGGATCCCGCCTCGGTGGCGCGCGCCCTGACCGAGCGCACCCGGGCCGTCATCGCGGTCCACCTCTTCGGCGACTGCGCCCCGATGGACGAGCTCCTCGCGGTTGCGCGCGGCCGCGGGCTGCCGGTCATCGAGGACGCGGCCCAGGCCTTCGGCGCCGAGCGCGCGGGCCGCCGCGCGGGCGCGCTCGGGCTCATGGGGTGCTTCTCGTTCTTCCCGACCAAGAACCTCGGCGGCTTCGGCGACGGCGGGCTCGTGACCACCGACCGCGACGATCTGGCCGAGCGCGTCCGGTCGCTGCGCGCCCAGGGGGCTCCGAGGAAGCACCACCACACGCTTGTCGGCGGCAACTTCCGGCTCGACGCGCTCCAGGCGGCGCTCCTCCGGCGCAAGCTCCCGCGGCTCGGCGCGCTCCTCGGGCGGCGCCGCGGCCACGCCGCGCGGTACGCGGCGCTCCTCGGCGGGGCGGGCCTGCCCGTCGCGTTGCCTGGCGCCGGCTCCGCCGGGCACACGTTCAATCAGTACGTCATCCGCCTCGAGGATGGGTCGCGCCGCGACCCGCTGCGCAGCTTCCTCGCCGAGCGGGGCATCGGCGCCGAGGTCTACTACCCGGCGCCGCTGCACCTCCAGCCCTGCTTCGCGCCGCTCGGCCCCCCGGCCGGCTCGCTCCCGATCGCCGAGGCCGCCGCGCGCGAGACGCTCGCGCTCCCCATCTTCCCCGAGCTCACGGACGAGGAGATCGACCGCGTGGCGGCCGCCGTCCGGTCGTTCTTCAGCTGACCGGCGGCGGTTACGCGCGTTTCGGCGGGACGGGGTACAGCTCGGCGAGGTCGTCGTTGCGCCGGAACCCGAGCGCCTCCCGGTGCACGCGCAGCTCCCAGAGCGCCTGCATTGCCGCGTCTCGCTGCCGGTTGAAGGCCGCGATCCGCGCTGCACGCTCTCCCGGGTCCGCGCCTTCGCTCCGGGCGAGCTCGTCGAGCGCCTTGCCCTGCAGCTCGAGCTCCAGCAGCGCGACGTTGATCTTGTCCTCGGACTTCCCGAGCGCCGAGGCCATCTCCCGGAGGATCTCGCCGGCGAGGTCCGCGGGGCCGGAGGCGGGCAGGCGCTGCCGGAGGCGGTCGAGGTAAGGGCTCCTGTGCCCCTCGCTCTTGAGCTGGTCGACGAGCTTCTTCCACGTGGGCTCGGCCATGTCGTCGCAAGCGTAGCAGCGCCTCCCCGACGCACAGCCCTCGCCCTCGACGAGCTACCACGGAGCCGGGCCGCGCGACCCGGCCTGTGCTAGACGTGCGCGCCATGAGCGTCGAGGTCGGCATCGTCGGACTGCCCAACGTGGGCAAGAGCACCCTGTTCAACGCGCTGACGGCCGCCAAGGCCGAGGCGCAGAACTACCCGTTCTGCACGATCGAGCCCAACGTCGGCGCGGTCCCTGTCCCTGACGATCGGCTCACCACGCTCGCGAAGTACATCAAGAGCGAGAAGATCATCCCCGCCATGGTGCGGGTGGTCGACATCGCCGGGCTCGTGCGCGGCGCGAGCACGGGCGAGGGGCTGGGCAACAAATTCCTCAGTCATATCCGCGAGGTGGACGCGATTCTCCACGTGGTCCGCTGCTTCACGGTCGCCGACGTTGTCCACGTCGACGGCGGCGTCGACCCGCTTCGCGATATCGACACGATCGAGACGGAGCTCATGCTGGCCGACCTCTCTTCTCTCGAGGGGATGCTGGAGCGCACGCGGAAGCAAGCGAAGGGCGACAAGGAGCTCCTGCCCAAGATCGCGCTCATGGAGCGTTGTCTGGAGGCGCTCCAGGCAGGCAAGCCCGTCCGCGGGCTCTCCTTCGACGACGAGCAGCGGAAGGTCGTGAAGACGTTCGGCCTGATCACGGCGAAGAAGGTCCTCTATGTGGCGAACGTCGACGAGTCGGACGTCTCCGGCACGGGCCCGCTCGCGTCGAAGGTGCGCGAGCGCGCGGCCTCCGAGGGCAGCGGCGTCGTGCCGGTCTGCAGCAAGCTCGAGTCGGAGCTCAACGAGCTCGCGCCCGACGAGCGCAAGGAGATGCTCGAGAGCCTCGGCATGAAGGAGCCGGCGCTCGCGACGCTCGCGCGCGAGGCCTACCGGCTCCTCGGCCTCCAGAGCTACTACACGGCGGGTCCCAAGGAGATCCGCGCCTGGACGATCCCGGTGGGGTGCACGGCGCCGCAGGCGGCGGGGGTCATCCACACCGACTTCGAGAAGGGCTTCATCCGGGCGGAGGTCTACAAGGTAGACGACCTCGTCGAGCACAGGACCGAGGCCGCCATCCGCGCCGCCGGCAAGCTGCGCGTCGAGGGCAAGACCTACATCTTCCAGGACGGCGACGTCACGCACTTCCTCTTCAACGTCTGATCAGCCTCTGAGCCGGCCGTCCGAGCTGTCCGCCGGGGCGCCCGCCGCGCCGTGGCTGCGCGCGCATGGTGGCATCGCGGTTGCTCCTCGTGGCCTGCGAGGCTCGGTGCGCTGGCGATGACCGCCGGCGTCTCGTTACCGTGTGGACGGATGAATGGCGGTGCCCAGGGCGAGCGGGGGCGCGTCGTCGGTGCTGGTTCTTTTCTGCCTGGTGCAGGGCGCGGCGGGCTGCGACGCGATCTCGACCGAGGTTGCGCCCGGCGAGGGCTCAGCCGGCCCGACCGAGGTTGCGCCTGGCGAGGGCTCAGCCGGCCCGACCGAGGTTGCGCCTGGCGAGGGCTCGGCCGGCCCGACCGAGGTTACGCCTGGCGAGGCCTCGGCGTCCCCGACCGAGGTTGAGGCCAAGGAGGCCTCCGCTCCGGACCCCGGCAGCGCCACCTCGAGCCCGCGTCACCGCTTGCCCGTGCCGTGCCCGCTACCGAGCGGGTTCTCGGCGGGCGCGCCCGCCCGCTTCCCGGCGGCATCCAGCCCGGCCGTCGGGCACAGGCTCTCCGCGGCGTCCGACACCGACGCCTTCGGCCGCTTCCTGCGGTCCACCGTCATGTTCTGCGGGCCCGACGAGCAACCCTATTTCCTCCGCTACCGCTACTACCTCACGGGCCCGCTCTCTGGCCGCTGGCTACGTCCGCCCCTGGCCGAGCCGCTCTGACAGCGCGAACGCCGATCTCGATCTCGATCCCGCCTCGCCGCGGCCCCACCACGCCCCTCCCGGAACCCCGGTTCGGTTTTTTTGACCCCCCGGATCCGCTCGGCTACCTCCGTGCCCTCACGAGACGAAAGGACGATCGTTTGGGCGCACTCAAAGGATCCATCTCATTCTCGAAGTTCTACGTCCGCGGCGACCTGCCGGACGGGTTCCGGGACAGGTTCGTCGAGCGCATCCAGCTCCGCGCGTTCCGACCGCTCACGGTCGAGGAGGACGCCGAGCAGCGCGCCGGGTGGTGTTCCATCGAGAACCCGCTCGATTGCGAGCTCGATCACGGCAAGATCTTCTTCAACTCCTACCTGAACCTCGGCCTCAGGACCGATCGCTGGCAGGTGCCCTCGGCCCTCTTCAAGGCGCATTTCGCCGAGGCCGAGCGCGAGCACCTCGCCAAGCGCGGGCGCGAGAAGCTCGGGCGGCGGGAGAAGGAGGAGCTCCGCGCGGTCGTGTCGCGCAAGCTCCGCGCGCAGCTCATGCCGGTGATGAAGGTCGTCGACCTCTCCTGGAACCTCGAGGCCGGCGTCGTCCGGTTCTGGAACCAGTCGCCGCGCGCGCACGAGGGGCTCGCCGAGCTCTTCGAGGACACCTTCGAGCTCGATCTCGTGCCCGAGAGCCCCTACACGGCCGCCCGGGAGCTCGGCCTCACGAGCGAGCAGCAGAGCGCCTTCGAGCTCCTCAAGCCCACCGTCTTTCACGCAGATTCCACCGCTGGAGGTGCCCTGTGGGCCTCGCCGAGCTGATCGAGCAGCGCCGCTTCGTCGGCCGTGAATTCCTGGTCTGGCTCTGGTTCGAGAGCGAGCTCTTCGAGGGCCGCTTCTCCCTGGACGCCCTCGGCGCCTGCGAGCTCTGGCTCGAGGGGCAGATCACGCTCGTCCAGGAGAAGGAGCAGAGCCGGCTCAAGGGCGCGGCGCCGAGCAACGCCCCCGAGGCCCACGAGGCCCTGCGCCAGGGCAAGCTCCCCTCGCAGGCGCGCGTGCGCGTCACCCGCGGCGAGCTCGAGTACGCCTTCCTCTTCAACGCCGACGCGTTCGCGCTCTCCGGCGTCAAGATCCCGAGCGTCGTCAAGGACGCCGCGGACGAGCAGTTCTACGAGCGCATGTACCTCATCGAGGAGCTCGAGACGCTCTTCACCGCGCTCTACGGCGAGTTCCTCGCCCTGCGCCTCTCGACCTCGTGGGAGCCGGCGGTGGCGCCGTTCCTCCGCGCCTGGGTCCGGGGCGAGCCCGTCGACGTCGCCGCCTACCAGAAGCTCAAGGCCAGGCTCGCGCCCGTCCGCGGCGCGGCGAGGTCGCGGACGCCCCCGCCGCCTGCGGACGCGCCCCAGCGCGCGGCGCGCGTCGTCGCCTGAGCCCGTCGGCGCCGCGCGCGGCGAAGAAGCCGACGGGCGGCCGGCGCTCGGGCCGGC
>NZ_JEMA01000771.1:0-26671 GCF_001589285.1 Sorangium cellulosum | reverse complement strand
GCCGGCGCTCGGGCCGGCTCGCCGCGCGCCGCCGGCGCCCTCGCGCCGCTACTTCCCCTTCACCTTGCCGTGGACCTGCCTCGCCAGCGCGAGGTGCTCCCGGAGCTTCGGGAGCGTCCCGGCGGCGAAGCTCTTCAGGTCGGCGTCCTTCGCCTCCTTCGAGGCCTTCTCGAACTCCTTGATGTCATTCTCGTGGTCGTCGACCATCTCGCTGATGTACGCGCGGTCGAACTCGGCCCCTGTCTTCTTGGACAGCTCGTCGACCTTCTCGCGATGCTTCTGATCGAGCTCCTTGGGCACGAGCACGCCCTTGCGCTGCGCGAGCTCCGCGAGCCGCTTGTTCACGGCCGAGTGGTCGTCGATCATCCGCTGACCGAAGCTCTTCACGTCCGGGCTCGCGGCCCGCTGCTGCGCGAGCTGCCCGAGCCGCACCTCCACGAGCCCTCCGAGCGCCGCCTCCTCGACGAACTCCCGATCCGCCTTGCTGAGCGTGGCCTTGCCGGCCTGGGTGGTTTGCCCTCCCGTCGCGTCCTGCCCCTGTGCCGCCGTCGCGGCCGACAGGAACGCTGCGAGCATCGTCGTCAATAGAACAGGCTTGAGCATGTCATTCCCCTCCTTGCTTCGAGCGGGCGATCGCGCCGATCCTGCGGTGGCGTCGGGGCGATCGGCCTCTGCGGCCCGGCGCTTCCAGCCGAACCGCGCGCGTTGTTTGTCGTGAGCCCCCGGCGCGCCGGCAAGGGGCGAAGAGCATGGGGCGGTCCGCCCGCGCAGCGCGCTTCGCTGTCGAGCGCGCGCGCTTGATCGCCGACGCCGAACGAACGCCGAGCGAGGGGCGGAGGGGGCGGGGTTCAGGGGGGACAAGGCGGCGCGACCCACCGGGGAAATCGAGTGGATAACCCCCTCGGCGCGAGCAGCGTATCGCCGCCCATGCACCCGGAAATCACAGCGCGCGCAGATCGAGCAGAGGACTTCGCGATCGCGGCATTGCCCCTCTTCTGGTCGCTTCCGCCGGGTAGCTCGAAGCTCGTCACGCTACATGACGGATCTCGACCCGGACGATTTCTCTTCCCTGCTCGGCCTCGTGGACGTGCTTCTCCGGCCGACGACGACGGACGGCGACGCCGTGACGGTGCGCGAAGCCGGCTACCTCTTGGCGGTTTACGAGAAGCTCCTCGACCGCTGAGCGGCGCGGGGCCCGCCGTCCCAGCGCGGCAGGCGGCGCCTGGTTGCAAGGCAAGATACCCAAGAACTGGGCCTCGGCCGCGCGCACCCTCTACCCTCGGCGGCTGTGGTCGGCGATTTCTTCAAGCGCCTTACGAACGGCGTCGTGTTCCTCCTCGCCGCCCTGACCTTCTTCCTCGTCCCCATCGGCAGGAAGACGGCCGCGCAGCACCTCGTCGCGATCTTCTCGACGCCGCCCGCCAGGGAGGCCGCCTCCGCCTTCGCCCACATCGCCCGCCGCATCACCACGGAGGCGCGCTCCGAGCTCGACAAGCTCCGCAATCCGCCTCCCGCGCCGCGCGAGCCGAAGCCGCCGACGGCCAAGGTGAGGCCGCCGTCCTAGGCCGGCGCAGCCCGGCGCGCCCATCCCGCTCGGCCGGGCGCGCCGACGGCTCAGCCCTTGCGCGGATCCTTCACGTTCGGGTGCTCGTTGTAGAACGCGTCGAGGCTCTCCCGGGAGATCTCCGCCTCGATGTCGCCGTCTCTCAGGATCTTCGCCTGACAGCCGAGGCGGCTCGTCGATCGCACGTCGAAGGCCTTGTCGAGGATGTCCTCCTCGTCCTCCTCGGCCTCGCTGAGGAGCTCGCGCCCCTTCGTGACGTAGACGTGGCAGGTGGAGCACGCGCAGACGCCGCCGCACGCGTCGCCCTCGGGGGCGCCCACCGCCTTCGAGGCCTGGAGGACGGTCGAGCCCACCGGGACTTCACTCTCCCACGCGCGGCCATGCGCCAGAAAACGGACCTTGACCATCAGCTCCTCCTCGCCCCCACGCCCGCCGATGCCTGGCTCACGCCGCCCGCATCGGCCGGCGCGCGGCCCGCGTCGCTCCCTGCGTGCTCGGCCAGGTGCGCGTCCACGCCCCTCGCCGCGGCGACCGTCGCCTCGACGTCCTCGACCTGCTTGCCCGCGATCGCCCGGGACACGGCGCGGTCCATCCGCCGCCCCGCCCACGCGCGCGTCGCCTCGTCGAGCGCCTCCGTGCGCGCCTGGATCAGCCCCGGCCTCTCGCCGCGGACCGCCGCGTCGAGCGCGCTCAGCGCGCCCTCGATCGCCTCGCGCTCGCCCGGCCCGAGCAGGTCGGCGTCGGCGGAGAGCGCCTTGCGCGTCGCCATCGCCACGCGCTCGCCCTCGACCCGCGCCTCGACCAGCCGCCGCTTGAGCAGGTCCTCCTCCCCGTGGTCCAGCGCCGCGAGGAGCATGTTCTCCACCTCCTCGTCGGTCAGCCCGTAGCTCGGCTTGACCTCGACCTTCTGCTCGACGCCGGTCGTCAGCTCGCGGGCGGTCACGCCGAGCAGGCCGTCGGCGTCGACGCGGAACGTCACCTCGAGCCGCGCCATGCCCGCGGGCATCGGCGGGATCCCCTTCAGCACGAAGCGCGCGAGCGACCGGCAGTCGGCGGCGAGCTCCCGCTCGCCCTGCACGATGTGCAGGTCGAACCCGGTCTGGTTGTCCGCGTAGGTCGTGAAGACCTGCCGCGCCCCCGCCGGGATCGTCGTGTTCCGCGGCAAGATCTTCTCGGCGACGCCGCCCATCGTCTCGATGCCGAGCGACAGCGGCAGCACGTCGAGCAGCAGCACCTCGTCCGCGCGCTCCATCGAGCCGGCCAGGATGTCGGCCTGGATGGCCGCGCCCAGCGCGACGACCTCCTCCGGATCGATGTCCTTGAGCGGCTCCCTGCCGAACAGCTTGGCCACGTACGCGCGCACGTACGGCACGCGCGTCGCGCCGCCCACGAGGATGACGCCGTCGACGTCCCGCGCCTCCACGCCCGCGTCGCGCAGCGCGCGGCGGCAGGCGACGCCGGTGCGCTCCAGGAGCGGCGCGATCAGCGCGTCGAGCTCGTCGCGCGTGACGGTGACGACCTTCGACGCCGCGCCGCCCGCCGCCCCGGCCTCGCCGTCGCCGCCTGATCGCACCGGCAGCTCGATCTCCACCCGCTGCGCGTCGGTCAGCGCGTGCTTGATGCTGCGGGCGGTGTCCAGCGCGAGCCGCACCACCTCGGGCGTGCGCGCGGTCGCCCCCATCTCCGCGAGCAGCCGCTCCGCGAGCGCCCGGTCCATGTCGTCGCCGCCGAGCGCGCTGTCGCCCCCGGTCGACTTCACCTGGAACACCCCGTTGTCGAGCAGGAGGACGGTGACGTCGAACGTCCCGCCGCCGAGGTCGTACACCACGAACAGCCCGTTCTGCTGCTTGTCGAGCCCGTAGGCGAGGGCCGCGGCCGTCGGCTCGTTGAGCAGGCGCAGCACCTCGATCCCGGCCAGCCGGCCGGCGTCCTTCGTCGCCTGCCGCTGCGCGTCGTCGAAGTAGGCCGGCACCGTGATCACCGCGCCGCCCACCGACCGGAGCTCGCGCTCGGCCGAGGCGCGGAGCTCCCTCAAGATCTCCGCCGACACCTCGACGGGCGTCACGACCTGATCCCGTACCTTGAAGCGAACGCTCTTCGCGTCCTCGGGGTCCTTCGGCTCCACGAACTCGTACGGCCCGAGCCGCCGCGTCTCCGGGTCGTTCGCGCCGCGGCCCATGAAGCGCTTCACGCTGACGATCGTCTCGCGGGGGTGGCCCTGCGCGAGCCGCTGCGCGCTGTGGCCCACGATGGCGTTGCCGCGCTCGTCGTAGTGCACAACCGACGGCACGAGGCGCTCTCCGTTGCAGTCGTCGATGATCATCGGGCGGCCGTCGCGCACGCGGGCGACGAGCGAGTTCGTCGTCCCGAGATCGATGCCGATCGGGCTTGGCCTGGCCTTGGGGTCGAAAATCTCGAGGAGGGTCATGTCTGAACCGTGAGTTCTTCTTCGATTGCGCTCACTTCATCGAGGAAGCGCCGGATGTAGCGGAGCTCGCTCACCAGGGCGAGCACGCCCTTCAGCTTCTCCGGATCGCCCCCTGCGGCCGCGAAGGCGCCCTGGATCGCGGCGAGGCTCGCCTGCTCGCGCGCCCGCATCGCCTCGCCGAGGCGCGCGACCCGCGCGCTGTCGCTCCGCTTCGCCGCCTCCGAGAGCTCCTCGCGCGACTCCATCATCTCCATGAGCAGGGCGGGGGAGGCCTTCTGCCCGGCCTCCTCGCCCCGCGCGAGCCCCGCGCGCTGGAGCAGCGCCTCGGCCCGGCGGATCGGATCCCTGAGCACGCGCAGCGCGTCGTTCGCCTCGATCGCGCGCCCCAGCGCGAGCCGCCGCTCGGCCGCGGGCGCGCCCGCGTAGCGATCCGGGTGGAGCGCGCGCGAGAGATCGCGGTGGCGCTGCTCCAGCGCGCGCAGGTCGAGGTCGAACCGAGGCTCGAGGCCCAGGGTGTCGAAGGGATCGGTCATGACGTGCTCGAAAGGAGGCGCCTCGGGGCGGGCGCGCGCGGCGGCCGGCTCAGGCCACCGTGAACGAGTGCCCGCAGCCGCAGCGCGTCGCCTCTTGCGGGTTCTTGAACTTGAAGCCCTGGTACATGAGCGTCTTCTCCCAGTCGAGCACCGAGCCGCCCAGGTAGATGATGCTCTTCTTGTCGCAGAGGACGCGCACCGTGGCCTTGCCCGGCTCCGCGAACTCCAGGACGAGATCGCCGGACCGGGGCGGCCTGTCCTCGAACTCGATGACGTAGGAGAACCCCGAGCAGCCGCCGCCGCGGATGCCGACCCGGATGGCGCCCTCGGGCGTGCCGCGCTTGGCGAGCTGGGCCCGGATGGCCTCGACCGCCGCGTCGCTCACCGCGAGCGTCCGCTTCGCCTTGGCCTCTGCCCCGTTCGGCGCGCCGCCGTCGTGCGCGTGCCCGGCGTCCGCCGTCGCGACGGGCGCGGGGTAGCTCCCGCTGTCCTCCGCCATGGTCGTGGTCGTCTCCTCGTTGCTCTGCATGGCGTTGCTCCTCTCCGGTGCCGTGGGCCGCCTCCGCCCGGAGGACCGGCGCTGTTACTCCGCGCTCGCGGCGCTCTCCGGGCTTCCGGTGGTCGCCGTCGTGCCGGAGATCGCCCTCTTCGCCTGCTGCTTGGCACGGAAGTCGGCGATCGCGCTCTTGATCGCGTCCTCGGCGAGGACAGAGCAGTGGATCTTCACCGGCGGCAGGTGGAGCTCCTCGGCGATCATGCTGTTCTTGATCGTCTCTGCCTCATCGATCGTCTTGCCCTTCAGCCACTCCGTGGCGAGCGACGACGACGCGATGGCCGATCCGCAGCCGAACGTCTTGAACTTCGCGTCCTCGATGACGCCGCCCTCGCCGACCTTGATCTGCAAGCGCATGACGTCGCCGCAGGCCGGAGCGCCGACGAGCCCGGTGCCGACGTGGTCGTCGTTCTTGTCGAGCGTCCCGACGTTCTGCGGGTTCTCGTAGTGCTCGATGACCTTGTTGCTGTATGCCATGGCTCTCTCCTCGACCGTTCCCTTCTTCTCTTGAAACCTTGACCTGACGGAGGGGCGCTTACGCGCCGCTCGTCAGTGGGCCGCCCACTGCACGCTGTTGAGGTCGATCCCCTCTTTGTGCATCTCGTAGAGCGGCGACATGTCGCGCAGCTTGTTCACCTTCCGGATCACGAGGTCGGCGACGTAGTCGACCTCCTCCTCGGTGGTGAAGCGCCCGAGCCCGAAGCGGATGGACGAGTGGGCGAGGTCGTCGCCGATCCCCATCGCGTGGAGGACGTACGAGGGCTCCAGGCTGGCGCTCGTGCACGCCGAGCCGCTGGAGACCGCCACGTCCTTGATCGCCATCATCATGGCCTCGCCCTCGACGAAGCTGAACGACACGTTGAGGTTGCCCGGCAGCCGCCGATCGGGCGAGCCGTTGAGCTGGATCGCGTCGAGCTCGCTCCAGAGCCGATTCCGGAGCCGCTCGCGCAGCGAGAGGATGCGCGCCGACTCGGCCTCGCCCTCCTGGAGGAGGATCTCGGCCGCCCTGGCGAACCCGACGATGCCGGGCACGTTGAGCGTCCCCGATCGCATGCCGAACTCGTGTCCCCCGCCGTCCATCTGCGAGGTGATGCGGACGCGCGGCTTCGACCGGCGCACGTACAGGCAGCCGATGCCCTTCGGGCCGTAGATCTTGTGGGCGGTCACCGACGCGAGGTCGACCCCCATCTGCTCGACGTTGAACGGGATCTTGCCGACCCCCTGCACCGCGTCGCTGTGGAGGAGGATGCCCTTCGCTTTCGTGATCTTGCCGATCTCGGCGATGGGCTGGACCGTGCCGACCTCGTTGTTGGCGAGCATGATCGAGACGAGGATCGTCTTGTCCGTTATCGCGCTGGCGACGTCGTCCGGATCGACCATCCCGTACTTGTCGACCTTGAGGTAGGTGACCTCGTAGCCCTGCTTCTCGAGCCGCTTGCAGGTGTCGAGCACCGCCTTGTGCTCGATGACGCTCGTGATGATGTGGTTGCCCTTGTCCTTGTAGAACTCGGCGACCCCCTTGATCGCGATGTTGTCGCTCTCGGTCGCGCCCGAGGTGAAGACGATCTCCTTGGGGTTCGAGGCGCCGATGAACCTGGCGAGCGTCTCGCGCGCGTGGGTCACCGCCTCCTCGGCCGTCCACCCGAAGACGTGGCTCCGGCTCGCGGCGTTGCCGAACTTGCTGTTGAAGTACGGCAGCATGGCGTCGAGGACACGCGGATCGACCGGGGTCGTCGCGTGATAGTCCATGTAGATCGGAAGTTGGATACCCATGGTGTTCTCGTTCAGCGGTGATTCGAGCCCTGGCGGCAATGCCCATTGCCGCCGCGGATCCCGGCGACGAGCTCAGGCTCGGCCTGGCTCTTGTCGTGGAGGTTACAGTGCGTGCAGGCGGCGACGAGCTCTGCCGGATCGCACGTCTCGCAGGTGTCCAGGTAGGCCAGGCTCGCGATGAGCTCGTGCTCGAGGGTCTCGAGGTGCGCGATCTGCTCTCTCACCTCCTCGAGCTTCTGCTGGTAGACGTCCCGGATCCGCGACATCGCGCCGGGGGCTGACGAGGACGACTCCCAGGTCGAGACGATCTGCTGGATCTGGCTCAGCGACAGGCCGAGGTCGTGGAGCTTGCCGATCCACCGGACCCGCGTGAGGGCCGCGTTGTCGTAGAGCCTGTAGCGCCCCTTGGAGCGGGCGTGCGGCCTGAGCAGCCCGACTTCCTCGTAGTGGTGGATGGCCCGCACCGTCTTCCCGGTCGCCTTGGCGATGTCCCCCACCTGAAGGAGGCGGTCCTCCTCTTCGGCGAGGTCGGGTGCCCCCAGGGGGCCGGGTGCCCCCAGGCTTGCGTCCGTTCGGGACGTGCTGGACGCGAGGGGCCCGACGATGCTTTGCTCGCAGGCCTCGTGGGCGACGGGAAGATGGTGCCGGGCTGTCATCGGGGAACCCTGACCCTTACGTGTGCGTTAGGGTTGCGGACCTTGTAGGGCGCCGGGCCAAGCCTGTCAACCAGGTTGTACGGGGGCCTGCGTGACACAGCGGAAGGAGGCGGAATCGGGCGCGGCTCGACATGCTGGAGAAGCCTCTTCCCGGCCGCGCGACGAACGAAGAGCCCGGCGCGTGACGCGGCCGCCGCCCGGGGACCGGAGGGAGCCGAGGGCGGGACGAAAGCTATGCTGCGCCGCGTCGAAGCCTGTGCGACTGCTTCGGCCTGTCCGCCGGCTGTGCGCGGCCGAAGCGACCTCGACAGTTGATCGTCACGAGGCCCTCGCGGCGCGCCCTCGTGGGCTGGCGTGGCGAGCTCTGCTCTCATCGGGAGCGCTCGCTCAGCCTGAGCGCGGGTGCCCGACCGTCCTCCTGACCCCGGCCCGCCCCGCGCGTGGACCGGTCATGCACGCCGGACGGGAATGACGGACGGTGCGCCGCGCCGGGTTCGGGCCTTGGTGGAGTGACGATCACGCGAGCGCCGTCAAGCGCTCTGCCTCATCAAGCTCATCAAGCGCGCCGCAGCGCAGCCGCCGGACCGCACGGGTAGGGATAGCTACCCAGGGCGGCGCGAGAGTGGTACGGTCGCCGCGCGGGGAAGTGAACGACATGGCCGAAAAGAAGCGAGTTCTGTTCGTGGGCTCATTCAAGCCCCCGGTCGACGGAAGGATAGGCGGCCAGTACTTTGCCTGCCGCTCTCTGATCGACAGTGGCCTGGGAGATGAGTTCGATTTCCTGCTCGTCGACTCCACCATTGACTCGATCCGGGTCCGGTCGGCGCTCCACAGGATGCACAAGATCGTGCCGAGGGTGCTCCGGTGCATCAAGGACCTCCTGTTCTCGCGGGTAGATGCCGTCCTGCTGTTCTCGAGCTCCGGGTTGAGCTTCGTGGAGAAGGGCTCGGTCGGGCTCCTGGGCAAGCTGCTCGGGAAGAAGGTCGTCATCTTCCCTCGCTCGGGGCCCATTGTCGATAACGTGGCCCGGAGCAAACTCTATCGAGAGTATCTGAGCCTCGTCGTCAGGTCCTGCGATGTGGTGATATGCCAGAGCGAGCACTGGCGGAGCTTCTTCTCGAGCTTTGTGCCCGAGGAGAGCGGCGTCGAGCTGCTCGTCATAGAGAACTGGCTTCCCGATTCGTATTTCGCCAGAGGTGCGGCGAAGAGCTATCCCCAGAGCATGGATAGGCCCCTGAAGGTCCTCTATTACAACCGTATTGAGAGGGGAAAGGGCATCTATGATTTTCTGGAAGCCATGCTCCTCTTGCAGAGCGAGAACGCTCCGGTCGAGGCCAGGATCTACGGGGACGGGAGCGAGCTGGACAACGTCAAGGCGTTCATCCGCGAGCGCGGCCTCAAGAACACCGAGTATGCGGGCTGGCTCTCCACGGACAAGATGGATGTGATCCCTTCCTTTGACCTGTGCGTGTTCGCCTCCCACAGCGAAGGGTTCCCGAACGCGCTGCTGGAGGTCATGGCGCTGGGCGTCCCGGCCGTGGCCAGCAGGGTCGGCGCCGTCAACGACCTGATCGTCTCCGGCGTCAACGGTATCCTGGTGGACGTCGGCCGCCCGGCGCAAATCGCCGACGCTGTCCGCACAGTGCTCCGCGAGCCAGCGTTGCTGGAGCAGTTCTCGCGTCGCTCGCTCGAGCGGACCAGCCAGAACAGCGTCAACAATGCCGTGAGCAAATTCATGTCGATGTTATCGGAGCTATGAAGAACCCGGCCGTACTGATGTACAGGATAGGAAATTTCTTCTATCGAAACAGGATGGTGCTCATCGCCACGATGATCACCTGGCTGAACAGGTTCTTGTTCTCGGCGTTCGTCCCTTCGTCGGCGACGATCGGGAAGAATTTCAAGCTGGGCTACTGGGGGCTCGGCGTGGTGATCCACTCCAGGGCGGTCATCGGCGACAACTGCCTCGTCAGCCAGAACGTGACGATAGGCAGGAATTTCGGCAGCCAGGGGGTCCCGCGGATCGGGAACGACGTCTATGTCGGGACCGGGAGCGTCGTCTTCGGCGACATCTCCGTCGGCGACAACGTGATCATCGGGGCCAACAGCGTCGTGAACAAGGACGTGCCGTCGAACACCGTCGTCGTCGGCAATCCGTTGAAGGTGATCGCCTCCGGGCGAACATTGAAGTACTACGAGCTGGACGACCCCAGCGCGTGAGTCGTGAGGCCGACGGCGTCGGCTGACGCTTCTCGATCCACAGAGCAGGGACATCCAGAGGACGTGGCGCCGGTCGACGGCGCGCGGCGTCGCGCTCGACGGCCGCCTCGGCGCCTGTCCGGCGTACCCGCCGCGGCGACCCTGCGAGCATCGTCGTCTCTCTGTCGGAGGTCCTCGCGAGCAGCCCCTGCGACAAGGGGCTGCCCTCTCGGCGGGCGGGGGAGGAGACGGCGGGGGAGGGACGCCTGCGCTCCTCGCGGCGCCGGCGGATGCCAGGCGAGCGTGGGCGCGGGACGACGTCAGGCGAGCGCCGACGCCGGCTGAGCGAGCGAGGGGACAGCGGAGGGCCTCTCCTCGGGATGGGACAGGTGCGCCTCGGGGACCAGATCCTCCAGCAAGCGCCGAAGCTCGGCGTCGTTGCCCGCGCGGGCCGCGCTCGCGAGGTGCTCGAGCGCCCGATCCAGCCGCTCCTTCGGGACGGGCTGGATCCGGCCGACGAGGACCTTGGGGTGCGGGGTCGAGCCGTAGGCCTCGCTGTCGAGCAGCAGCTCCTCGGCGAGCTTCTCTCCCTGGCGGAGACCCGTGAACTCGATCTTGATGTCGTCCGGATTGGGGCACGACAGCTCGATCATGAGCTTCGCGAGATCGATGATCTTCACCGGCTTGCCCATGTCGAGCACGAAGATCTCGCTCCGCGACCCGAGCGCGCCTGCCTGGAGGACGAGCTGCGTCGCCTCCGGGATCGTCATGAAATAGCGCTGCACCTCCGGGTGAGTGACCGTGACGGGGCCGCCATTCCTGATCTGCTCCCGGAAGAGCGGGACCACGCTGCCGTTGCTCCCGAGCACGTTGCCGAAGCGGACCGCGACGTAACGGGTCCTGCTCGTCGCCCCTCGCGTCTGGATCACCATCTCGGCCACGCGCTTGCTGCACCCCATCACCGAGGTCGGATTGACCGCCTTGTCGGTCGAGATGAGCACGAACGTGTCGGTGCCGAACTCGTGCGCAGCGTCGGCGACCGTGCGGGTCCCGAACACGTTGTTCTTGAGCGCCGCGGCGCTGTTCAGCTCCATCATGTGCACATGCTTGTGCGCCGCGGCGTGGAGCACGACCATGGGCCGATGGCGACGGAAGATCGACCCGATCCGGTCGCGATCGGTGATGTCGCAGACGAGCGGGACGAGCGACGCACTGGGGAACGCCTGCCGCAGCTCGCGCTCCAGGTAAAAAAGCCCGTTCTCGTTGTGGTCCAGCAGGAGGATCTTGCGTGGACGAAAGCGCATCGCCTGCCGCACGAGCTCGCTCCCGATGCTGCCGGCGGCGCCGGTCACCAGGATCGTCCGCCCCTCGATGAGCTGCTGCACCTGCTTCACGTCGAGCGTCACGGGGTCCCGGCGGAGGAGATCCTCGATGGCGACCTCGCGGATCTGCGAGAACCCGCCCTCCTGGATGTGCTCGGCGACGCTCGGGATCGTCTTCGTCTGCACGTTCAGCTGGCGGCAGATGTTGACGATCTCCTTGATCCGGGAGCCCGGGGCGCTCGGGAGCGCCAGCACGATGAGCTTCACGTCATGGTCCGCGGCGGCCTTGCGCAGCGTGGCCTCGTCCGCGGGGCCGAGCACGCGAACGTCTCGGATGCGCGCCTGCCACTTCATCGGGTCATCGTCCACGAAGCCGCAGACGTTCCACTTGCGGTCGGGCATCCGCTGCAGGCTGCGGAGCAGGCTCTCGCCCGCGTCGCCCGCGCCCACGATGAGTACCTGCGTCGCGTTCGTGCTGCGCCTGGCTCGCTTGAGCTCGCGCACCCCGCGAATCGCGGACCGGAGGCCGCCGGCGAGCACGACGGACAGCAGCAGCTCTCCCACGTACACGGATCGAGGCAGTTGCGCGCGGCGTAGCACGAACTCTGCCACCACGACGAGCGCCGCCGTGCCGAGGGCGGTTGTGCGCAGCAGCTTCCAGAGGTCGGGCAGCCCGGTGTACCGCCACAGGCCATGGAACAGCCCGAAGGCATAGAACGTGATCGCGCGGCACACGAGGAGCGTTCCGAGAGCATAGGGCCAGTTGCTCCGGAATGGCTGGTGGATCCCAGCCGGGTCCCCGTCGAAGCGAAGGAGCAAGGCGCCGCCGAACGCGAGCGACCAAAGCACGAGGTGCGCCAGTACGATGATGCTGCGTCGGACCAGCGTGACGTTCAGTGTGCTCTTTATCATAATTCGAAAGGCTGGGTTCGCCTGTCAGACGAACCGTAGAAGGCGCGTCAAGCGCGACGCCATTCTTCTCGAACCTGCCCGTTCGTGCAAGACGAGCAGCGTGCGGTGCGGGCAGGTTTTCCCATGAAGGTGAGCTGGTTTCGCTTGATGTCGCCCCGGTGTCATCCTTTTGCTTCCTGCTCGACGGTCCATTGCTGGGGCGTTGCCTCCGGCTTCCCACCAGCGCGCCTCGGGCCGGTTTCCCGGACCGTGAGCGCACTCACCGGACCCGCAGTTGGGTGCGGGGCTGCGCGACGACATTCAGCTTAAAAGAGCATCGTGAGAGTTTTCCAGTGGCACGGTTCTGTTAATGTGTGTTCAATTACAAATATGAGCCGCTCGGCGGCTCACCCCGATCATGGGGCGCACCTCGACCGCGGGGAGATGGGGCGTACCCGGTGTACCCAACCACGGTGAGGTGATGGTCGGGCCCGGAGCCGACCGCGGGAGTGCACCCCGGTCCGAGCCAACCCCAACCACGGTGAGGTGGCGGCAGGGCCGGGGGCCCCAACCACGGTGAGAGGGCTCCGGGCCGGGGGGCCCCAACCACGGTGAGGTGGCTGTGAGGTGGCTCCCGCCGGGCCGGGGGCCCTGACCCCGGTGAGGTGGCGCCGGGCCGGTGGCAACCACGGACGTACCTCAACCACGGTGAGGGCGTAATCGGGCGGTACCCGAACCGTACGGGGGTCGACGGCTGTACCTCAACCTCGGTGAGGCGCACGGCGGGCGGGGACATTGGAAAGGGTCCTCGGCGACCGGGAGGCGCTGCCACGGCCGGGACCTCCTCCGGCTCATTGGCATCCCAACAGGACAGAACAGTGCTGTTCTGTTACGTCTTGGACGTAATTATACGGTCTCGACGTATACCCCATCTGGGCGATCGTGCTCGCTCGGCTGCTGCTCGCTTGCGCCGATGCTCGCGCACGTTGTTCGCGCAGCGCGCCGCGGATGGCGGCCGCGTATCCGGGCGACCCATGATGGCCGCTGCGTACCCGGCGAGCCTCGCTGGAGGAGCAGATTGGCCTCCGATGTGATGGCCTCACCGCCGAAGGGCGGGAGACCGCGGTCGGGCGCCGCCTCGACCCGGAGATCCTCAACCTCACGGCGCGGTTTGGTGTATGTTGCCGCCGGGCCGACGTCAGGAACTCGCCCTGTTCTCACGCCGCTGACGTTCTCTGTGGCGTTGGCTCGCTGTCCTCGGAGGCGCGCTGTCCATTGCACATTCTCTACGTGTCGCAGTACTTCCCTCCTGAAGTGGGGGCGCCTCAGGCGCGGGTGTCCGAGCTCTCCAGGGCCTGGGTCAAAGCAGGGCACACCGTGCATGTGCTCACGGGAATGCCCAACTATCCCACGGGCGAGCTGCCAGAGGAGTACCGCGGCCGCGTCCTCGCGCGCGAGGTGTTCGACGCCGTCAACGTGGTCCGTACCTGGATCTACGCGACGCCGAACAAGAAGATCGTCCGCCGGTCGCTCGCGTATGTCTCTTATGCCCTCTCGGCCGTCTCGCTCGGTCAATGGTTCGCGCCGGCTCCCGACGTCGTCGTCGCCACGAGCCCGCCCATCCTCGTGGCGCTCGCCGGCTTTCTGATCGCGCGTCTCCGCGGCGCGCCGTTCGTCTTCGAGGTGCGCGATCTCTGGCCGGAGTCGATCGTCGCCGTCGGCGCGCTCCCGGAGGGGCACCGCGCGGTCGCGGCGATGCGCAGCCTCGAGGAGTTCCTGTACCGGGAGGCCGACCGGATCGTCGTCGTGACCGAGAGCTTCCGAGAGCGCCTGCGCGACCGGGGCGTCCCTGAGGGTAAGATCAGCGTGGTCACGAACGGCGTCGATCTCGAGCGCTTCAGCCCCGCCGCGGAGGGCAACGCGCCGGACGCCGACGCGGAGCTCCGCGAGGAGCTCGGGCTCGCGCCGGAGCATGTCGTCTGCTCCTACGTCGGGACGCTGGGGATGGCTCACGGTCTGCACGCGGTGCTCGACGTCGCGGCGCGCGCTCGCGCCGCGGAGCCGGCGCTCCGGTTCCTCTTCGTCGGCGAGGGCGCGGAGAAGAGCAAGCTCGAGGCGCGCGCGCGGGATGAGGGGCTCGATAACGTCGTCTTCCTCGGCCAGCAGCGGCGCGACAGGATGCCGTCGCTCTATCGCATCAGCGATGTCTGCCTGGTCCCGCTGCGCAAGAGCGAGCTCTTCACCACGGTCATCCCGTCGAAGATGTTCGAGATCATGGCCATGGAGCGGCCCCTCGTCATCTCGGTGGACGGGGAGGCGCGGCGGATCGTCGAGCGATCGGGCGGCGGGCTCTTCGCCCCGCCGGAGGACGTGGACGCGATGCTCGAGGCGATCCGCAGCCTCGCGCGCAGCCCGGCGCTTCGCGAGGAGATGGGGCGCGCCGGCCGGAGCTTCGTCGAGCGGGAGTACGACCGCGACGCGCTGGCGGGACGGTATCTCGAGGTGCTCGCGGAGGTGGCCGGGGCGCCGGCGGCCGCGCGAGAGGGAGCGTCCTCTTAGGACGGGAGTGTCGAATCATGTCAACTACGAGCTGCTTGGTCACTGGAGGAACCGGCTTCGTCGGCGCCCGCGTCGTCGAGGCCCTGCTCCGCCGCGGCGATCGCGTCACCGTGCTCGGGCGCAAGCCCGCGGGGGCGGCGGGAGCGGGCGAGGGCGCCGCGCCGGCGTTCGTCCGCGGAGATCTCGAATCGACGGCGCTCGATCTCGGCGGCGAGCCCTACCAGGTCGTCTACCACGTCGCCGGTCTCGCCCACGTCGTCCCGAGGACCGACGCGGACCGCCGACGGTTTCATGACGTCAACGTCAAGGGGACGGAGCGGCTGCTCGAGGCGCTCGGCCGCGATCGACAGCTGCCCGAGGCCTTCGTCCTCGTCAGCACTGTCGCTGTCTACGGCGCAGACGAGGGGCGGTCGCTGGACGAGGACACGCCCCGCAGGGCGGCCGATCCGTACGGCGTGAGCAAGCGGGAAGCCGAGGACGTCGTGCTCGCGTGGGGCCGAGAGCGCGGCGTCCGCACAGCGATCGCGCGCCTGCCGCTCGTCGCCGGCGGCGGCGCCCCCGGCAACCTCGGGGCGATGGTGCGCGCGCTGCGGCGCAAGCGCTACCTCGGCGTGGGCGACGGCGCGGCCCAGCGCAGCATGGTGATGGCGCGCGACGTGGCCGAGATCCTGCCGAAGATGGCCGAGACGGGCGGCACCTACAACCTGACCGACGGCCACCACCCGACGTTCGCCGAGCTCGAGGCGGTGCTCGCCGGAGCGCTGCGCCAGCCGGTGCCCCTCCGGCTGCCGATGTGGCTGGCCGACCTGGGCGCGACCGTCGGCGACCGCCTCCAGCAGCTCCTCGGCCGACCGATCCCGCTGAACCACCGCACGCTCGGGAAGATGACCTCGACGCTCACGTTCGACGATCGCCGCGCGCGGGAGGCGCTCGGGTGGCGCCCGTCGCGGGTCGTCGACTGCGCCGCGGAGCTCGTCGCATGAAGCTCGCCGCCGTATTTCTCGTCGCCCTCACGGCGAGCTGGGCCGCCGTCCGCGCGCTCGTCCCGTTCCTCCGCAAGACCGGCCTCATGGACGTGCCGAACGCGAGGAGCTCCCACGCCGCCCCGACGCCGCGCGGGGGCGGCGCCGGCCTCCTCGCGGGCGCCGCGGCGGCGGCGGTGGCCGCGGCGCTGCTCGGGCTGCCGGTCGCGAAGGTCGAGCTCTTCATCGCCGTGGCGTTGATGGCCTTCGTCGGGTTCCTCGACGACCGCTCCGGAGGCCTGTCGGTCCGGCTCCGGCTCGGGCTCCAGGTCGTCGCCGCGGGCATCGTGGTGCTGCGCGCAGGAGGGCTCGGCCGCCTGCCGCTCCCGCCGCCCCTCGACGTCGAGACGGGCATCTTCGCCTACCCGATCGCGGTGGTCTGGCTCGTGGGCGTCCTCAACATCTACAACTTCCTCGACGGGATCGACGGGTTCGCCGGCATGCAGGGCGTGATCGCCGCGCTCGCGCTCGCGTTCCTCGGCGGTGGCGCGACCCCGCTGCTCGCGATGGGGCTCGCTGTCGCGGGGGCCTGCGCCGGCTTCCTCGCGCACAACTGGCACCCGGCCAAGGTGTTCATGGGCGACGTCGGGTCCGCGGCGCTCGGGCTGATGCTCGCGGCGCTCCCGTTCGAGCTCGACCCTGCGGCGCGCGGCCCGGCGGTGTTCGCGGCCGCGCTGAGCCTGTGGTTCTTCCTCGCGGACGGCACGTTCACGATGGGCCGGCGCCTGCTGCGCGGCGAGAAGATCTGGGAAGCTCACCGCTCCCACCTGTACCAGCGCCTCGTGCGGACCGGCCTCACGCACGCCGAGGTGGCGCGGACCGTCGGCGTCGCGGCAGCGCTCGTCGCCGGGGCGGCGTGCGCCGCGCACCGCAGCGGATCGGCGGCGCTGTCCTGGGGCGCGCTGCTGCTCGCGCTCGCGCTCTTCGTCCTCTACGCGAAGTGGACCTCGAGCCGCGAAGCGCGGCTCGGCCAGGCCCTGCGGGCGGTGCGCGGCCAGGACGCGCGCGACTAGAGCGGGCTCGGGCTACCAGCGGATCCGGATGCCGCCGCGCCAGCCGTCGCGCACCTCGCCGCATCCGGAGAACACCACCGCCGCTCGCGGCTGCCGGAAGCACGGGTGCCACACGCCCGAGCTCCGCGTGAGCGCGAGCTGGACGCCCTCGATCGCGAGCGACTGGCGCTCCAGGGCCGCCTCGTCGAGCCGGAGCCGGGAGCACGCGCTCGTCCTCTCGCCGCCGAGGATCTCGTCCTGGATCACGAGCTCTCGCTCGTGGAGAGCGAGCCTCCGGCGATGCCGGGGGGAGCCGGGGAGAGCGCGGTACCCGTCGTGCTCGGCATCGACGGCGACGTGCGACGCGCCGTGCTCCAGCCGGCGCACCTCGGCGCGCGCCCGGCGACCGACGCGGAACGCGCTCCACACCTCGCTCGAGTCCACGCCGCCGATCTCGACGGTGTTGTGCGTGCGCGTGGCGCGGGTCGCCTCGCGATCGGGGTCGTTTTTGTAGCTGGAGACGCCGAAGTCGACGACGGCGCGCTCGCCCCGGATCCACAGCTCGAACGTGAGCGCGTCCGCGTGCACGTGCCCGGGTTGATAGGGAGCTCCATCCATCCCCGCGTCGAACGCGAGCCAGGCCTGCTGGCCGAACCGCAGGATCACCCACCCGGTCGCCTCGAGGTGCTGGAGCGACGGCCCGGCGTTCGGCGGCGCGCCGGGGGACCCGCCCGGCGCGAACAGGCCGAGCGCAGCGCCGAGGGCGAGGACGCGATCGAGCTCCGGCGCGGAGTCGAACGAGGCGTCGTTGAACAGCGGATAGGTGCCGTCCGGCGCGCGGACGGCGGTGGCCCACGCCAGGGCTCTCCTCGCCGTGGCCCACCAGAGATCGGGCACCTCGCGCCCCGCCGCGCGCCCGAGCTCGATGGCCTCGAGCAGCCCGGCCGTCAGGGCGAGGTGGTACGAGGCGGAGCGCTCGAAGTGCCCGCCGTCCTCGAGGAACTGCTCCGGGAGCTGCCACGCGAGCAGCGCCGAGCCGAGCCTCCACCACACCTCCGCCTCGACCCCCTGGGCGACCGCGCCCCCGCACGCGAGCCCGATGCCGTTCTCCAGGAGATGATTGGCGAGCAGGTGCAGCTCCAGGCCGCGCGCGATGGCCCGACACGCGCGCGCCAGCTCGGCCGCGAGCCCGGGGCGCCCGAGGCGCGCCGCCACCGCCAGCCTGCGGGCGCGCACCGAGGCGGGGTAGGGGTGAAATGCGATGGGATCGTCCCAGGTGCTCGGGGCGGGGAGGGTCGGCTCGGCCCCGACCTCGCAGCCGTAGGCGCGCTCGTACGCGTGCAGGAGCGAGCCCTCGGGGATGGCCGCCAGGCGCGCGCGCCCGCGCTCCTTCTCGGCCTCGGCGAAGGCGACGAACAGCGGGCTCGGGGGAGCGAAGCCGGACCGGAGGCGCGGGGCCAGCGCGGCGGTCGGTCCCCTGCCCAGCGCGCGCTGGCCGAGGGCGATCGGCCGGGCGAGCGCCTGGATCGGGTGGAGATGGGCGAGGGTGCGGGCGATCCGCGGGAGGGTCATCGGTCGGATCCTGCGCTGTCGCTCACGCGCGCGCCCCCGGACAGGGAGGAAGGGCAGGGGAGAGGGAGCGGAGGTTCATGGGGATCGAGGGAGGCCTTCGCGCGCGTGGGGGGCGCTCTCGAGGAAAACGGCGGATTCAGCAGCTCAGGGCGAGCGGTCGGATCTCCGTTCCACCATGGATGCTGTCGATGTGCCGGAAGCCGCCCTCGGTGCGCGCGAACAGCGAGGCTTTCTCGATGTCGCGGTTGTCGATCACGAGGAGCAGCCCGTCGGGCGCGAGGGCGCGCCAGAAGTTGCGCATGGCCTGGCGGAGCTGGTCGTCGGAGAAGTAGGCGCGGTTCAGCAGGTTCGCCGCCTTGATGACCGTCGGAGCAGGGCCGTCCCATGGCTGGAAGATGTCGTGGGTCTTCAGCACCACGCGCGCGTCGCGGCGCGCGAGCTCCTGGAGGCGCGGCTGGACGAGGGACACCTCCGGGTACGCGGGGTCGTACGGCGGGATGCCGCCCTGCAGCCAGGGGGACGCCCAGCGCGGCAGCCATCGCAGACCTTCCGCTGCCGGATAGAACAGCAGTCGCGGGGTGGCCGCGAGGACGCAGGCGCCGTCGGCGTCGTAGAAGAAAGCGCGCCCGCGGTCGTCGGTGCGCACGCGGAGCGAGAGCGCCCTGTCGGTGACGAAGTAGGACGCGAAGGCGTCGCCGAGCGTGGTCAGGAGATCGAGCGCCGTGCTGCCGTCGGAGGCCCCGACGTCGAGGACGACGGGGCGCTGCTGCCCGAGCGCTTTCACGAGGAGAGCATCGCTCTGCCGGTGCCTGCCGGGCCGCGTCGTCTTGCGGGTGCCGCTGAGCAAGAGGATGGAGACCCGCTCCGAGAAGACCTCGGGCGCGGCGATCTGCTCGGGCCGGAGCAGGTCCCGCGGGTCCGGGAAGCAGATCCTGCGCGGCAGCCCCAGCGAGGGCCAGCCTGCTCGGTTCAGACGAAGGGGGATTCTCATGGTGAGTGGGTCTAGCCTTCCCGTGGTTGAGCTTTTATCGCGGCGCCGCGCCGCGCGGTACATCCTCGACGTCGCTCGGTCTCGAGCGTCCTCGCGCGGGTCGATCGCGCCTCGGCGCGCCTACCGCCTGGGCGCCGACGGGTGGCCGATGCCCGCGCCGCGCAGGCGCGGTCCCGCCGCCTTGCGCATCGGGTGGCGGCCCAGCAGCCCGCCCCGGATGTGCTGGATGAGCGACGTGAGCAGGTGCACGGCGAGCGCAGCGATCGCCAGCGAGAGCGTGATCTTGAGCAGCGCGGCCAGCTCGCCTCGGAACTGGTTGTAGGCGAACGAGGCGAGGTTCGCCGCGGCGGCCCGGACGAGCAGGGACGCGTCGCGCGAGCCGGCCGCGAGGAGCGGCAGCATGAAGAAGAGCGCGCTGAAGACCCCGATCTCGACGGCGGTGCCAGCCAGCCCGATGTTCAGGTACCCTTCGGCGGCGGCGCCCATCGCGAAGCCGCCGCCGTGGCGCGCGAAGTCGGGAGCCGCCCACTGCGCGTACCGCTGCGCGAGGCCGAGCGGCCGGTCGCTCCAGAGCGGCTTGGGCACGAGGATGAGGAACGCGTTCACCCAGCTCTCGCCGGGGTAGGTGATGATCGGCGGCTCCTCGTTCACGACGATGACGAGGTTCGCGTAGATTCGCTTGAGCTCCCCGATCTCCAGCGGGTTCTCGACGCGGTCGAGGTGCGCGGCGGCCGAGGAGATCTGCGCCTCGAACCCGCTGCCCTGCTTGGCCCGGGCGCCCTCGACCGCGATGCCATAGAAGAGGATGCCCACGATCCCGACGCCCATCCACAGGCGCCGGATCTTGATGCCGTAGGCATGCAGGGCGAGCGCGACGGAGAGCAATGTCCAGACGAGCGGGCCGCGCCGCCCCATGACCGTGTTGAGGAGGATGCTCACGAAGAAGCACGCCGCCGCGAACGATATCCCCTTCGGCATGGCCAGCCCGGCCTTGCGGAGCGACGCGACCCGGAGCACGAGGTAGACGATCGCGATCCCGACCAGGTACCAGCCCGAGGTGAGCAGACCCTTGCCATCCTCCTCGAGGTGGTTGGAGGCGTAGTTCATCGTGAAGAACCGCCCCACGCCGATGGTGGCGATCCACGCGACCACGAGCCCGAGCCCGAGCAGGCCCACGCCGATCGTGGCCCAGTCCTGCTCGTGCATCGCCCTCGGCGAGCGCGACGGGACCAGGCGCTCCGCGTCCGGCTCCTCCCTCGGCCGGCTCAACGCCGTGCACGCGATGGCGCACCCGACCGCGCCGGCATAGCCCACCTGCATGGCGAGCGCCTCGTGGCTCGGCAAGGCGAACTCCCGGGAGCTCAGGAGTCGCAGGATGGGTGAGTAGCCGACGCTCAGGAAGTAGGTCGCCGGTATGTAGGTCTCCGGATCGAGCGGATGGAAGCGGGGGCCGCCGGCGCGGGCGAGCGACGGAGTGGCCAGGAGGAGCAGCAGGCCGATCGTCCACCCGCGCCCGTCGCCCATCGTCCCTTCGAGGATGGGGCCGATCGTCGCGACCGCCGCGACGAGGAGCGTCGCGGCCAGCCGGCCGAGCGGCGCGTTCCTCCGCGCGGGGCCCGCGCCGGCGGCGCGCCGCGCGCCGCGCGCACGGGAGAGGTTCAACGAACGCAAGGACGGTGCTCCTCAGTTCGGCAAGGGGGGCGGCGGAGCGTCGGCCGGGTCCGGGGGCGTCGGCTCGTCGGGCGTCCGGTAATAGCCTTCCCGCTTGTCGCCGTAATAATGATAAGCGCCGTACTCCCGGCGGTTCAGGTCGGCGGCGTTCAGCACGACGCCCACGGTCTGGCCACCGACGTCGAGCAACGCCCGGATCCCGTGGCGCGCGAAGTCGTGCGTCGTGGCCGAGGCGCGTACGACGAGCACGGTGCCGTCCACCAGCGTCGACAGCACGGCGCCGTCGGTGACGGCGCCGATGGGCGGGCTGTCGATGATCACCCGGTCGAAGCGGCCCTGGAGCTTGCGGAGCAAGGCCTTGAATCGATCGCTGTGCAAGAGCTCCGCCGGGTTCGGCGGAATGGGGCCGGCAGGGATGACGTAGAGGTTGTCCACCTCGGTCTTCAGCGCGTTCTCGTCGTCGATCACGGAGTCATCGAGCAGCGCGCTCGTCACGCCGATCTCCGGTCCCTTGTCAAAGATGGCGTGGAGGCGCGGCCTGCGGAGGTCGCAATCCATGAGGACAACCCGCTGCCCCGCCTGCGCCATGGCGACGGCGATGCAGCAGCCCACCGTCGTCTTGCCCTCGGCGGGGCCGGCGCTCGCGATGAGGAGCGTCTTGTAGGGCTGGTCGGGCGACATGAAGAGCAGGTTCGTCCGGATCGCCCGGGCTGCCTCCGCGATCCCGCTCTTCGGCTGCTCGTGGACGATGAGCTCGGGCCGGCTCGGCGGGACCGCGAGCTTGCCCCGGCGGCGCGCCTTGCCGGAGAGGGCCTCGGCCCTGTCCTTCCGGTCGAACTCCGGGAGCAGGCCCAGGAAGGGCAGCCCGAGCTCCCGCTCGACCTCGTCCGGCGTCCTCATCGTGCGATCGAGCATCGCCCGCGCCAGCGCCGCGCCGATCCCGAGGAGCAGCCCGGCGAGGATGCCGATCGCGATGTTGAGCGCGACGCGGGGCCGGATCGCCTCGAGCGGGAGGTTCGGCCTGTCGAGGACACGGATGTTGTTCACCCGCATCATCCGCTGGAGATCGCTCTCCTTCGTGCGCTCCAGGACGATCTGATAGAGCTTCTCCGTGTTCTCCTTCGTCCTCCGGAGCCGGTCGTACTCGATCTTGAGGGAGTTCAGCTCGAAGGCCTGCTTCTTGGCGCCCTCGAGCAGCCCAGCGAGGCCCGTCTCCTGGCGTCTCACGATCGCGAGATCGCGGTTCACGGCGCCCTGAACATTCTTGATCTCGGCGATCAGCGAGTTCCTGTTGGCGGCGACCCGCTCGATCGCGGCGCGGACGTCGGGGTGGTTCTCCCCCTTGCCGGAGCCGATGAGCGCGTCGCGCTCACGGACGCACTCCTCGTGGCGAGCGCGCAGCGTCTGGAGCACCGGACTCTGGATGAGCTCGGAGGCGGGGAGATCGAGCGGGTTGTTCGGATCGACCTTCGCCAGCTCATGGCTGCGCGCGGCGAACTCCTCGCGCTTCGTGCGCACGGCCGTGAGGGCGTCGTTGATCTGCTTCATCTCCTCGCGGAGGAGGTTCGTCTTGTCCTCGAAATCGATGTCGAGGATGTTGTTGCTCTTCTTGTACTCGTGCAGCGACGTCTCGCTGCTCTCGAGATCGGTCTTCAGCTTGTCGAGCTGCGTCCGGAGCCAGTCGACGGCCGAGTTCGTCGAGGTGAGCGCGTCGTCGAGGTTCTGCTCGATGTAGACGTCCATCAGCATGGAGAGGATGCGCTGCGCCCGCTCGCGATCGGCGTCGTTGAAGCGGATGATGGCGAGGCGGCTGTCCTTCACCGGCTCGACCGCGAGCCGCTCGCGCAGCTCCTCGGCGGCCTCCTCCGGGCTCACGCTCATCGGCGCGGGGGCCGCCGCGTCCCTCGGCAGATCCTTCAGAAAATACGCATCGTTATGGAGGTTGAGCTGGGCGACGACAGCCAGCGCCACCCGTATCGACCGCATGACCTTGTACTGGGTCTCGTAGTACTCGCGGTTGTTCCAGTACGAGCCGGCGCCCATGTCGACGACCGTCTCGACGCCGCGGCCGAGGGGCCGCGGCGGGTTCGGGTCGAACTGCAATGTCGCCGTCGACTGGTAAATCTTCTTCTGTCCGAGCGTGTAAAACGTGACGCTGAGGGCGACGAAGAGCATCGTCGTCAACGCGATGGCCCAGTGCTTGCTGACCGTTCGCCAGGTGGCGACGAGGTCGATAGCGCGCTCGCCAGGGGCGTCGGAGCGGGCGGCGGTCGTGGGAGGAGCTCTGAGTTCGTCAGCCATAAGTCATGCGCTCGAGGCGCTACCATGCGGATAGGGGTGCGGCGGAGGGCTAAGGTGCCCGCCGAGCCCCCAAAATTCAAGCTGGCCCGCGGAAGATGGTGACGATGTGGTGGGATGTGCGCTGCTGGTGTGGCCGCTCACGCCCGGACCTCGGCGCGGCCAGGTGCAGCGGGCTGTGCGCGATGCTACCTCGGTGGCGATCGGGTACGCTGTCGCCGAGCGGCTGACAGCGCGCGCGTCGAGAAGAGCAGCATGGAACGATCGTCCTCCGTAACGCGCTGTGCGGTAGCGAGCGCGGTTTGCTCCGCGTTCCTGCTCCACGGAACCATGGCCGCCGGCGACTGGGCTTCTGCGCGCCACGATCCGCAGCGCACGGGCGCCACGCAGTCCACGAGCAATATCGTGAAGCCTGCGCCCTACTGGCGGGCATACCTCGGCGGCGTGCTCTCGCCGAACAGGATGCTCGCCGACGACGTGAACCAGGATGGCGAGCTCGACATGCTCTTCGTGTCCGGCGGCCGCGTGGTGCTGTCCGATCCGCAAGGGTTCATCCACTGGAGCACCCCTTCCCTGGGGTTCCAGGCGCTGCACGCGCTCGATGATCTCGACGGCGACGGGCGGCTCGAGGCGGTCGTGCTCAGCGGCGCGGGAGCGGCCGTCGTGGCCGGCGACAGCGGGGCCGTCCTCTGGCGCGAGGAGGCCTCGGAGCTCGGGGCGCTCGGCTCCGCGCGCCTCGCCGATCTCGACGGCGACGGCCACCTCGATCTCTTCCTCGACGAGTGCGGATGCTGCGGCGTGCGCACGGACAGCCCCGGCGTGATCTATAGCTTCGCGCGCGGGTTCGACGCGGTGGAGAGGCTGCCCCCGCCCCCGCAGCGCTTCCACTGTGGCGCCACCGTCAACACGGTGGGCGACTGGGATGGCAACGGCATCGCGGACCTCATGGTCTCCTCGCACGATAGGCTGTTCTTCGTCTCGGGGACGGGGACAGTGTTCGCGGAGTCGGCGAGCATCGCCGGGTACATCGGCGGCGCGCTGTGCGAGGCGGTGAGTCTGGGCGACCCTTCCACACCTGGCCAGCACGCGCTCTGCTTCCAGAACCGCGTCATCTCCCAGCAGGGCGGGCGCGAGGTCACCCTGCTCGCGTACAGGCGGGGCGAGAGCCCCTCGCTCGCCGTCGTGTGGCGCAAGACGCTCGCCCCCAACGAGGGCGGAGACGCCCGCGCCCCGACGCAGCTCGCGTGGGATCTCGACGGCGACGGCGCGCTCGAGGTGGTGGTGAGCGGCAGCGCGGGGGACCGATGGACGTCCCTCGTGCTCGACGCGGCCACGGGCGACGAGCTCGCCGTCATCCCCGACGAGATCGCGCGGGGCGCGGTCCAGGGGAGCTCCGGCGCCGAGCGGTGGATCCTCACGTCGCGCGAGGAGCGCGTGTCGGCCTTCCGGTTCAGCCGCCAGGGCGGCGGAGGGGTCGAGCTGCTCTGGTCGCTCGACGGAGAGCGGATCCGCACGCGCACGGACTGGGGGCGGGCGCGCAGGACGGGCCTCATCTTCTCGCTTGTCACCCCGGATCTCACCGGGGACGGGCGCGACGATCTCGTGCTCGAGTCGACCTCGGAGCCCGTGGCGGTCACCGCCTACGAGCTGTTCGAGGGGGGGCCGTTGTCGGCCGCCATCCACCCCATCGAGCGCGGCGTCGACATCGCGGCGTTCGACGTCCTGCCAGAGACGCTTCCGGGGTCGCCGCGGCTCGTCGTCTCCCGCGACGACGGGTTCGTCACGCTGCTCGACGCCTCGCTCGCGCCCACGAACCTCGCGCAGGAGGGGCGCGACGTCCTGCCCGGGCTGCGCGTCGGCGGCTACAGCACCGGTCCGGGCGCTTACGTCGACTTCGGCCGGGCTCCGCTCGCGGCGAGGCTCGCCCCCGGCGACACGGCCGACAGCGTCGTCGTGGTCGACAGCCGGGGTGACCTCGTCCGGATCGCGTCCGAGGGGGCGAGCAACGTCGCGCCCGCCAAGGCGGCATGGCGCGTGATGGATGCGTTCGGCGCCTCCATCGCGCCCGCCGAGGGCGGCGCGCCGGCGACCCTCGCGTGCTTCAGGCGGCAGCACCCGATCACCGAGCCGGCGCGCTACTCGGTCGCGATGCTCGACGAGGGCGGCAGGCAGAGGCTCGAGGTCCCGCTGGAGAGGCCGCCGAAGTGGGACGTGCTGCACGGCGATCTCGACGGCGACGGCGCGCCCGAGCTCGTGGCGCTGACGGTCGATCACGACATGCGTACCGACCTCCTCGCCATCGAGCGGAGCGGCGGGGTGCGCTGGACCCAGCGCATCGCCGCCAGGGACGGGACCCAGGCCGCCGCGATCGCGGACTGGAACGGCGACGGGGCGCAGGACGTGGCGCTGGCCATCAACAAGGCCCGGGTGTTCTCGGGCCGGAACGGCAGCTCCCTCGGCGAGAGCGCCGAGGTGATCTCCTACTTCATGCCGATCCTCGCCGACGTGTCGGGCGATCCGCAGCTCGAGATGACGCTGCACGGCGGGTTCTTCCCTGCGCGGACGTTGTCGCACGACCTCCGCGCCGCGCTCTGGAGCGGGACGGAGGACAACCGCCCGTATCCGCACGGCGCGATCGCCACCTGCGAGGGCCGGTCGATCCTCGTCGAGGGCTCGTTCATGATGCCGGCGCGCCTCACGTTCACCGAGCTCGACGCCCCCCGGGCCGGGCGGGCGAGCGCGATCGTCCTCGCGGGCGACGCCGTGTTCGCGGACGAGCAGGCCGCGCGACAGGCGGACGCCGTCATGGGCCAGCTCGGCGACGTGGCGGTCTCGCGGAGCATCACGGGTGTCCTGTCCGACGGGAGCTCCGTGGTGGTCGGCTCCACCAACGGCTTCCTTTATGCCGTCGACACGTGCTCACAACGCCTCCTCTGGTCCCATCATTTCGGCAGCCCCGTCGGCGCGCCGATCCTCGCGGACACGGACGGCGACGGGAACGACGACATCGTGGTGAGCGTCGCGGATGGCTACCTCTACAACCTGCGGAACGAGAACCTGCCGGCGCCCGAGTTCGTGTGGGATGCCGACCCGAGCAGCCCTGACGCGGGCGAGGACGTCGACGAGATCATCACCAGAGACACGCTCCACGTGAGATGGTCGAAGGTGCCGTCGGCCACCTCGTATCAGGTGGCGGTCGTGGGCCAAGGGGATTACCTCGGCTCGCCGGCATGGCGGGACGTCGGCGACGTCTCCGAGGCATCGATCGGCAGGCTGCCGCTGCTCGACGGGGCGAAGTATTATGTCGGCGTACGCGCGGTCTCGGCCGCCGGGCTCTCCCCGGATCGCGGGTCGGACGGCGTGATCGTGAGGATGCCGCAGGGCGAAGGGGGCGGCGGGGCCGGCGGGACCGGCGGAAGCGGCGGCGGGACCGGCGGAAGCGGCGGCGGGACCGGCGGAAGCGGCGGCGGGACCGGCGGAAGCGGCGGCGGGACCGGCGGGACCGGCGGAACCGGCGGTGGGGCCGGGGCGGGCGGCGCTGGCGATGGTGGCGCCGGCGGCGGACCTGCGCTGGAGGACACGCTCCTCTACGGCCGTGGCTGCGCTTGCTCCGAGGCACCGGGGCAACTGCTCGGGGCGCCCTGGCC
>NZ_JEMA01000770.1 GCF_001589285.1 Sorangium cellulosum | reverse complement strand
GGGGAGAGGCCCTGGCGCGGCGCCGGCGCCGGGAGCGGGCGCGCCGCCCGCCGCCAACGACGCGTCGGCGATGACCGCAGCCAGCGCGGACACCGACGCGCCCCTCGAGGAGCGCAGCGCGGGAGCGACGCTCCGGCCGCCGCGCGCCGCGCACGAGGCCGCGACCGCAGCGCCGCCCGCAGAGGCCGCCCACGCGGACACCGACGTGCTCCCGCCGACGCGCAGGGAGCGGAAGGCGCCGCGCCACCGGATCCTCAGCGCGGCCGAGTGGCGCGCGCTCGCCGTCGAGCTCGACAACGCCCGCGGGCCGAAGCCGGTCCGGGTCATCGAGCAGCTCTTCGCGACCCACTACACGCCGCTGCTCGGCGCGACGCTGGCGGGTGAGACGGACGCGGCCGTGCGCGGCGTTGTCGATGGCTGGAGGACCAGCTTCGAGCACAGCTACCGCGAGGCGTTCTCGGCGCTGCGCGTGACCGGCAAGCGGCCGCCCATGGTGTTCGACGCGCCGGACATGGCCGCGCGCCTCGCCCGGCTCAACGGGGCCCGCGGCGTGAAGCTCCTGCTCGTGGACGCGATGCGCTTCGATCTCGGCGAGCGGGTCGCCGCGCACCTCAAGGAGCTCATGATGGATCGGGCCATCCTCGTGGAGCGCTCGATCCTGTGGGCGGCGCTGCCGCCCACCACGTCGGCGCAGATCTCGCTGCTCGCCCGCGGCCCGGACGGGCTCCGCGAGGCGATGCCGCCGAGCGAGGCGGAGCCCGCGATCGCCCGCGGTCGCGCCGTGGCGACGCTGCGGCGCGAGCGGGTCGGATCGCGCGAGCTGATGAAGCTCGATCTGGTCGAGGCGCGGCTGCGCGCCGCGGGGCCGCCGTTCGCCGAGCGGATCGAGGCCATCGCGGAGGAGGTCGCCGACGTTGTCGCGCGGTTCATGGACAGCCTGCCGCCGCGGACCCTGCTGCTCGTGTTCGGCGACCACGGCTTCCGCATGACCGGCGACGGCAACATGACCGGCCCCGCGTCGCAGGGAGGAGGCTCCCCGGAAGAGGTGCTCGTCCCGGCGCAGGCGTGGCTCGTCGGCGGCGTGCACTGAGCGGTCGATCGAGGCGCCGTCGAGCGCAGGGCGGCGCTGTCGAGCAGGGCGGCCTCGAGGCGGCGCGCCTCGCCGCGCGGGGCGCTCAGGGCGACGCGCCGCGCAGGCTCGTCAGGGCGCCGTGCGGTACGGGCCCGTCGCCGCGTCGCCGCGCGGCTTCGGGCGGATGAGGCCCGCGAGCCGGGTCGCGACGAGCGCCCCGGCGCCGATCAGCGCGACGGCCGCGCAGATCGCGCCGCCGACGTAGGGGATCCCGCTGACGAGGAGCAGGCCGAGGCAGCCGATCGCGAGGTGGACGTAGGGGTTCCTGGTCCGGTGACCGAAAACCCCCGCCCCGGCCGTCTCCAGCACAGCGCAGCCGCCCGCGACAACGGCGATCACGGCGAGCAGCAGGCCGATCACCGCGAACGGTATGCCGATCAGCGTCACGCAGAGGGCGGCGGCCAGCGCCGCGGCGCCGAGGACGCCCACCACGCCGAGCGCGAACGAGCGCATGGGCCGGGCGGCGATCTCGACCTTGAGCGTCTCCATGCGCCGCGGCCAGAGCGCCAGCATCACCGCGCCGAAGGCGAACAGGAGCGCCGTGCGCGTCACCGCGTTGCCGGCCCTGCGCGCGAGCGCGGACGCGCCCTTCGCGCCGGGCCCGCTGTCGCCCACCGCGCTGACCTCGTTGTTCACGTCTCCCTTGATGCGCGCGCGCTCGCCCCGGCGGAACGGTCCGCCCACCACGTCGACGTCGCCGTCGATGCGCGCGCCGTCGGCCACCGTGAGAGGGCCGCCCACCGTCGCCACGTCGCCGCGGACGCGCGCGCCCTCGTGGACGTGCGTGGAGCCGCCCATCACGTCGATGTCCCCGGTGACGGTGCCCCACACGTCGAGCGAGCCGCCGATCACCGACACGTCGTGGACGACCTCGCCCCGCTCGATCCGGAGGCTGCCGCCGGTCACGAACCGATCCTGGCCGCGCGACGTGCGCCGCGCCTCCTCGGCGTCGTCGTCCTCGTCGTCCGCCTCGTCCTCCGCGTCGTCGGGCGACGCCCCGGGCGAGGGCGGCGCCGGGACCGCAGGCGACACCGGGGGCTCGGGCGCGGGCCGCGGCTCGGGGGCCGACCGCGGCGCGGTCGCTGCCGGGGCGATCGCGATCAGGTCGCCGTCGCGGGTCGCCACGTAGCTCCCGTCGGCGAGCAGGAGCTCCAGCACCTTGTCCGCCGGCTGGTCCTGGATGTGGAGCTCGACGACATCGCCGGACGGGAGGTTGAGCAAGAGGCTCCACCCGGCTTCCCGGGCGACGCGCTTGAGCGCCTCGTTGCGCGGCTCTCCGCTCACCTCGAGGCTCACCTTCGGCTCGAGCTCTGGCCAGGATCCCTTGCGGGTGATCTCCGCCGTGGCCGCGCCGCTGACCGAGATCCCGATCGCGGCGCCCAGCGCAGCGGCGCCGAGCCGCGAAGCGCAGAAGAGACGAGCCGAGATGATCTTCATCACATCCCTCCGTTCAGCGTGAGCTGCTTTCCCCTGGTCCAAGCGACACCGACCCCCACGACGACGAGGAGCGCCGCCGAGAGCCACGGCAGCGCCGTGAGCCAGCCGGACAGCGCCCCGCTCCCCGCGACGGCGCAGCCGGTCCGCACCACGACCGCGCAGGCATGCCAGAGCGCCGCCAGCCGCTCCCGCAGGCCCCCCGCGCCAGCGACGAGCGACGGCGCCGCGCCGAGCGCGGAGAGCGCCAGGGCAAAGGCGATCGCGGGGACCGGCAGCGGNGGCAAAGGCGATCGCGGGGACCGGCAGCGGGGCGCGCGGCGCCGCCGGCTCGCTCGCGCCGCTCGAGGCCGCGCGCGCGCGCAGCATCTCCCCCGCGCGCAGCGAGAGGAGCGCCGTCCGGCCGAGCGCCGACGAGCAGGTCAGGCAACGAGCGACATGCGCGGCCGCGCCCGCTGGCAGGATGGCCTCCTCCCCGTCCCCCAGCGCCGTGAGCGCAATGTCGGTGAGGTGGCCGTCTGGCTGCCATACGAGATCCGGCGAGAGCTTGTCGTCGTCCTGCATCGATCACTCTCCGAGCGCCTCGGCCAGGCAGCGCCTGCCCCGCGCGATCCACGTCGCCACCGTCCCGAGCGGGATGTCGAGCCGGCGCGATATCTGCTGGTAGTTGAGCCCTTCGACATGGAAGGCCAGGAGCGCGCGGCGCTGCGGCTCCGGCAGCTTCTGCAGGGCGATGTCGATCCGGCGGGCGCGCTCGGTCTGGGCGGCGCGCTCCTCCGGCCCGGGCGCCGGGTCCTCCACCGACTCGAGGAGCTCGCCCCGCTCCTCGGGGTCCTCCGCCGGCGGCGCCTCGGCGCGCCGCGTGCGGCGGCGCCGGCGCAGCACGTCTAGCGCCACGTGACGGGCGATCCCGAGCACCCAGGGGCGCAGCGGCTCGCCGTCGCGGAGGCGGCTGCGCCCCTCGAGGGCCCGCGCGAGCGCCTCGTGGGTGCAGTCCTCGACGTCGGGGTGATCGGCCCGCTCACCGAGCACGCAGGCGATCGCCGCGCGAACCACCGACCGCAGGGCGGCGGTGTCGTCGAACGACGCCGTCACGAGCGACGCCGCCGGCAGCCCGTCGGGCGCCTGGGGAGACCGCGGCGTGGTGGCTGGGATCATGGTGAACCCAGACAGTTCGCGCGAGCCCTCCCCGAAATTTCACGCGCCGGCGCGGCGTGAGATCGCGCCCCGGGAATCATGGCGCGCCGGAGGGCTCAGCAGGACGTATCCGACCCATGTCTGCCGAGGTAGGACAAGGTGACTCGACGGCCGCCGCGGCGGCGACGCCGGCGGCCCTGGCGGCGGCGCGGCTTGCTGCCGCGGTGGGGGCGCCGGCTGCGGCGCTCACGGCTCCGCCGACGGCGCGAGGAACGCCGTGAGCTCCGGGAGGACGAGCGCCGGGTCCTCCAGGTGGGGTGCGTGCCCGAGCGGCACGACGCGCAGCGCGGCGCGCGGGATCGCGGCGGCCGCGGCGATGCCGATCGGCGCCGGGAACACGCCGTCGCGCTCGCCCCAGAGCACCAGCGTCTCGGCGTCGATCTCGCCGAGCCGCGCCAGGCGGTGCGGGACCGGGCCGAAGGCGGGGAACAGCGCGTTGAACGCGGCGACGGGCGCGGCCCGGCCGTCGGGCACGGCGTAGAGCTCCCGGTGCAGGGCGCCGAGGCGCTCGCCGAGCGGGGTGGGCGGCGGCGGGTGGAGGCGGCGGAAGAGCGCGGCGCCGAGCACCCGGACCAGGCGCTCCGGCGGGGCGCGGAAGTAGGCGCGGCTCCGGGCGGTCATGACGGGCCCGACCCCCATCGCGCCGAGGAGCGCGAGCTTCCGCGGGCGCGCGCGCCTGCGGAGCGCGATCTCCACCGCGACCAGCCCGCCGAGGGAGTGGCCGACGAGCGCGGCGTCGCCGAGGTCCATCTCGAGCAGGAGCTCCTCCACCGGATCGGTGAAGAAGCGGAGGCCGTCCTCGAACCCCCCGCCCGCGAAGGGGGGCGACGACGCGTGACCGAAGCCCGGCAGATCCAGCGCGATGACGCGGTGGCGCCGCGCGAGCTCGGGGAGCAGCGGGAACCACGTCGTCGCGGCGTTCCCGCGGCCGTGCAGGAGGACCACCGGCGGGCCGCTGCCGCCCTCCAGGGTGCGCAGCGTCGCGCTCAGCGCGGCGCGGCGGTGCACGGTGAAGGGCGGCGCGCCCGCGGCGAGCTCCGCGAGGATCGCGCGCTCGGCCGGGCCCAGGCGGGAGACGA
This sequence comes from Sorangium cellulosum, assembly GCF_001589285.1. Lineage (GTDB taxonomy): Bacteria > Myxococcota_A > Polyangia > Polyangiales > Polyangiaceae > Sorangium > Sorangium cellulosum_G. The sequence continues at coordinate 9,080 of NZ_JEMA01000770.1, read as the reverse complement.
CGGCGTGCACGTTCGTCACAGGGGCCCTCCGTAGCGCGGTCGATACGCCGCGGAAATGCCGCAGCAGCCCGCGCGGACACCGCCGCGCGGCGCCCCCGCCGTCAGTCTCGGCCGTGCCCGGGCCCGAGGATGAGCTGCATCTTGGCGATGGGCTCGAACCCCTCGACGTGCGGCGGGTGGTGACACTGCGTGACGCAGCTCTCGGGCGGCGGCGAGAGCACGATGAGCCCCTTCTTCTCGGGGTCCTTCGCGTGCAGCGAGCCCGGGCCGTGGCACTCCTCGCACTGCACGTTCTGCAGGGCGGCGTTGTGCGTCACCGTGGAGCCGCCCGGCTTGCCGTAGCCGGTCACGTGACAGCTCACGCAGTCGAGGTTGAACTCCTTGAAGTCCTGCTGCAGCGTCGCGTACGCCCGCGCGTGCGCGGTGCCGTCGAAGACCTTGCGCTCCTCGTCGTGGCAGTTCGTGCAGGCGTCGATGCCGATGTAGCTGGCCTCGCCCTTCGGCGCAGGCTCGGGGACGCGGTCCGCGAAGGCCTCCTTGTTGTGGGCGTTGACCCGCTTGTAATAGGCGAGGAGCTGCCCGGCGACGTCCTTGTCGGCGCCGAGCTTCTCGCGCACCTCCACGAGGTTGTAGCGGAAGAAGCTGCCGGTCACCTTCGTCTCCGCCGCCTCGAGCTTCGCCTTCTCGACCCGGAGCTTCTCCAGATCGGCCTTCCGATCGGCGACGTCCTTCGCCGAGACCCGCTTGTCGCCCTCCCAGCCGTTGAGGCGGATCTCGAGCTCCCGGATCCGCGCCGACAGGCTGATGAGCTCCTCGGCCTTCGCGACGCCGCCCGCGTCGGCGAACACGAGCGGGCCGTCGCCGCCGCCGCGGAGGAAGAGATCCACGACCGCCACGGACTGCAGGTGGTTCGGCGTCTCCACGACAAGCGTCGACCCGATCATCACCGGCGGCTTCTGGCCGTCGTTGCCGTCGCCGCGCTCGCTGGGCTTGCCCAGCACCAGCACGTGCAGCTCCGGCACGCTGTCCGCGAGCCGCAGCGCCTCGCCCCTCGGCAAGGCCGCGAGCCCGACGAACACCCGCGCGCCCTGCTTCTTCGCCTCCTCGATGCCCGCCTTCATCGCCTCGATCGCCGGGCCGGCCTGGAGGCCCTCGGGGTAGGCGCCGGTGCGGCCCTTCGGGTCGCTCACGCCGACGAGGCCCACCTTCACGCCGGCGACGTCGCGCACGACGACGCCCTGGACGCCCTTCGCGCCCCCGAGGTTCTTGCCGAGCACCGCCGCCCCGGCCTGCTCCTGGTACTTCGCGAGCGAGTCCGCGCCGAGCGCCCAGTCGTTCTCGCCGGGCGCCCACGCGGCCAGCCCGATCTCCTTCGCCGCCAGCGCCATCGCCTCGGCCTTCCAGGCGTCCTGCGACGAGCGCTCCGGCTTCACCTCGGGGTCGGTGAAGAGCAGCGGCCCCGCGCCGACCACGAGCCGGTTCGGCGCCTCGTCGCGCTGGCTCTCGATGAGGGCGGCGAGGTGATCGATGCCCCCGAGCTGGTCCTTCGTGCACCCGCACGGCTCCAGCGCGCCGGCGACGGTGCTGAGCACGTAGAGCCGCACCGTCGGCGTCGTCGCGGCCGGCTCCGTGTCCGCGTCCGCGCTCACGGCGCCCGTCGACGGGACCTTGCACCCCTGGCATGCCGCGACGCCCGCAGCCGCGGCGATCGCGAGAAAAGGAATCAAGAGCGCGTATCCCCGACGCACCCCGCCAAGAAGCGAGCGCTTCATGCCCGCGCTATAGCACACGCGCCCGCGTGAACCGCCGGGGGCCGCGCCGGAGGGCCAGGAGCGCGGTCAGAAGCTCGACGGAGCGAACGGCAGGACCGTCTTCAGGTCGGCGTCGTTGAACCGGAGCTGCAGGCCGATGAAGTAATCCCGGCGATCGGTGTTCAGGATGTCGTCCATGCCGCCGAGCAGCCACAGCTTGCGGATGAACTCGTACGCGAGCGCGACCCGCCAGCGCGGCGACAGCTCCTCGCCGAAGCCGAAGAGGTCCTGACGGAGCTCGAACCTGTCGTCGAGCAGGTGGAGATCGAGGCCGAGGCCGCCCGTCGACTCCTTGATGCCGAACCGGCCCGTGAACGGGCCCATACGCTTCGCGAACTGGAACGAGAAGCGGAAGGCGTTCGTCGTGATCGTGCGGACTTCCCGGTAGTGCGCGGGGTCGTTCGGGTTGGTCGTGTCGACGTCGATCTGCTGGAAGTCCGTCTTGCCGCGCGGGTCGTTCACCAGCTCGACGACGTAGTACTTGTCCTCCGTCGGCTGGAGCCTGAGCTCGACGTAGCTCTTGATGGTGTTCGCGAGGAAGTTGTAGTCGGTCCGCAGCCCGACGACGGTTTGAAACCGGCTGATCCCCCCGACGAGCTCGCCGACGTCCTCGACGACCGTCTCGACCTCGTTGATCAGCGTCTCGTCCTTGGTGATGCGGCCGAGCGTCCCCTCCCCGCGGTCGATGCGCGCGGCGACGCTGTCCACGTGCTTCAGCGCCGACTCGAGGCTCTCGGTCGCGCGGCCCACGCGCTCCGCGGCGCTGCGCAGCTCCCCGGGCTGCCCGTCCCGGCCGGGCACCTCGGCAGCGGCGGTCATCATGCGGATGTCGCGGCTCACCTGCTCGACGTTGCGCAGGATCTCCCGCAGGCGCGGGCCCGACTCGCCCGTGATCTGGTTGATGTTGTTGATCGTCTGCGTGACGCCCGCGCGGTTCTCGCGCACGGTCGCGTTCATCTGCTCGGTGACGTCCGCGAGGTTGTCGAGGATCTGCGCGAGCCGCTCCTGCCCGCCCTCGGAGCCGACGGTGTTCTTCAGCGTCTCGGTGACGGTCTTGACGTCCTTCAGGATCTCGGCGACCTGCCCCTGCATCGACTGGATGGTCGGCTCGTCGATGTAGTACTGGATTCTCCCCTCGTCAGGGATCCGCGGCTTGCCCTCGGTGCCGGGCGCGAGCACGACGAACGACTCGCCGATGAGGCTCGTGGCGCGCTTGCCGACCGCCGCGTCCTCGTAGAGCGGGACGTCGGGGCTCATCTTGATGTCGATGCGCGCCTGGCCGTTGTAGAGCGAGATCTTGTCGACGACGCCGACCTGGATGCCCGAGATCATCACCCGCGACTGCGGGGAGACGCCGATCGCGTCCGGCAGCGTGGCCCAGACCCGGTAGCCGTTCCCGCCGCCCACGTCGCGCGAGACGAAGCGGTAGCCGCCGTAGGCCGCGCCTGCGAGCACGATCGTCATGACGCCGACCTTCGCGGCCTTGGAGACCTCAGCCATCCTGCGCGACGCCACGGTAGCACGAGCCGACCGCGGGACCGCGCGGCTTTCTCTCCGGCGCGGAGGGGATGCGGGGAGGCGCACACCGCGCGACCAGGGGTCGGTCGCGGGCGGGCGCCGGCTCGAGAAACCTGCTAGCCGAGGCGCATGCGGTCGTGGTGGGCCACTCTGGTGTTCGGCGCGGCGCTCACCTTCGCCGGGGCTGCGGCAGCGGAGCCGCCTGCGCTCACGTGGGCGGCGACGACGCGCTCGCCGCAGCCGGGCGCGGCGAGCGCGCCGGAGATCACCGCGCTCGCGGCGCGCTGCGGGAGCGCGGACGCGGCGCTCGCCGCCGTCGCCCGGCGCAACGTCGAGCGGCAGCTCCAGGGCGGGGACTTCATGCCTCCCGACGAGCTCGCCTTCACCCTGCGCGCCGCCGGCGAGCCGCACGCGTGGCCGAGGGGCTGGTCGATCTCGGGCCGGGGGCTCGAGCCGGCGGAGATCGGGACGCGGCTCGACGGGTGGCTCTCGGGATGGATCACCCTCGGGGTGAGGCGATGTGGGGTGGCCCAGGCGAAGAAGCCGGACGGGACGGTGATCGTGGCCGCGGTCGGGGTGGACGCGCTCGCGGACATGTCGCCGCTGCCGACAACGGCGCGGGTGGGGCAGTGGGTGACGCTCGAGGGGACGATGCGGGTCCCCGCGACAGCGGTGAAGGTGGTGCTGCTGGGGCCGCGGGGCGCGCCCAGGGCGGTGCTGAGCTCGCTGTCGGGCGCGCGGCTCCGCTCGAGCTTCGCTGTCGACCAGCCCGGGAGCTGGCTGGTGCAGGTGCTGGCCACTGTGTCGACAGGGCCGCGGCCCGTGCTGGAGGCGATGATCTTCGCCGGGAGCGCGCCGCCGGGCCGGTACGTCCGCGCGACGGCGCCCGGCGAGGAGGCCGCCAAGGGGGCGAAGGACGACGAGGACGCGCTGCTGCGGATGATGAACGCGGCGCGGGCCTCGGAGGGCCTGCCGGCGCTCGCGCGCGACCCGGCGCTCAGCGCGCTGGCGCGGGCGCACTCGGAGGAGATGATCAAGGCGAAGATGGTGGGCCACGACGTGGGCTCGGGCGACCCGGCGGTGCGCCTCAACGCGGCCGGGTACAAGGCGACGATCGCGGGAGAGAACGTGGCCAGCTCGAGCACGACCGAGGGCGCGCACCGCGCGATCTGGGCGAGCCCGTCGCACAGGGGCAACCTGCTCGACCGGCGCTACGGCAGGACCGGCGTCGCGGTGGTGCGCGACGCGAGCGGGCGGGTCTGGGTGACGCAGCTCCTCGCGGGGTGATCGCGGGCGCCTGGCGTCAGGCGCCGCCGCGCTCCCGCCGGAGCCGCTCGAGCTCCGCCATCGCCTCCGCGAGCCGGCGCTCGGCCTCCTCGCGGGCGCGGGCCTCCTCCTCGTGGGCGCGGGCCTCCTCGTCGAGGCGCGACTCGATCTCCTGCGCGCGCTGCTCCGCAGCGTCGACCAGGGCGCCCAGCTTGTCGATGAGCTCGTCCGTATCGGGGATCGCGGCGTCGCCCGCATAGAAGCGGAGCCTGCCGTCCTCGATCACGAGATCGAGCCCGAGCACCCGCGAGGCGTAGTGGCCGCGCTGGGCGATGACGGGCTCGTACACCTTCGCCGCCGAGGACGGCAGGCGAAAGCCGCGCAGCGAGCCGCGCGTGCGGTCGTACACGAAGTACTCCGGGATACCGAGCCTCGCGAACCACTCCACGTTGCGCTGGAGATCCTTCCTGCGCTTTCCGCGGACGATCACCTCGAGCGCGACATCGAGGCCCCTGCCTTCGTCCGACACGACCCACCGGTCGCGCTCGTGCGTCTCCACGTCGACCACCGCGATGACGTCGGGCGAGAAGACGCGCTCGCCCGGGCAGTACACGGCGAGGTTGCCGCTGACGTAGACGCGGCGGCCAGCGCGCCGGAACCAGCGCTCGAGCGTCGTGCGCGCCCGGGTCACCGGGTGCCAGTGCGGATCGCCCTCGGGCGGCGAGGCCTCATCCAGAGGGAACTCGGACGGAAGGCTGTCGACGAGCTCACGGCGCTGCGCGGGCGTGAGCTGCTCCCAGACCTCGGCGGTCGGAGCGCGCGGATCATCGAGGTCGACACGCCACGGGGTCGCACAGCGCATGGCCTGATTCTACTCGCGCCGCGCTGGTCCGTCAGCTCCTGGGCTCGAGGGCGTGCCGACGCGAAGCTTACGGCGAGCAGGCGCCCGGCGCTCGCCGATCGCCCGCTGTTCACCGCCGCACGGACTTCTGCGGCTCATCCGGGCGGCCGCCGTTCCGCGCGTGTATCCTTGCACGCGATGGCTGCACGCCCGCTTTACGTCGGCATCGACCTCGGCACCACGAACTCGACCGCGGCCGCCTTTGACGGCGAGAAGGTCACCCTCGTCAGGAACTCCCAGGGCGCGACGCTCACCCCGAGCGTTGTGCGGATCGACGCGCGCGGGACGATCACGGTCGGCGCGCGCGCCCGGAGGTTCCTCGAGAGCGATCCGCAGAACACCCGCGCGGAGTTCAAGCGGCTCATGGGCACCGCCCAGCAAATCGAGTTCGCGGCGGCGAAGGTGACGAAGAAGCCCGAGGAGCTCGCCGCCGAGGTGCTCCGCTCGCTGCGCGCCGACGTCGCCGAGCACCTCGGCGCCCTGCCGGCCGCGGCGGTGATCTCCGTGCCCGCGCTCTTCGAGCTGCCCCAGAGCGCGGCGACCTCGGAGGCGGCGCGGCGCGCGGGATTCGAGCGCGTCGAGCTGATCCAGGAGCCGGTGGCCTCGGCGCTCGCGGCCGGCTGGACGGCCGAGGACTCCACGGGGAGCTGGCTCGTCTACGACCTCGGCGGCGGGACGTTCGACGTGTCGCTGCTCGAGACGCGCGACGGGCTGCTCCGCGTCGTCGGCCACGACGGCGACAACTTCCTCGGCGGGCGCGACTTCGACTGGGCCATCGTCGACTGGGCGCTCGCCGAGATCGCGCGCGCCCAGGGCGTCACCGTGAGCCGCGCCGACCCGCGCCACGCCGCCGCGCTCCGCAAGCTCAAGCTCGCCGTCGAGGAGGTCAAGATCGAGCTCACCCGCGCCGACGAGGCGGCGCTCGCGATCCCCGGGGCGTTCGAGGTGGACGGCGCGCATGTCGACGTCGACCTGGTCCTGCAGCGGTCGACGCTCGAGGCGCTCTGCGCGCCGATCATCGACCGCTCGATCGAGGTCTGCAGGCGGCTGCTCGCGGCGCACGGCCTCGACGCGTCGCAGCTCGCGCGCGTCGTGCTGGTGGGCGGACCGACGGTGATGCCGGCGCTCCGGGCGCGCGTGAGCGACGCGCTCGGCGCGCCCTTCGGCGAGGGGCTCGACCCGATGACCCTCGTCGCGCAGGGGGCCGCGATCTACGCGGCCACGGCGGGCCTGGACGCGCGGGCCTCCTCCGCGGGCGCGCGGGCCAAGGAAGAGGGCCGCCGGCTCTGGCTCCAGTACCCGGCGATGTCGTCCGATCTGACGCCCCACGTCGTGGGCCGCGTCGTGGAGGGGCCGGGGCCCGCGCCCGAGCGGATCCGGCTCGCGCGCGAGGGCGACGGCTGGACGAGCGCCGAGGCCCCGCTCGACGCCGAGGGCGCGTTCGTGATCACCGTCGACCTGCTCCCGCGACGGCCGAACGTCTTCCGCGTCGAGGCGCTCGCGGCCGGCGGCGCGCGGGTGCCGGTGCACCCGCAGGCGATCACCATCGTCCAGGGGCTCACCATCAGCGATCCGCCGCTGTCGCGCACGATCGGGGTCGCGCTCGCGGACAACACAGTGCGGGTCTACTTCGAGCGCGGCGCGCCGCTGCCGGCCCGGCGGACGTTCGTGCACCACAGCGTGGAGAGCGTCCCGAAGGGCTCGAGCGCGTGCGTGCTGAAGATCCCGATCGTGCAGGGCGAGCTCGACGTCGCGCACCTCTGCCGCGTGGTCGGGACGCTGGAGATCGACGGGAGCGGGCTCACCGCGCCCCTGCCCGCGGGCGCGGCGATCGAGCTCACGCTCGAGCTCGACCGCGGCGGGCACCTCTCGGCGCGCGCGCTGATCCCGTCGCAGGGGCTCGTGTTCGAGGGCGTCGCGCACCTGCTCGTCCCCGAGGCGGCGCCCGAGGTGCTCGACGCCTCGCTCGCCGCCATGCGCGAGCGGCTCGCCTCGGTGCGCGAGGGCGCCCTGCGCAGGAACGAGCCGCACGCGCTCGGCAAGGTGACCTACGTCGAGTGCGCGCTCGCCGAGGTCGAGCGCGACGTGGCGGCCGCGCGCGGCGGCGACGCCGACGCCGGGCAGAAGGCGCGGCGCGCGCTGCTCGATCTCGACGTCCTGCTCGAGCAGGCCGAGTCCGACAAGCGCTGGCCGGAGCTCGAGGCCGAGGCCCAGGCCGCCGTCGCGAACGCGTCGGTGTGGATCTCGCAGCTCGGGTCGGGCACCGAGAAGGCGCTCCTCGAGGAGGCCGCGCAGGGGGTGGCGCGGGCGCGCGCCGAGAAGAACCAGGTCGAGCTGCAGCGGCAGCTCCGCCTCGTCCGCAACCTGAGCAGCGCGGCGTTCCAGCGGCACCCGAAGGCGTGGGTGTGGATGTTCGAGGAGGCCGCCTCCGAGGCGCACCAGGCGTCGGACCTGGTCCGCGCGCAGAAGCTCGTGCGCGACGGGCGCGGCGCGGCGGAGCGCGGCGACGCGACGGCGCTCCGCGCGATCACCGAGGAGATCTGGCGGCTCCTGCCCGTCGACGCGCAGAAGCGCAGGCTCGGCCACGAGTCGGGGGTGCGGTGATGGACGACGCGCTCGGCCGCATCCGCGACAACCCGTTCTACGTGCTCGGCCTGCGCCCGAGCGCGACCCGCGCGGAGGTCGAGCGCGAGGGGCAGAAGCTGCTCGGGATGCTCGAGCTCAAGCTCGCGAGCGCCGCGGCCTACGCGACGCCGGTCGGCCCCGGCGTCCGCACGGCCGACAAGGTGCGCCAGGCCATGGCGGCCCTGCGCGACCCGGAGCGGCGCCTCGCGCATGAGGTCTGGGCGCGGCTCGACCCGAGGCCCCCGCCGAAGGACGACCTCGACGACGACCTCGGCGACCTGCCGCCGCCGGAGCCGCCCGGAGAGGATCCGCGCGCGCCGTGGCCCGAGGCGCTGTCGGCGCTCGGCTGGGGGTCGCGATGAGCTGGGGCGCCGCCCTGTGCATCGCGGTCGTGCTGCGGGCGATCGGCGTGGCGGTCGCGCGGAAGGCCTCGCCCGAGGCGCCGTGGCGCGAGCTCGTGCTCGGCTCGGGCGGCTGGCGCACCCCGGTGACCATCGTCTTCGTGCCGGTCGCGTTCGTCCTCGCCATCGGCCTTGCCGCGGGTCAGCTCTGGTGCGCGCTGCCGCTCGCGCCGCTCGTGCTCCTCGTCGCGCCCTGGTTCGTCGCGCGCCGCGTGCTCATTCCGCTCGGGCTGCCGCGCGCCGCGTATTTCGTCGCGTGGCTGTCGGACTGGACATGGCGCGCCGACAGGCGCGGCGGCGCGGCGCTCGCGGCCGCGTGGGCGCTCTGCCGCGCGCGGAAGCCGGACGCCGCGGTGGAGGCCTGGGTCAGCGAGCGGATCGAGCGCGGCGGCGAGCCCGCGGGGGCCGGGCCCGCGCCCTCGTCGGCGAGCGTCGTTCCGCTCCGCGGCGCGGGGATCGCCGCCGGCGCGATGCTCGCGGCGCACCGCGGGGACGTGGAGGGCGCGCGGGCGCTCTTCGGCAGCGTCGCCGGCCTGGACGAGCGCGCCTGCCCTGGCG
>NZ_JEMA01000769.1 GCF_001589285.1 Sorangium cellulosum | reverse complement strand
GGCCACGTGCAGCGCCGCCTCGGCCGCGAGCGCCTCCCGCTCGGCGGTCGCGGCGTCGCCCGCGAGCAGCGCGATCTTCGCGAGGTACGTCCGCGCCACCCCCTCCATGCGGAGGTCGCCCCGCTGCTGGAACGCCTCCACCGCGCGCCGCTCGACGAGCTGCGCCTCGTCGAGCTTGCCGAGCTGCCCGAGCACGTGGCCGAGGTTGTGCATCGCCACGGTCGCGAGCTCGCGCAGCCCCAGCCGGTCGGCGACCTCGAGGGCGGCGCGCAGCACGGACTCGGCCGCCCCGAGCTCGCCGAGCTCGGCGTAGATGAAGCCGAGGTTCGAGCCGATCACGCACGCGCTGCGCCGGTCCCCGGCCTGCTCGAAGGCCGCGAGCGCCGCCTCCAGCCCCTCGAGGCACGCCTCGGGGTCACCGCCGGCCGAGGCGCGGATCGCGCGGAGCTGCTGCGCCATCGCGACGAGCTCGGCGTCCGGCGGCGGGGGCGCGCGGAGGNCATCGCGACGAGCTCGGCGTCCGGCGGCGGGGGCGCGCGGAGGTCCTCGTCGATGCGCGCGAGCAGCGCGTCGGCCTCGGCGTAGCGGCCGCCGAAGACGAGCTGCGCGCCGCACTCGCAGAGGCACGCGATCCGGGCGCGGCGCAGGCCGGCCCCGCTCGACGGCGGCGTCGCCTGTGCGCTGGAGGGCGGCGCCCCGGCCCTGCTGGACGGCGGCGTCGCCGGCGTGCAGGCGGCCGTC
>NZ_JEMA01000768.1 GCF_001589285.1 Sorangium cellulosum | reverse complement strand
GTAAGGCGACCCGCCGGCCGCCGGCTGCTGCTGCAGCGCGACCATCGGCGAGACGCCCCCGCCGAAGGGCGGCGGCGAGCCCGGCGTCGCCAGCCCGGGCGGCTGGAGCGGCGGGTTGGGGGGCATCGCATTGGCCTGATGAGCGTGCGCGATCGCCTGCTGTCCGGAGCCGGGGGGCGCGTCGACCCTGGCGGGCGGCGGAAAAGGCGTGCGCGGGCTGTAGCTTCGCTGCCGCGCGTACTGCTTCATCGACTCATTGATGAGGTAGTCGATGGAGCACTCGAGCTCGCGCGCCATCTGCTCGAACGTCTCCCAAAGGACATCGCGACACTGGAACGTCCGTGCGCTTTTCTTGTTCGGATCCGCGCTCATCTCTACCCAACGATAATGGAGGATGAATTGCGCTGGGAAGCCTCCTCCCGGCCTCTTCCCTGCAAGAACCTGATGGCCCTCGGCGGCGCCGATGGCGCGCTGCGACCCTGAACATGCCGTCGTGAGATCCCGTGATCACCCGCGCAGCTCGCCGCGAGACCTGCGCCCGGATCGCACGGCGATCCAGCGGCGAAGCGCGGCGCGAGAGGCGCGCGGCGCCGCGCAGGACCTCCTGGAATCGCCGCGGCGTCGCCCGGGATTCTCGCGTACTGAGCCGGCGCTCGCGTCACTTCTTCTCGCCCTCCGGCTTCCGCTCCTGCATGGCCGGCTCGATGCAGTACTGAACGAACTCGCCGACGGTCTTCACGTCCCTGAGCTCGCGCTCGTTCGACCCCTCTTTCGGCACCTCGCACGCCCACTTGCAGTCCGGGTCTGCATCGCAGACCGGCGCGCGCGTTGTGTCGCCCTCGAGCGGCTTGACCGCCTCGATGTCGGCGGCGGTGCCGAAGGTGAAGTAGTACGCGATGGCGCTCGTCCGCGCCGGCGCCGGCCCCGCGGCGAAGTGCTTCTTCAGGGCCTCGAGGGGCGAGCCCTCCTTCAGGTCGCCGAACGCCGCGCCGTACGTGAGCGCCTCGGGCATGGCGAACCCCTTGCTGTCGGGGAGCCTGCTCATGAACTCGTCGATGTGCTTCACCGTCGACATCTTCAGGATGGTCGCGGCGGCGGCGCGGCGGATCTTCCACTTGTCGGTCTTGAAGAGGCCGTAGAGCTTCTCGACGACGAGCTCACGCGGCATCTCGCCGACGCGGCGGAAGGCCTGGTCGAGCACCACGTCGGGCGCGTCGGCGGTCGCGATCTCGAGGATGCGCTGGATGTCGCTCGGGTTGTTGCGATCGAGCCGGCCCTCGAGGGCGGCGAGCGCGGCCTGGCGGCGCTTCTCGGGCTGCTGTGTGTCCGCCGCGAAGGCGAGGAGGAAGTCCACCGACGGCCGGCCGCCGAGCTTCTTCATCGAGCCGAAGACCCGGAAGAGCTCCTCCTCCTGGTACTGCGCGAGCTGCGCCTCGAACTGCTTCTCGGTGGGCGTGAGCTTCGACGCGGCGTTCGCCGCCTGGAGATCGGGCTTCTTGACGTTGACCCAGTCGCTCGAGGTGACGAACTTCGCGATGGCGACCAGGTTCGCCGAGGCGGCCTCCTTGGCCTGCGGGTCGCCGTACTCGGCCACGAGCGACGCCATCTGGTCGAGCCGCTTCGCCTCGCGCGTCATGAGCTTGGGCAGGCCGGCCACCGCGGGGGGGCCGATGAAGCGCAGGAGCTGCTCCATCCCGTACGCCTGGGAGCGGTCCTCGAGCCGGTGCTCGAAGTCCGCCATGGCCCAGTCGATGAGGGCGGCCTTGAGCCCCTCCTTCAGCCCCTCATCCGCGATGATCACGGTCCGGTCGGACGTGAGCATCGCGTACGCGGCGTCCTTGTAGGGGAACGAGGTGTCCGGCGGGACCGGCTGCCCGGGCTGCGCGACGGGCGGCGGCTTTCTGAGCTCGGCGATGATCGTCGGCACGAGCGCCGCGACGATGGGCTGCCGGGCCTCGGGCGCCATGGTCGCGAGGGTCTCGACCATGATGCCGATGCCCACGCGCCGGCCCTGCCGCGGCTTCATGCGGATGAGCGAGGTGGCCGCCTCGACGCGGAGCGAGTTGTCGTACTTGTCGTGAAACAAGACGGCCCTGAGCTTGTCCGGCCCGTGGGCGGTGCTCTCCCAGCGGTGGATGTCGTTCTCGTTGACGCGACACCCGCTGGTGGCGAGCCCCATGCCGGCGGTGGCGAGGCACAGCAAAAGAAGGCCCGCAGCGCCAGCGCGCCGCCCTGCTCGTTCGACAGTTTCCATGCACGTCCCAGGAGGGTGGGGATGGTACCGCCCGCCGCGTCCTGTTTGAAAGAATTTCAAGGCCGACGAGAAGGGAGCACGGGTGAGTTTCCGCCAGATCGGGCCTGAACTCCAGCGCGGCGTCGTCCCCTCCCCTCCATCTCGCCACCGCGCCGCGCCCTCGCCGCGCCCGCGCCCGTCACGCTCCGGAGAAGGCTGAGCCGCACCGCCGGCGAGCTCGGGCGCACGCGCCCGCACGCAAGCGCACGCAAGCGCGCGGAGGTACGCGAACGCGCCCGTCTGTTCCGCCCTTGCCCGATTCTTACCAGCCCTGCCAGACTTCTTGCCCCCGGGGCGGAGTACGCATATGTGAGCAAAGTAGGTTTAGGTAGGTATGAACGTCCCCTTGTTCGCTCCTCGCCGTGCCCAGCCTGCCGCCGGCCCTGGTGAGCCCTTGCGGTCCGGGGCACGTGGCGCCGCACGGACCAGTCCGGTGGGGGTCGCGGGTCCTGCGGCGCCGCGGGGGCATAGCTACGCCCGCGATGCGGCGGCGCTGGTCCTGCTGGTGTCGGCGCTGTACAGCGCGCTGGCGCTCGCCTCGTTTCGCGCGGATCCGCTGCGCCCGGAGCTCGTGGGCGAGGACTGGGTCGGGCCCGTGGGGGCGGCGCTCGCGGGCGCGTCGGTCGAGGCGGTCGGCGTCATCGCGTGGTTCGTCCCGCTCGAGCTGGCGCTGCTCGCGATGCCGCTGCTCGGGGCGAAGCGCTCGATCGCGAGCCTGTTCCGGCTGAGCGGCGACATCGTTGTGGTCGTGGTGCTCGCGGCGCTCTCGCACGTCGCGTTCCCGCGGGCGGTCGCGTTCGGCGCGATGCCGCTCGGCGGGGCCGTGGGGGAGCTGTTCGGGGAGGTGCTGCGCGCGCTCTTCTCGAACATCGGGTCGTACATCATCGGGCTCACCATCGTCGCGCTGATCCTGATGGGCCGCGCGACGTTCTCGTTCATCGAGCTCGCGCATCGGGCCGAGCAGCTCGCTGTCGCGATCGCGGCGCGCGTCGCCGGCTGGGCGCGCGCGCTCTTCGGGGCGTGGGCCGCGGCGCGCGACATGGAGCGGCGGGCGGCGGGCTCGGAGCAGGAGGCGCCGCCGATCATCGCGCGCAACTCGAGCCCCGACGCGATCATCGCCGCGCTGGCCGACGACGCCGACGAGCCGCTCTCGGACCCCGGCGCGAGGAGCACGCCCATCGAGCCGGCCGGCGTCGAGGCGCCGGCGCTCGACCTGTGGAAGAGCGCGCCGACCGGCGCCGCCGCTCAGGAGCCGGCGGCCCCGCCGAAGCCGAAGCGCGGACGGAAGGCGCAGGTGCGCGATCCGCGCGAGGCCGCGCCCCTGACGAGCGAGGCGGCGCCGCACGGAGCCGAGCCGCGCGAGGCGGTGATCCACGGCGGCGAGGCGCACGAGGTGGTCACCCACAGCGCCGAGCCGCGCGAGGTGGTGATCCACGGCGGCGAGGCGCACGAGGTGGTCACCCACAGCGCCGAGCCGGAACCGGAAGAGGAGGCGCCGCAGAGCGATCCGCGCGAGGTCGCGCAGGACAGCCCCGCGCCGCGCGAGGTGGGGCAGCGGTTCGTCGAGCTGTTCGAGGGAGAGGAGCGCGGAGGAGCGCAGCGCGCCGTCGAGCCGCGCGAACGAGCGCAGCGCGCCGTCGAGCCG
>NZ_JEMA01000767.1 GCF_001589285.1 Sorangium cellulosum | reverse complement strand
CAGCCAGTCGGCTCGGTAACACCCGTTCATCACGAAGACGCCCGTGTTCGGCGTGCCCGACATGAAGCGCGCCAGCACGAGCCACATCGAGCGGCAGAACCTCACGATCCGCATGCACATCCGCCGCTTCACGCGGCTCTGCAACGGGTTCAGCAAGCGCCTCCCGCACCACAAGGCGGCCGTCGCGCTGCATATGGCGTTCTACAACTTCTGCCGTCCGCACGAGGCGCTGCGCGTGACGCCCGCCATGGAGGCCGGGCTGACAGACCATGTGTGGAGCGTGGAGGAGCTCGTCGAGGTGGCGCTCTCCGAGGCACCGGGGGAGCCCCCGAAGCCCAAGGCGCTCAAGCTGCCGGAGCCGCCCGCGGGGACGCCTACGACGCCCACCAGGGCCCTGCCGAACGGGCGTGGCTTCCTTCGGCTCGTCGGCGCCGCGCCGGCTGCGCCTGTGGCGCCTACGCCGCCAGAGGGGCCCAAACCAGAGCCGCCCCCCGCGCCGGGGCCGCGCAGGATGGTGCAGTTGTCACTTTTCGACTAGAAGAATCCCTTCTTGAGACTGACACCATCGCCGACTCAGCGACTGTAGCGCCGCGACCGAGATGTAGCTGCGTAGCTCGGACTTAGCTCGTCGAGCGGAGCTATCGGCGAATTCCGGAGATTATGGCGTCCGTGTGGATTGTCGTGGTCCCCGAGTTGTCGAGCAATTGCTTTCGCACAACACCAAACACGTCGATCGTGCCACCATCATTGACCACATTCCCACCCACGGTGCCATGTAAATAGACCGTGGCGTTGTGCAGTACGTGCAGATCTCGGCAAATCGTCCCATGTAGTTCTAGTTCAACGCCGGATGCGACGGTTACCGAACCTGTCACCATGCCGTGCAGCTGAGTGCTCTCGAGAAACACCTTATCCCCTTCGATCTTCCCATGGATCTGAATCATGCGGTAGATGCTACATCATTTGGCAGGCATACTGGGAGGCGTCGAGCGGAGCAACCTCACGGCGCAGCAATGGAACGCGCGGCTCCGGCGCCGCACGCTCGCGGTCTCGAAGAAGGTCACGCGGCACCGCGCCGCGATCAGACCGCACTACTTCCACGCGAACTTCTGCCACATCCCGCGGGACATGCGGATCACCCCGGCGATGGCTGCGGGCATCACGAACCGCGTGTGGTCGTTGCAGGAGCTCATGGACGCCGCGCTGGCCGGAGCCGCTGCCGCTCGCCATCCCGAAGCCGGAGGGCATCGCCCGCGAGTTCCCCGCCGGCCGTGGCTGGCTCCGGGTGCTCCCGGGCGGCTCCGCACCGTCAGCGCCCTCTGCACCGCAGCCGCCGCCCACGGCGCCCGTCCCGGCAGTTCCTCCGCCGACCCTCGCGCCCGTCGCTGCACCCGCAACGCCGTCCGCCGTCGAGCCCGCTGCGCCTCCACCGGAGCGCGTCGGTCAGCTCGATCTGTTCGCGTGGCGCCCGAAGTCGAGAGCGCCGGTGCAGTTGGAGCTGTTCGGCGACCCGCCGGGCGGCGCGGAGTAGGCTGTATCGGCTGGCAGTGAGCCGGCTCCGCCCGTGGCTCCTGCCAGCTCTGCGAAGAAGCTGCCCCAAGTTGGAGCCCATCGCGCACGTGCCCGCAGCGTGCCCACCACCGGCCGGATGCGGCGGCTCGCATCGAACAAGGCCGTCGGATTTTTGCTATAATTCCAGGAATTTAGCGTCGAGGCCGAGCACGACCTTGACGTACGCGGCCTGCAGCGACTACCTTGCGGTGTACCAATTTTTGGGTACAATCACTTGGAAGATCGCCATCCGAGGATCAAGCGATTGCAGCATCCGCGCTTCGGCGCGGAGTTCCGCGAGCTTCTTGCGTCCGACAAGGTCGCAGACAGGGAACTCGCAGGTATCCTCGTGGACGAGCTCGGCGCCCTTCGTGAAGCGAAGGAAAACCGGAGGCTGCATCCTAACGAAGACAGGCTGAACGGTGACGATCTGGACGGAATCGGGTACCTTCGCCTGTACATCGGCGGCTATAGTGTTCGGATCTACTTTGCCGTCATACGCGGAAACCTCTGGATGCTCGCGCTGGACCCCAACAAACGAAAAACGAACCTCACGGACGGGATGAAGACAAGGCTGGCGAGCCGACTCCGCGAGGCTCAGGAACTAGCGTCGAAACACGATGGATCTGACCAGCGTGAACGTGGAGGACGCGAGGAGGTTCAGAACCGTGGCAAGTGAGTACGAATTTGACGACCTCGCGAGAGAGGTTCTCTCGGTACGGGACGCACGCACTGCGTTTGTAGAGAACCGACTCCGACGCCGCATTGCCGAGTCTTTCGAGGAAGCGCGATGCCGTAAAAATCTTAGCGTGCGCGAGCTCGCGAAAGAGATGGGAACGTCGCTCTCGCAGGTCCAGAGGCTACTTCACCATGAAGTTGGCGGCAGCCTGACACTTCGGACGGTCTGCCGCGCTGCCGAAGCATTGAACTTGAATCTGTCGATTCATGTTCGCGAGAAGCAGCCATCTGGGGGATGCGTGATTCCATTCGGACGCGTTACTGGTTGGCAGAGCATTTCCGAGCCGGTTGCGGACGTCGTTGAGATTCATCGGGCCATTCCGACACCTGCAGTCGCTCGCGGCCGGTGGCACACGGAACCCGCGAATAACACTGAGCGGATATCGGGATCTAAATGAAGAGGACGGCGACCAAGCAGGCGACAACCAAGCGCCTCACTGCTCGCGAGAAAAGCGAGAAGGGGTCGGATGCTGCACCGCAGCCGGCCACGGTCGAGATCGAGAGATACAATAAGCTCGTCGCAGCCACCGAGCTGCTCGGACTGCAACTCATCCGTTCGAAGGCCGATTTATTTCCGGAACGGCTTCCTGATGACGGAGACCTTGTACTGCGAGTAAAATCGCCGCAGTTTCGAGGTGAGTATGTGGACGAGTCCAGGACCTTAAGCTGCGGCGTGCGTCTCACGCTCGTACTGGAGCCAGCGACCGCCAAAGACAGTAGTGTCTTGGAGGTATTTGCTGAGTACAATGTGACGTACCGGTTGCGCGACAGTGCAGAATGTGCAGCTGATATTGCTCATCTATTTGCCGGTAGAAACGCGGTTTTTAATGTATGGCCGTTCTTTAGGGAGCTCGCGTTTTCGCTCGTTGCAAAGATGGGGATGCCGCCGCTCGTGCTCCCGCTCTTTAGAATGCCGCTGCTACCAAAGGTAGGCGCTCACTGAGCGTCACTTGTCGTCCAGGAAACGCTGTCTAAGCAGTTGGTGTTTCAGTTGCCATCGTTTGATGGCGTCGAGCGCCATCAGCACCCCGACCGCTTCGCCGAGTGCCTCGCGGTCGGGTTGCCCTCCCTTACCGCCGCCACCTCCGCAGCTTCAGCGTCAACGCCTCGCGAGCGATCCGGAGCCGCGATGCCGCTGTGCTCGGGTTCATCCGGCGCCGCTTGGCGTACGCGACGAGGCTCTCCGGATCGTCCACGGAGAGCAGCGCATCGACCTGCCAGGGCGGCAGGCTGGCCATCGCGTCCAGCACTTCGCGAGCCTCCATCTGCGCGTGCATGTCGATGCCGACGGGCTCACGGAGCAGGCCGAGCGGCGACGGATGGGGCACGACGTGACGCACGTACGCGCTGTTGACGTAGTGCGAGGCGAGGCGCCACGCGATCCCGTGGAGCCACTTCCTCAGCGCGTCGCGCGGCTTGTCCTTCGGGTCAGGGCGGTAGAGCCCGCGTCGGACGGCGTTCCAGGCGTTGAGCAACACCTCGGCCTCCACGTCGCGGCGGTCGCGCTTGGGGATGCCGGCGAGCGTCGCGAGGACGAGGGGGCGCTCCGCGAGGATCGCCTCCATCGACGGGCGCTTCCGTGGATGTCGTGCGGCAGGCGGGCGTCCGGCCCCCTTCCGCGGGCGCTTCATGGGGCACCCCGGCGCGCGCCGCACGTCGGGCAGAGGTCGCCGTCGGCGACGGCGAGCCCGCCGAGCAGCTGCTCGACGGAGACGCCTGCCGCCATGGCGGCGCGCTGCGCGGTCGTGATCGAGCCGTTGTCGCGTCCGTTGGCGATGCCCTCGATGCAGTTGACGGACACGCCCATCACCGCGGCAAGGCATGGCCACGAGCCGTACGCGGCTCGAAGGTGGCGCAAGGCAGCACGTAGCCGCATGCGCTGGGTCGGGGTGAGGGAGATGCTGGGGGCGGCTCGGCGGCGGCGCTTGGGCGCACCTTCGCCTTGCCCTCCGTCGGGAGGGATCAGGTACAACTGCATCGTCGGACCTCGCGTGATCGGGGTTCGGCCACGCAGCCCGGGCGACGGCAATCGCCGCGGGCTGCACTACTTGCGGCCGAACGCTACGGACCGAGATCGAGGTTCGCCACGCGAATCAGGCTATTTTGAGCACTCCGGCTCAAAGTTGAGCACTACCCGCGCAGCCCTCGGGGCACCGGAAACGGTCTGTGTAAGGCTGCCGCGCAGCCCTCGGGGCACCGGAAACGGTCTGTGTAAGGCTGCCGCGCAGCCCTCAAGGCACCGGACATGGTCCGGACAGGGCAGCCGAGTTGCCCGGGCGCAGGTTCACGACATCCGGCGGCCTTGTCGTCAGGATCATGCCAGGCGCGTTGACGCATCCGGGCCGATCGTTATGCCTGGCCGGAACGTCCGGCGCGCGCCGGGCGCTCACAACAACGTCCATCGCGGGGGGTAGAGGGCGTGTCCTTTCCTGTCCTCCACGGCTCGGCGATGGGGACAAGCGAGAGGTAATCCCCTCATGGCGAAATCGTCTTCGGTCAAGAAAAAGTCCGCTCCCAGGCAGCCCTCGGAGCCCGCGGCCCCGCCTCAGGCGGCGGCGGCTTTCGACAAGGCGCTCCCCGAGATCGAGGCGCTGAGCCCGGACCGGCTCATCCCCCTGAACCTCGACGTTCCCCGCGCGGTCTCCCAGGTGCTCGGCGTGCTTCCTGGCCTCCGCGCGCTGCGCGGCGACATCGCGGCGCACCTGCCGACGTTCGATATCGCGCGGCTGGACCGCCTCGAGACCTACGCGCTCGCCGCCTGGTACGCGCACCTCCTGTGGCTGTCGAGCGGAGGCGCCGAGAACGCGCTGAAGCCGCTCCTCGCCGAGGCGGCCCCGCTGCGCGAGAACCTGCTCGGCGACGCCGAGGCGCTCGCTCGCCGCGGCCTGCTCGACGCGGCGACGGTCGCGGACATCCGCGCGGGGCAGGGGCACATCGACATCGCCAACGACCTCGTGGCGCTCTCGGCGCTGTTCAGCGCGAGCTGGTCCGAGATCGCCGGTAAGACGGCGGCGACCGAGGAGGAGGTGAAGCGCGCCGGGGAGATTGGACCGCAGCTCCTCGCTGCCCTCGGCGTGCGGGAGCACGGCAAGGGACCCGGGCCGACCGAGGCCGCGGACAGGCGGGCTCGCGCCTTCGCGCTGCTCGTCCATGCTTATGACCAGATCCGCCGCGCCGTCGCCTTCCTGCGCTGGGACGAGGAGGACGCCGACGTGATCGCCCCGTCCCTCTACAAGGGGCGCACGGGCCGCGCGACGTCGACCACCGACACCACGGAGGCGCCGGCCGACGAGGCGCCGGCTGGACCGACGGCGTCGCCCGGCACGCCGGCGCCGGTCACGCCGGCGGGTAC
>NZ_JEMA01000766.1 GCF_001589285.1 Sorangium cellulosum | reverse complement strand
CAGCCCGTCGCGCCCGCACCGGCGCCCTCGGGGCCCGTGACACGCGCGCCGAGCCCTCCGCGCCCGAAGGGCGCCGCGTCGCCCGCGCGATCCGCGCCTGTCGCGCCGGCCGACGCGCTCGGCGAGCAGGTCGCCATGATCGATCGCGCGCGTGACGCCCTCGGCGCAGGCGACGCGGCGGGGTGCCTTGCAGCGCTCGACGCCCACGACGCGAGGTTCCCTCGGAGCGCGATGGGAGAGGAGGCCACCGTGCTCCGCATCGAGGCGCTGATCCGCCTCGGCGATCGGGCCCGCGCTGCCGATCTGGGCCAGCGATTCCTCGCCTCACGCCCGACGAGCCCGCACGCAGCGGGCGTGCGCGCGCTCCTCGGCGCGACGACGGACAGGTGATCACCGGCGCGAACGTGCTTTGAAGAGCGCTCCAGAGGGGGATTGGCGTGCTCGGTTCGTCGAAGGTGTCGAGTGCAGTCGACACGAGATGATTCAACGGAGAGGCTTCCTATGGTCTGGTCGTCATGGTTCATGCGCCGCGCGCGGTGGGCAGTCATGGTGGGAGCCGCGGCGGCGTGCCTGTCGCTGCCGGGGCGCGCCGCCGCGCAGGAGGCGATGGCCCCGACATGGGAGGAGAGCGAGCGTCCGGAGGAAGTCGCCGAGCGGCGCGAGCGCGCCGCGCTGCTGGCGACGCACTTCCACGACGCGACAAGGCTCCATTCCTCCGGCAAAGCGCTGCCGATCCTCTTCGGCGGTCTCGGCGCGGCGAGCCTCGCGGCGGTGAGCCTGGCCGGAGACCTCGACGCGCCGCTGCGCATCGTCTGGGCGTCCGGGTCCGCGACGATGCTCGCCGGAGGCCTCGTCGGGTTCGCTGCGCCGGAGACCTACCGGCGGGGCACCCTGGCGACGGCCGGGCTGCTCTCGCAAGGGAGCCTCTGGCTCGGGTTCTCGCTCCTCGACAGCCGCACGCTCCCGAGGATGACGCCGGTGGTCCTCTCGGCGGGATATTACCTATCCGGCGCCCTCTCCGGTCTGAACCTGGTGCTGTCCAGCTACACGCCGGTCTCCCGTCTCCGCGCCGACCACGCCCTGGTGGCGACGCCCGCGTGGCGCGCGCGGCTGTCAGGCGCGCAGGTCGCCGGCATCGAGCGGGATCTGCTGGGCACCGCGCCTGCGATCCCGAGCTGGGCCATTCACTTGCCGGTCGCGCTCGGCGGGGTCGCCGCTGCCTTGCCCGCGCTCGACCCCGACCTGCCGGAGTCACAGCGCCTGATGAGCGTGACGACCGGCTTGCTCACCTGCGTGTGGTCGTTCGCCATGCTGGATGTCGACCATCCAGCGCAGTCCTATCAGCAGGACCTGCGCCGGGCCGGCCTGAGCCTCGCACCGTCGGGCCCCGAGGGCGCCGCGGGCCTCACTGTCTCGGGCGAGTTCTGAGTCTGGCGGGGGAGCCTCGTCCGGAGCGGCCATGGCGTCGTCGTCGCGCCTGTCGAGGCGCGCGTGTCTACACGGAGAGCCGCCCGTCCATCCTGTTCGTTAGCCCGGAGATCAACGCAACGACGCAAAGGCGTAAAGACGTAAAAAGAGATCCTTGTCCTTGCGCCTTTGCGTTAAATTCTCGTTCTGTCTTCGCCTCTTCAATCCGTTTGTCGCTCTAGACCCCCGCCAGGGCAAGGCGCGGTTCCGCGCCGTGCTGGTCGCTTGAACGACGGCCAGCGCGGTACGCTCGCGCAGGGCGCTCCTCGAACGCCCCCCTCCCCTCACGCGAGCGCCCGGACCTCGCGCAGCACCGCCTCGACGTCCGCCTCCGAGTTGAGCAGGCTCGGCGCCACGCGGGCATACCGCGTCGCGTACGGCGCCGCCGACGCGATGATCTTCCGCTCGCGGAGCCTCCCCACGACGGCCGCCGTCGACATCCCCGCGACCTCGAAGCAGACGAGCCCCGCGGAGATCGCGTCGTCGATCGGCGTGTGCAGCGTGACGTGCCTCATCGCCTGGAGCCCCTCCTTGCACTGCCGGTTCAGCGCGTGGATCCGGGCCGCGACCCTGGCCTTGCCGATGCGCCGGTGGAACGCGAACGCCGCGGGCAGCGCCCAGCGGTGCTCGAAGGCGTGGAACCCGCCGGGAGTCATCATGTTCGCCGTGGTGGGCGGCGCCGGCTGCCCCCGGAGCCAGGCCCCGTATCCCTCCTGGCCGAAGTGCGGGATGCTCGGGCGCAGCATCGGCCAGAGCTCGGCCCTGCCCCAGAGCACGCCCGTGCCCCGCGGCCCGAAGATCCATTTGTGACAGCCGGCCGCGAAGAAGTCGCAGCCGAGGTCGGCCATCGTGGCGTCCTCGACCCCGAAGCCGTGCACGCCGTCCACGCAGCAGACGACGCGATCCCCCGGCGCCCGCCCCTGGTTCGCCCGGGCGACGACCTCGGCGATGGCGCGCACAGGCGTCCTCACCCCCGAGCCCGAGTGAACCCACGTGATCGCCACGACCCGCGTGGCCGGCGTGATCGCCGCCTCGATCGCCCCCGCCATCTCCGTCGCCGTCGCGGCGCTGCTCCGCTCGTACAGCGCGATCTTGCGCACCGTGGCGCCCGTCCGCTCCGCCGCGAACCGGAGCGACTCGTGCGTGGCGTAGTGATCGTGCACCGTCGTGAGCACCTCGTCGCCCGCCCGGAGCGGCAACCCGAGGTACAGCGAGGCGAGCCCCATCGTTGTGCTGCCCGTGAGCGCGATCTCCTCGGCCCCCGCGCCCATGTACGCCGCGGCCGCCTCCCGCACCGGCGCCGGATCCTCGTGCGCTTCGAGCGCGTGCGCCGGGTTGTCGTCGAGCTCCCTCCGCAGCGCCTCGATCGCCTCGCGGACCGGCCGCGGGTGCGAGGCGAGCAGGAAGCCCGTCATGTGGATCCACGCCGGCGACACATCGAACTCGTCCCGGACGCCCTGCCACGCGTCGGTCGGCGGGCGCGCCTGCGGCCGATCGCCCGCGGCGGTCGCCGTCGCCGAGGCCGCGCACCCCGCGGCGCCGAGCGCCAGCAGGCCTTCCAGCAAGCTTCGCCTGGGTAGCTTCGTCATTCTGCGTCTCTTCCCTTCCTGCCGAGCGCAACCCCTCCGGAACCGCAGGATTGCCCGCCTGGCGCGCGCCGCGCCTCCGCGAGCAGGGGAGCCTCCCCTTCCCACGCCCCGCGCAGCCCGCGGAGTATGCACGGCGGCCACCAACGAGCATAAGCATTCGAAAAGAAACGTATTTTCGCGATGGTGGGCAGATCGCAGCCGGTCCGCTGTGTCGGCGCAATCCCGTCGCGCGGCGCGCGCAGGATAATCCCGGATCACCACGGCTCCCTCTGCGCGGCGCGCCGCTCGAGGGCGCGCCGTTCGCCGGATCGCGGGGCGGGCTCGCCTGGCCGCCGCAGCGCGCCGCCGTTGCGTAAGCGTGGCGTCAGCGGATGAGGTACCTGCCGAGGAACGCCTCCGCCTCGTCGGCGAGCGTCCCTACCTCGACNCGCCTCCGCCTCGTCGGCGAGCGTCCCTACCTCGACGGGGATGCCGGCGGCGCGCAGCATCGCCACCCCGCGGCCGAGGTTCCTTGGATCGCTGTCGATCACGGCCACGAACACAGCGCCGATGCGCCGCTGGATCAGGGCCCGCGCGCACGACGGCGTCCGGCCGAAGAACGAGCAGGGCTCCAGCGTCACGAACGCCGCGCAGTCGGAGAGATCGCCGGGGAGCCTCGCCAGCGC
Source organism: Sorangium cellulosum (assembly GCF_001589285.1). Lineage (GTDB taxonomy): Bacteria > Myxococcota_A > Polyangia > Polyangiales > Polyangiaceae > Sorangium > Sorangium cellulosum_G. The sequence continues at coordinate 13,699 of NZ_JEMA01000766.1, read as the reverse complement.
CATCGCCTCGGCGTGGTGGCAGCCGGGCGCCTGCGTGAACCCCTCCGCGACGACGCTCGCGCCGCGCACAACGACGCAGCCCACCGGCGGGTTGGGTCGGCAGCGCGGGAGCGCCCCGCGCGACAGCTCCAGCGCCCTCGCCATGAAGCGCCGCTTCTCGGCCTCGGCGAACGAGCGCCGCGCGCCCCGCGGGGGCAGCGGCTCTGCGGCCGGCGCGCTCACGGCGCCGGGCTCGGGTACCGGGCGTGGATCTTGTCGATCTCCGCGAGCACGTCCTTGCCGAGCACCACGCCCGCGCTCTTCAGGTTCTCCTCGAGCTGATCGAGCGTCGTGGCCCCGATGATCGTGCTCGCCACGAACCAGCGGCTCCGCACGAAGGCGAGCGCGAGCGACGCCGGGGTCAGCCCGTTCGCGCGCGCCAGCTTCACGTAGGCCTGCACCGCCTCGTCCACGTTGGGCTTCCTATAGCGCTGGCCGAACGTCTCGAACAGGGCGAGCCGCGAGCCCGGCGGGGGTCCGCCCAGGTACTTGCCCGTGAGCAGCCCGAAGGCGAGCGGGCTGTAGGCCAGGAGCGGCACGTCCTCGCGGCGCGACGCCTCCGCGAGCGCCGAGTCGAACGTGCGGTTGATCAGGCTGTAGGCGTTCTGGATCGACACGGGCTTCGGCAGCCCCAGGTGCTCCGCCACGCGGCTGAACTGCGTCACCCCCCAGGCCGTCTCGTTGCTGAGCCCTATATACCGGACCTTGCCGTCGCGGATCACCTCCGCGAACGCCGCGAGCTGCTCCGGGATCGGCGTGCTCGACCGCTCGTTCGCCGGATCGTAGGCCGTCGCGCCGAACTGCGGGACGTACCGATCGGGCCAGTGGATCTGGTAGAGGTCGATGGTATCGGTCCTGAGGCGCCGCAGGCTGTCCTCGACAGCGCGCCGGACGTTCGCGCGGTTGACCGCGAGGGAGCCGTCGCGGACCCACGGAATGGGCCGGCCCGGCCCCGCGATCTTCGTCGCGAGGACCACCTTGTCGCGCGGCCGCTGGCTCAGCCACTCGCCGATGTAGCTCTCCGTGCGGCCCTGCGTCTCGGCGCGGGTCGGCACGGGATACATCTCGGCCGCGTCGACGAAGTTGATCCCGGCCTCGAACGCGCGATCGAGCTGCGCTCTGGCGTCCTCGAGCGTGTTCTGCTCGCCGAACGTCATCGTCCCAAGGCAGAGCTCCGAGACCCGGAGCTCGCTGTCACCCAGTTGTCGGTAGTGCATTGCTGTTCCGTCCGTTGATCGCCAGGTACCACGGCACGGCGCCCTCGTCCACCATAACGGACACAGCATCTCTCATAGCGGACACACCCCGGGGGCGCCTGGTCTCGCCCGGGCCAGGCGGCTCCGCGCTGGCCGCGCTGCGGCGCCCCCGCGCCGCAGCGCGGCCAGCGGACGTGTCGGGGTACACCTCGCCATCGTTGAAGTGGAAGCCCAGGAACGTGTTGCGCTCGAAGCGGATCGTGGCGCCCGTGTCCACCGCGTGCGTGTACACCCCGGAGAGCGAGGTATCGGCGAAGTAGTTGTCCGTGAACGAGATCGTGTCCCCGGCGGCGCGCGGGTCCTCGGCCACGCGCGTCGGGAACAGCTCGACGAAGAGGTCGCCCGTCCCGATCACGATGTTGTGGTGGAAGCTCGAGCTGCCGTAGCGCTGGCCGTATTGCACGTTGCCGTCCTGGGAATGGTCGAACGCCGACCGCCACCGGACCGCCCCCGGCCCGAGGACGTCATGGTGGACAGTCGACCTCCGGGAAGGACTCGGTCAGATCGGGATATGCGATCGCGGGGCGCTCGCCCTCCTTCGGCGCGGGCTCCGGCAGCGTGAAGGTTGTCGTGGCCTGGCCGAAGCGCCCGTAGGAAGGGACGCCGGGCGTCTCCCCGCCTGCGCCGCCGGCCCCGCCTGCCCCCGCCGGCGCCCGGGCCAGTGCCGCCTCCGCCGACGCAGGCGCGCGCCGGTGTTCCCCCATGCTACCCAGCCATCGGGTGGCTCCGGCAGCGCTTCGCGCCGTGGCTCGTCCGTGCATCGAGCGAGGACCACGTCGCGTGACGCCGCGCTCCAGAGGCGCCCCGCCAGCCCCTTCTCCCTCGGACTGGACGACACAGCGGGTCGGTCGATTGGAATTGACGCTGCTCATGTGAACGTTCACAATCCGCCCGTTCGGCACCTTTTTGCCACGCCGCGGCCTTGCTTGGTTCGAGAGAGCCAATTCACCTACAGGAGAGAACTCCATCATGAGCCGAAACTGGACTGCCTGGGGCGCCTTGCTCGCAGCCATGCTGGGGTCGGTGCCCTCCGCGCGCGCGGCGACGTTGCAGCAGGTCAACGGCTGGGGAGCGAGCGGTCTGCCCGGTGACGTGAGCATGCACGTCTATGTCCCGGACCACGTGGCGCCGAATCCTCCGGTTCTGGCTCTTGTGCACTACTGCGGCGGGACCGCCAGCGCTGTCTTTGGCCAGGCGCGGGGCGGGGGCATCGTCGACGCGGCGGACGAGCATGGCTTCATCATGGTCGTCCCCAGCAGCGGACGGTGCTGGGACGTCGTGTCGGACAAGACGCGCACGCGTGAAGGCGGTGGCGACAGTCACGCCATCAGGCAGATGGTGAAGTACGCGCTCGACACGTACGGAGGCAACGCGGATCGCGTCTATGCGACGGGAGATTCGTCCGGCGGCATGATGACCGAGCTCCTGCTTGCCCTCTACCCGGACGTCTTCAAGGCAGGCGCCGCGTTCGCGGGCATGCCGGCCGGGTGCCGCGCAGCCAACGAATCAGGCAACAACGGCGGGTATAGCGGAGCGTGCGCAGGCGGCTCGGTGACCCACACAGCGCAGGAGTGGGGGGACATCGCCCGTACGCTGGCCCCGGGGTACGCGGGACATCGCCCGCGGCTGCAGCTTTTCCACGGCGATGCCGACAGTATCATCAAGTACCCGAACCACACGGAAGCCATCAAGCAATGGACCGATGTCCTGGGCGTGAGCGCGAGCCCGACGTCGACCGACATGGGCGTCCGGCTCGGCAACCACGATGCGACGCGGCAGCGCTGGACGAATGAGTGCGGCTACGTGGTCCTCGACGCGTTCACCTCGATCGGCGGCGATCACGGCCCGTCCGACGCGCTATTCCCCGCGGAGTACGTCATCCCCTTTCTGGGTCTCGACAAGACCGGGCCGGTCGACCCCGAGATAGAGCAGTGCAGCGGTGGTGCGGGGGGAAGCGGAGGCGCAGGCGGAGCCGGCGGAGACGGTGGGGATGGCGGACAGGGGCCGGGTAGCATGGGCGGCGTCACCGCGGGGAGCACGGGGGCGACAGGCACCGCAGGCGGAAGCGGAGGCGCAGGCGGGAGCGGCGGGAGCGGCGGGAGCGGCGGAGCGGGCGGCGCCGTCACGACGGGTGGCCCGGCGGGCAGCGCTGATTCCGGATCGTGCGCGGTCGGCAGGGCCGATCCGGGCGAGTCCGTCGGGACCTCCCTGGTGGCTCTGGCAGCCGCAGCTTCGACCTTGATCCGCCGTCGTCGTCGGAGGACGGCGGTGGGGTCAACCTGAACCGGGACCCCTCTCGGATCACGTGCCCACGCCGCTCGATGCCGTCGCGCGCCACGCTGGCGGAACGGGGGGCCGAGCTCGGCCGCCGCGCGCTGCCGCTCGAATAGTGGCTGCAGCAGCCGGCGCAGCGCGCCTGAGCTCAGCGTACGCTCGAGGCGGCCTCGCTCGCCAGCGCCCGCCGCCACGGCCTGTCGGGGGAACGCGGTGGGCGCCGCTGCTGTGGCGCCCACCGCGGCATGTCAGCGCACCCGCAGCTGCGCCGCCGATTCACCGAGCTTCTCGCCCTGCGCATCGACGACATACAGCTTGTACGTCCCGGCGCTGGCCGGCACGGCGATGGACGTGGCGTCCCCCGCCGCCCTCGTCATCGTCGCGCCCTCCGTGAACGTGCCGGTGCCGGCCGGCGCGAGCCAGACGGCGTTGGCCGCCGCGCCGGCGCTCCTGATCTTGATTGTCGCGGTGCCGGATGCCACCGAGGCGCTCGCCGGGAACACGTAGTCTTGAACCGCGAGCAGGCTGCTGGGGATGATGCCCCGGTGCTGCTCCTGGACGCCGGAGCTCAGGCAGACTTCGTATTGCGCCGCCGGCCACATGTTGTCCGGCACCGCGATCGGCGGGTCGATCCTGCTGTCGGGCGGGTTGACGCCCATCTTGTTCACCGTGGCGTACGTCCTCAGGATGGTGAGGTGGTGCTTGGCCCCGAAATCCTCGCAGTTGATCGTGTATTTCACGCCGGGATCGATGTCGAGCACGTTGTCGTTCTGCGTGATGTACGCGCTGCCCTCGTCGTTGTGCAGGCCGTACGTGGGGCCGCTCGTCGCGGGCGGAATACCCTTGACGTAGTTCTCGTTGATGGTCGTGCCCGGCATCTGACCCAGCGTGTAGACAGCGCCGCTGTCGTGCAGCCTGCTCAACGTATCGATGAATCGATTGTTGTTGATCGCGTTGTCTTTGCACGTGGTCGAGTCGGGGAAGTTCCGCCAGCCCCAGCCCAGGTTGATGCCGTTGTAGGCCGTCTTCTGGATCTGGTTGTAGGTGATCTTCAGGCCATCGACGAAGAACGCGGTGATGCCCGAGTGGCCACCGAAGCCCGGCAGCGAGCTCACGTCGTACAGCAGGTTGTTGCTGATTGTGTCGTTCTTGCAGATGCCTTCGACGCCCGGGCCGAACTTCTGGTGCGGGCCTGTGTCGCCCACGTACAGGTGCTGCGGGTGGCCGACGGTGATGCCGCTGCCGGCGATGTCGGTGATGTAGTTGCCGACGATGCTGGAATTCACGACGTCGTTGACGAAGGAGATGCCCTCGTTGCCGCTGTGCTTCACCACGTTGCCGATGAAGTCGATCGAGTCGGCGTTGTTGACCGTGATCATCCCGGGCAGCGTGTCGGTGATCTCGTACTTGCTGTTGTGCCAGTTGCCGTCGCCGTAAGCGACGTAGATGGTGGCGCCCTGCACCGTCGCTTTGCCGCGCGACGAGCCCACGCTGTACAGGTTGTAGTCGGTGTTGGCGAAGGTGATGCCCTGGAACGTGAGGTTCTCGACGCGGCTGGCGGTGGAGGCGCCGGCGATGTCGATCAGCTTCTCTGCGACGGGCGCCTGCACGTCGGCCTGATCGATGTCTTCGCCCTGCCGCGGGTAGTAGTAGAGGGTGCCCGTCGCCTTGTCGAAGTAGAACTGACCAGGTGAGCTCAAGAACTCGCGCGCGTTGTAGATCGTGTGGGTGCCAGAGACGCTGAAGCCCGAGTTCCAACCGGGGGTCTGCGCAATGGCGCCGTAGGGCTGTTGAAAGAGCAGCGCGCGGAAGTTGTCCGGCGTTGTGGTGACATCGCGGACGCAGACGATGTTCTCGTTCCAGGTGGTGCCGTTCACGATCTCGAGGTCGTCCTTGTTGCTGGCGATGGCGGGCACCGCGTCGAGGTCGTACTTGGCGCCGTCGCTGCCGCGGCCGCTCGCCCAGGCCCAGCTTTGCTGCCCGGCCGTCACGCTGTACGTCCCGACCCCGCCGCGCGACGTGACCCGCTTGCTCGTCATCAGGGCACGAGCGTCGTTCACGTACAGGTTGCGCAGCTTCGTCGTTCGGTCCAGCCTGGCCTTGTAGATATTGCCCGCGTCTGGCGTCCATCCGGTCACCTTCGTCGCGCCGCTCAAGACGGGCTTTTCCCCGGGGTAAGCCTGATAGTAGATGCGATGGCCATTCGTGCCCGAGTCCGACGGCGCGAAGGTGATGGCGTCGGTGAGGCTGTACGTGCCAGCCCGGAGGTAAATGTAGATGTCGCCGGTCATGTCGGCGTTGACGGTGCGGACGACGTCGCGCGCCCTGGTGACCGTCTTGAACGGCGCGCTGGCCGTGCCCGGGTTGTCGTCGCTACCGGAAGGCGACACGTAGTACGCCGCTTGCCGCGTCCCTGTCTCGTCTGGAACCTCGCCGCCGCCGCCGCCGCCGCCCGCTCCTCCACCGGCCATCGCGCCGGCGCCGTCGCTTCCCCCGTCCGCTGCCGCTCCTCCGGCTCCTGCAGCGGCGTCGGCTCCGCCGGTTGCGCTGCTGCCCCCGGCCGACGTGTCGCCGCCGGCCAGGTCGGGGCCCGTCCCGTCCGATGAACAGGCAGCCAGCCCAGCGAACGCCGTGAGTGACGCGGCGACCAGCAGCTTGACGTGACGAACGGTTGAATCGTGACTCTCACGCATGATTTTTGCCTCGAACGCCAGGTGAGCCAGCCGCCTGCGCGGAGCACCGCGCCGCTTCCAGATCACGTCGACTCGGTGAGGATTGAGGAACCGACCCGCAGCGATGCTGCCGCGAGCCCTGCCAGCGCCTCGCGAAGCAGCGACGCCGGCCGAGCGCGTCCGCCGGCACGCCCCTCCCCTGCATGCGCCTCACCTGGAGCCAGCAGCCCGACAGGCACCGTGAACGCGCACGAGGAGAGAGCCCCGGCGCGCATGACGCACCTGTCCAGGGCAACGCCAGAGAATACCTGGCGCAAATGTGAACGTTCACATGACTGGCGTCAACCGAAATGGACGGGCGCGCGGATGTCCTCGATCCGGCGGGGTGCGCAGCGGCGGCCGGCCGAGGCGCCCCGACAACCGACGCCCGGGCGGTAGAAGGCGCATTCTACGTCCTGGCCTCCCGAGCGGCCGGAGGCGCCCACCGCCAGGCCAGGACCACGATGAGCGTCGTGCACGCGATCTCGATCGTCGCGAAGAAGAGATAATAGCCTGTGGCCGAGCCGATCGAGAGCGTCCCCGCGACGGCCGCGGTCTTGATGATGCCGGCGACGATGTTGGCCCACCGGTTGGCCCGATGCGGCAAGACGCGCGACAAGAGCGTCATCGCGATCGGGATCTCCATGAGCACGGCGGCGCCGAAGAGGAGCTCGCGGGTGATCCGGAGCGAGTCGACCTGGCCGCGCAGGTACTGCGTCAGGAGCGTCGAGTCCATCAGCCCCATGACGTCGGCATACAGGTAGTTGAACATCGCGAAGACCCACAGCGCCGAGAGGAGGCCTTTCATGTCCCGGGGCGGCGGGGAGATCGCGGCGGACGGCGTCGAGAGCGTGCGTTCGGTGCTCGGCATGCCGCCAGCGTAGCGGCTCATCCACGTTCAGTTGCTGATTGAATCGGCAGATCCGCTGTGCAACAGTGCACAGGTGGACTGGGACGACCTGCGGCACGTGCTCGCCCTCTCGCGGCACCGGACGCTGAGCCGAGCCGGCGTCGAGCTGCGGACGACCCACACGACGGTGGCGCGCCGCATCCGGGCCCTCGAGGAGCGCCTGGGGGTCCGGCTCTTCGCGCAGATGCCCGACGGCTACGAGGCCACGGCGGCGGGCCAGGACGCGGTGGAGGTCGCCGAGCGGACAGAGGCCGAGTTGCTTGCGCTCGAAGCGCGCGTGCTCGGCCGGGATGCGCAGCTCCAGGGAAAGCTGCGCGTGTCCACGATGGACATGCTCTTTCGCGTGTACCAGCCGGCGTTCTCGTCGTTCGCCGAGCGCTACCCGGGCATCGAGCTGACGGTCGCCGCCGGCGACAGCGAGGTCAGCCTGCCGCGCCGCGAGGCGGACGTCGTGCTGCGCATGACGAGCTCGCCCCTGGAGCACCTCGTGGGACGCAAGGTCGGCCGCATCCAGTTCGCTGTGTACGCGAGCAAGGCCCTCGTCGAGCGCGCGGGACCGCAGGCGAGCTACTCCGACTTCCCCTGGATCCACTGGGACGAGCGGCTCGACCCGCGCTGGCTCGACGCGTGGCTGGCGGCGAACGTACCGGACGCGCGCATCGCGATGCGGGTGGATTTCGGCTCGATGGCGATCCACGAGGCTGTCGCCGCCGGCGTGGGCGCGCACTTCCTCGCCTGTATCGCGGCGGACGGCGACCCGCGGCTCGCGCGCATCGGCCCGATCGACCCCGCGCACGACCGCGATCTCTGGCTCCTCACGCTCCCTGAGCTGAAGAACGTGAACCGCATCCGCGCGTTCATGGATCACATGGCCGAGGCCCTGTCGGTCTGACGCCGCGCTCGCACGCCGCTCGGGCTGCTGTCCGTGTCCGCCCCGCGGATGCGCGCGAGGGCCGAGGCCTGGTCCGAAAAGGGCAGCCGTGAAGCGGTTTGGGGCAGCCCCGCCCTGAGCGCCCGCGGCGCGCCCCGCCGCAGGGGGCGGCGCGCGCGGCGCCCCCTTACTTGCCGCCCTCGACCGGGAGCCCCTCGGCCCGCATCGCCCCCTGCACCGCGGGGCGCGCGGCCACCCGCCGCTGGAACGCGAGCAAGTTGGGGAAGGCCGACAGGTCGAGCTTGACGAAATTGGACCAGCTCGTGACCGTGAAAAGGTAGGCGTCGACCACGGTGAACTGCTCGCCGAACAGGTAGGGCCCCTTCGCGAGCGCCGCCTCGATCACGCCGTAGCGCTTGCGCAGGTACTCTTCGCGCTCTTGCCGCTGCTCGGGCGAGGTCTTCGGGTTGAAGAGCGGGCTGTAGGACTTGTGCAGCTCAGCGTTGATGTACCCGAGCATCTCTTGCACGCGGTAGCGAGCCATCGTGCCCGGCGGCGGCACGAGCTTCGCTTCGGGCTTCTGGTCGGCCAGGTACTGAACGATGGCCGGCCCCTCGGTCAAGACCTCGCCGCCGTCGAGCTCGAGCGCGGGGACGTACCCCTTCGCGTTGATGGCCGAGAAATCGCGGCCCGACGACGTCTTCTTGGACGCGAGGTCGACCTTGTCGAGCGTCAGCTCGATGCCGACCTCGCGGGCGACGATGTGCGGAGACAGAGAACAGGCACCTGGAGAGAAATACAATTTCATAGAAGCATCCCTCGAATGATGTTGTGCTGGTGAGAACCCGAACGAACCCGCCCCGGCGACGCGCCCCCGGGCGTTCGGGGCGGCGATGGGCCGGCGCCATCGAGACCGGCAAGCTAGCGCGCGAAGTTACTCCTGGATACTGGCCAGGTGCCGGATCCCTGAAAAAGGGGTATCTTCGGGGTTACCCATGGCACTGCCGGTACGAAAGAATCGCGTCCCCCCGCCGCCCCTCTGCCCGCTGACGCTGTGCATGGCGCTCTTGCGCGGGGCCTGGGCGCCGAACGTCATCTGGTCGCTCAGCGGGCAGCCGCGCCGGTTCGGCGAGCTGCGCGTCGACATCCCGCCGATCTCGGCGCGGGTGCTGAGCGCGCGCCTGCGCGAGCTCGAGGCCAGGGGCATGGTCAGCCGCCGCGTCATGCCCACCTCGCCGCCCTCGGTCGAGTACGAGCTCACCCCGCTCGGCCAAGAGCTGGTGCCCGCGCTCCGTGCCATCGTCGAGGTCGGCAGAAAGCTCAACATCCGGGAGCCTCACACCTTGCCAGGGCCCGGGGCGCGCTCGCGCAGGCGCGCGGCCGCCCCGGCGCGGAGCCACGCCGACTGAGAGCGGGGCCGGGCCCCTCGCACCCGCTCGGCCGGCGCCGGACGGGCGCTCGCCATCGCGAGAGCGGCGCCCTAAACTACCGTGGGGCCAGCGTGATGGTCTGGAGCTCCGGGACATCTTCCGAGATTCACCGCTGCCGGCATTTGTGATCTCCAGGCACACGATGAACGGCAGGACCGCTCGAGCTGGGCCGGCTCGACCTGGGCAAGGAGCTCCCGCTGCCGAAGCGCTTGTATGGCCGCGAGCGCGAGCTCGCCGCGTCGCTCGACTACCCGACGACCCTGCGGAGCCTCGCGTCGCTCGTCGTTCCCACGCTCGCCGCGTGGTGCTTCATCGACGTGATCGAGGAGGACGGACAGATCCGGCGCGTGGCCGAGAAGCACGCCGATCCTGCAAAGGAGATGGCGCTCCGCGCGCTGCACGAGCGGGATCCGCCTGACTGGACCTCACCCCAGCTGTCGACCGGCGTGCTCACCTCCGGCGTGCCTGTCGTGCTGCCGGGGCTCACGGAGGCCGTCGTGCAATTTCATCGCCGAGACGACGAGCGCGCCCGGCTTCTCCGCGAGATCGGGGCGCACAGCGCCATGGCCGTGCCGCTGATCGCTCGGGGAAGGACGCTGGGGGCCGTCACCATGGGCACCGCGGACCCGACACGCTCGTACGGGCCTTCGGAGCTGGCCGTTGCCGAGGAGCTGGCGCGTCGAGCCGCGATGGCTGTCGACAACGCCCGTCTCTACCGCGACGCCCAGGAGGGGATGCGCGTGCGCGAGGAGTTCATCACCGTCGCCTCCCACGAGCTGAGGACCCCGATCGCCGCGATGAGGTTGGCCATTCAGGGGCTCTTGCGACGGAAGCGCGAGCCCGCGACCGTGGAGCAGATCACGCGCGCCTTGTGGACCACGGAGCGGCAGATCGATCGGCTCCAGCGCCTGATCGACGAGCTGCTCGACGTCTCCCGGATCCATGCCCATGCCGGTCGGATCCCTCTCCACCTCGAGCAGGTCGACCTCGCCGCTGTCGTGCGCGAGGCCGTCGAGCCGTTCCGCGAGCGCATGGCGCAATCCCGCTCGCCGCTCCACGTGCACGCCGAGGCGCCCGTCGTCGGGACGTGGGATCGATTCAGGCTGGAGCAGGTGATAGCGAACCTTCTCGACAATGCCTTCAAGTTCGGCGCCGGCGAGCCCGTCTCGATCAGCGTTGCACGGCGGAACGGCGTGGCACAGCTCACGGTGGAGGACCGCGGCATCGGCATCCCGCCCGCGCGCGTCGCCTGCGTGTTCGAGCGCTTCGAGCGCGCCGTGTCGACGCGCAACTACGGAAGATTCGGGCTCGGCCTCTACATCGTTCGACGGATCGTGGAGGCGCTCGGCGGCGCGGTTCGTGTCGACAGCACGCCGGGCGCGGGATCGACGTTCACCGTCGAGCTGCCCTGCGCGGGACCGCCCGCGATCACGCTGGATAGAGAGTGAAGGCCGTCCACCGAGAACCGGCGCGACGCCGGAGGCGCTCCGCGGGCAGGCCGCCGAGGGCGGCGTCCCGGGTCCGGGCAGCCGTGAAATCCTGCTCCGCTGCGGCGTCCGCCCGCCGCTCGATGAGAAGATGGGCTCCACGACCGGCGCAGCGCGCTTGCGCCCCCTGCACGGAGACCCATGCTGAATACCCTCCTTGTTCGACATGCGCTGTCGTCGCGCACGCGCGCGGCCCCGCGGTGGACGCGGGCTGGCCTGACCGAGCGCCGCCCGCGGCGCGGCGCAGCGCAGGACGCCGCGAGGCGCTGCGCCGCGGGCGCGCTGCTCCTCCTGGGCCTGGTCCTGGCTCCGCGCTCGGCCGCCGCGACCGAGGTCTCGGACGAGCTCCAGCTCGGGCAGCCGGCGCCTGTTGCCGCGCCCGGCGTCCAGACCGCGCCGGCGGCGGCGTGCGGCGCGGGCGGGTGCCTCGCGCTCTGGGAAGAGACGAGCGGCTTCCCCGGGAACGTGCTCGGGCGCCGCATCCTCGACGGTGCGCTGGTCGACCCATGGACGTTCGAGGTGACGCCGCGGTCCGGGCCCCAGGCCAGACCTGCCATCGCGGCCGGCGGCCCTGGGTACCTCGTGATCTGGGCCGAGGCCGCCGGCGGCGGCGACAAGCGCTTGCTGGCCTTGCGGCTCGACCACGACGGCGCCGCGCTCGACGCGGAGCCCCTCCTCGTCGCCGAGGAACACCGGCTCGACGGCGCCGCCGTGGCCTCCGACGGCGCCACGTTCCTCGTCGTGTGGAACACGCCGAACGACCGGCGGGCCCGGCGCGTCGGCGGAGACGGCGCGCTCCTCGACGAGGCCCCGATCGACGTCGCGGGGACCACGCACGGCGGGGGACCGCCGGCCGTCGCGTACGACGGGACCAACTACCTCGTCGCCTGGAGCGGCCCCCGTGGAACGGAAAGCGACCACGTCCGCGGCGCGCGCGTGACGCCGACGGGCGTGGCCCTCGATCCCGAGAGCTTCACCATCTCCCTCTCCTCCTCGTCCACCTCGACCTCCCCCCGCGATCGCCCGGCGGTCGCGTGCCGCCCCGGCGAGTGCCTCGTCGCGTGGCTCGATGCCAGCGAAGGCACCCCGGGCGTCGTCGCGGCGCGCGTGACGTCGGAGGGTACGGTGCTCGACGCCGCCGGGACTTCCCTCGTGCAGGGCAAGAGCTGGCGTGGGCCGTTCGCCATCGCGGCGGACAGCTCCGGCTACCTCGTGGTCGTGGGGTACTCGCACCACGACGACGCCACGGGCGTGGGGGAGTACCGGGCGTCGGCGATGCGCGTGGACGGCGATACAGGGCTGCCCGACGCCGCGCTGACGCTCCTGTCGACGACCCCGGAGCCCGACGCGGAGGTCGCGGCGGCCTTCGACGGCGCGGCCTACCTCGTCGCGTGGGCCGACGCGCAGAGCGCCTCCTCGCAGAGGAACCCGGACATCCATGCTGCGCGCCTGTCGCCCGGGGGCGCGCGCCTCGAAGGCAACGTCCTGCTCTCGGATGTGCCGAGCGATCAGCGCGGCGTCGCCGCGGCCCCCTCCGGCGACGGCTTCCTCGCGGCGTGGAGCGAAGAGCGCACGGACGGAGAGCGGGGAAGGGAGCTCCGCGTCGCCTGGACCGCCCCTGAGGGCGTGGTCCAGGGCGCGCCCTCGGTGCTCGCGACCGCGAACAACATTGGGGAGCCGGCGGTCGCGTTCGACGGCGCCCAGCACGCCGTCGTGCACATTCAGGACCAGACGCTCGAAGGGGCGCTCCTCGACCCCACGGGTCAGGCCCGCGCGCTCGACCTCTCCGCGTGGAACGAAACGACGCCGGAATCTCCGCGCCTCGCCTTGGACGGCAACGATTTCGTGATGGCGAGCCGCTTCCGCGGGCCCTCCGACGCCGGCGGCGTGCAGGTCGGGCGGATCCGCGCCGACGGCAGGGTGACAGGACCGATCGAGCTCGACGTGGAGCAGGAGCCCTCTGCTCCGGACATCGCCTGCGACAGCGGGATCTGTATGGTCGTCTGGACGGCGTTCAACAGCGGGGAGCTCGAGGCGCGCTCTCTGCGCGGGTACACGGCCGCCCGGCTGCGTGCATTGCCCTCCTTCAACGCCGGGCCGAACACGCGGCCTCGCGTCGCGCAGGGCGGCGGCCGGTTCCTGATCGTGTGGGGCGGACCGCGCGCGGACTCGGCGGTCCACGCCGCGCTCGTCGCGCCGGACGGGGAGCTCCTCGCGCAGGCCGATATCCCGACGACCGACGGCGATGCGGTGGTGCACGAGCCGGCGGTCGCGTTCGACGGGGAGCGGTTCGTCGTGGCCTGGATCGAGCAGCGGTACAGGAAGGTGGGGGAGCTGGAAGCGTGCGACGTCTTCGCCGTGCGGCTCTCGACGACAGGAGAGGTCTCGGCGCCGTTCGCGGTGACCGACACGCCGTCGGTGGTGGAGGAGAAGCTGCAGGTCGCCTCGAACGGGGCCGGGCGAACGCTCGTCGCCCATGACGCCTACGAGATCATCTGGGGAGACACGAGAGGTCATCGCGTCGCGGCTTACGTCCTCAGCGATGAGGTGGCGCCCGACGGCGGCGCTGGCGGCGCTGGCGGCGACGGCCCGGGCGGTGGTGAAGGCGAAGGCGGCGGCGGGGACGCTGCTGCGCACGACGAGGGGTGCGGGTGCCGGGTGGCCGGCGCGGCGGCGGGAGACAGCCCGGTGGCCGCGATCGCGGGGCTCGCGCTCTGCCTG
>NZ_JEMA01000765.1 GCF_001589285.1 Sorangium cellulosum | reverse complement strand
CCCCGCGTCGTTCGCTGTGCCGCCCGTCGTGCTCACGCCGGCCCCGGACGCCGGCGGCGCGGAGACAGCGGTCCCCGGCGACGGCGCGGTCGTCGGCGCCGCCATCGTCGGCGCCATCTGCGGCCAGGACATCCGCGGGGCCGAGGCGCGGGCCGTCGGCGCGCCGGACGTGGGCCCCTGGGGCACGCCGCCCGTGGCGACCGCCCAGCCCGGGTTGTCCGGGAAGACCGCCCGGTGCAGCGCCGCCCAGAAGCGGCCCATGGTGGGGAAGCGATCGGCCGGCGCCACGGCGAGCGCCTTCTCGAAGACGGCCTCGACCTCGTCGCTGACGGCGAGCCCCAGGGTCCGCGGGGTCGGCCGGCGCGACGGATCGCGGCTCGCGACGGCGAGCTGGAGGTAGTCGTCGCCCTCCAGCGCCGGCGCGCCGCCCAGCATCACTTCGATCATGATGAGCGCCATCGCGAACACGTCGGTCCAGGGGCCGGTCGCGCCGTGGGTGCGGCTGAACTGCTCGGGCGCGCCGTAGCTCGGCGTGAACGCGGTGATGTCCTTGCCCGTGTGGGCGAGCGCCGTCGCCGCCGCCGCGTGCTCGGCCATCACCTTGGCGATGCCGAAGTCGAGCACCTTCACGAACGTGGAGGCGTCGCGCGGCGGGCCGATGACGAACAGGTTCGCCGGCTTGATGTCGCGGTGCGCGATGCCCCGCGAGTGCACGAGCTCGAGCGCGACCGCCGCGGACTCGAGCAGCGCGACCGTCGCGTACAGGTCGCGCGCGGGCAGCCCTTGAGTCGCCTCCTCGTGGAGGACCCGATCGAGCGGCTTGCCGTCGAGCCACTCCAGGACCATGTAGGGCAGCCACTGCCCGTCCGGCGCGTTGAACGTGCCGATGTCGCGCGCCTGGACGATCGCGGCCGAGCGGCTGGAGAGCTCGGCCATGAGCTTGCCCTCCTGGATGAACGACTGGAGGAGCTGGTCGCGCTGCTCCGGCGGCGCGCCCGCGAGGAGCGTGAAGCACTTCAGGGCGACGGGCTGCTTCCAGATGACGTGCTCGGCCTTGTAGACGACGCTGAAGCCGCCTTCGCCCACGGCGTGTTCGACCCTGTACTTGTCGGCGATGAGGGTGCCGGCGATGTCGATCGGATCGCTGCGGTCCGGGTTCTGGCTCATGAAGTCCCTGCGCAGCGCGGCGGGGCGCCGGTCGAGCGTCTCGCGCCTGCGTCGAGGCCATCTTAGTGGGCCCGCGGTCCGTTGGAACCCTCTCGCGCGATCCGGCGCCCTCGCCGCCCCGGCGCGCGCCGCGCGCTGCGCGCCGCGCCGCCTCGGAGCAGAGCCGACAGCGGGGCCGCGGCGCGCCCCCGCGTGTCCGATATGGCGGATGGATCCCGGCGCGTGTCGCAGCGCACGTGACGAATTTCGGCGCGTAGGGTGTGTCCTGAGAAGCTTGACAGGGATCGGTGTCCGTTATATTGGACGAGTTACGGTGGCTCCCCGCTGGTGCCGTTGCTGTCCGGCTGTGCGCTGGTGACAGCGGCCCGGCGTCTGCGCGCGTGGCGCGAAGCGCAGGCCGGGGAGCGATGGTCGGCCGCTGGCGGGGGCGTGGTGCGCCTTCCCGCCGGCGGCCCGTGCCTGCCGGACGCGTCGTCGGCAGACGGTTGGATCCGAGGACAAGCCGCTTTGAAATCGATCAACGGAACGAAGTCGCACACGATCTACGCGGCGGCGGCGCTCTCGCTCGCTGCCGCCGCGCTCCCCTCGCAGGCGTCTGCGCAGGCG
>NZ_JEMA01000764.1 GCF_001589285.1 Sorangium cellulosum | reverse complement strand
GCTGTCCGCCGCGCCGCCACGGCCGCTGTCCGCCGCGCCGCCGTCCGCCGCGCAGGATCCGCGCGTCCGGACGTCGAGCCCGCCGAGGCCTTCGCAGGGGACGGCCGCGCGATCGGAGCCCCGCAAGCAGGACGAGGACATCGAGGAGTTCATCGGCGGCGCCTTCACCCGGCTGATCCGCGACGAGGACGAGCAGCGAGGCGACGACGAGCGCACCAAGTCCAGGTCCTCGGTCGTGCCGTCGACGCGGACGCCGGTGTCCACCTCGACGCCCCTGCCCGCCTCGGTGCCTCCGCCCGTGAGCTCGTCGCCGGTCNCCCCTGCCCGCCTCGGTGCCTCCGCCCGTGAGCTCGTCGCCGGTCGCCGCGTACCGCGCGCCTGTCTCCGAGCGCGGGGCCGCGTACCGCGCGCCTGTCTCCGAGCGCGCCGCATACCGCGCGCCCGTCTCCGAGCGGGGGCCCGCGTCCCGCGCGCCCGTCTCCGAGCCCGGGCGGCTGACCCCTGCGCCGTCGGCGCCGCCATCGCCGCCGCGCTCGGACGTCGACGCGGGCGAGATCGAGCGCCTGCGCGCCGAGCTGGACCGGACGAAGGACGAGATCGTCCGCCTCACCAAGGAGGTGGCCGCCGCGCGCGCGACCTCGCTCCGCCTGGAGAACGAGCTCTCCTCGACGAGCGATGGCAGCCAGGAGGCGGCCCGCCTGCGGCGCGAGGTCGACGAGCTCAGGGCGAAGCTCGCGACCGGCGGCGCCGCCAGGCCCGGCGGCGTGTCGAGCCGCGAGTTCCTCGATCTGCGCGAGGCGCTGAACAAGAAGGACAAGGAGATCCTCGGCCTCCGCGATCAGATGTCCCGCAAGGACAAGGAGCTCCTCGAGCTCCGGGACCAGGCGCTGTCGCTCGAGCGCGAGAAGGCCGATCAGATCGACAAGATCCTGGAGCTCGAGCGCGCGAGCGAGGACCTCGACGGGCAGGTCGCGTCGCTCCGCGCCGACAAGGAGCTCGCCGCCAAGCGCGCCGACGACTTCAAGGCGCGCGCCGACAAGCTGCAGGCGCAGGTCGCCGCGCGCGACGCGGAGCTGTCGGCGGCGCGGCAGGCGCTGATGGCCGCGGAGTCGGCGCACACGGACGCGCTCCGCGCCGCGGCGGAGGAGAGGTCCCAGGCGATCGAGGCCGCGGAGGCGTCGGCGCAGCGCGAGATCGAGGAGCGCACGCAGGCCGAGCGCGAGCGCTTCGAGGAGGCGACAGCGGCGCACCGCGCGGAGATCGACAGGCTGAGCGCCGAGCACGCCGCCCGGTCCGAGCAGCAGGCGGCCGAGCACCGCGCCGCCGTCGACAGGCTCGCCGGCGAGCACGCCGCGGCGCTCGAGCGCCTGAGGGCCGAGTCTGCCGCGACGGCGGACGGGCTGAGGGCCGAGCACGCAGCGGCGATGGACACCCTGAAGGCCGAGCACGCCGCGACGGCGGACGGGCTGAGGGCCGAGCACGCCGCGGGGCTGGACGCCCTGAAGGCCGAGCACGCCGCGGGGCTGGACGCCCTGAAGGCCGAGCACGCCTCGGCGGCCGAGGCGGCGCAGCGCGAGCAGGAGGCCGCCCTCGAGGCGCTCCGGCGCGAGCACGCCGCCGAGGCGGAGCGGCGCGACCGGGAGCACGCCGCCGCGCTGGACGCGGCGCGGGCCGAGCACGCCGCCGCGGTCGAGCGGCTCCACGCGGAGCACGCGGCCGCGCTGCAGGGGGTGCGCGCCGAGCAGGTCGCCGCGATCGAGCGGCAGCACGCCGAGCACGCCGCCGCGACCGAGGCGCTGCGGGGCGAGCACGCCGCCGCGATCGAGGCGCTGCGGAACGAGCACGCGACAGCCGTCGAGGCGCTGCGCCGCGCGCACGCGGAGGAGATCGAGCGGCGCGATCGCGACCACGCGGGCGCGCTGGACGGCCTCCGGACCGAGCACGCGCGCGCCCTCGAAGCGCAGGCGGAGGAGCACGCGCGGGCCATCGAGCGGCAGGCCGCGGAGCACGCGGGGGCGGTCGAGCGCCAGGCGGAGGAGCACGCGCGGGCGCTCGAGGCCGCGCGCGAGGACTTCGCCTCGCGGCTCGCGGCCCGGGAGCGCGAGCTCATCGAGGAGCGGGAGCAGGCCGTGCGCGCCGCCGAGCAGGCCCACGCGGCGCGGGTGGCCGATCTCGAGGCGCGCGCCGCCGACCGGCAGGCCCAGCTCGAGGCGGCGCACGCGCAGGCGCTCGCCGACGCCCGCGGGGCGCATCAGGCCGAGCTCGCCGAGCGGGAGACCGCCTGGGCGGCGCAGCGGCACGAGCTCGACGAGATCGCACGCGGGCTCTCGACCGAGCTCGGGCAGGCGCGCAACCAGGCGGCGCACCTCGAGGCGCGCGGGCACGAGCTCGAGCAGCACCTCGAGCAGCGCGCCAGCGAGCTCACCGCCCGCGGCGAGGAGCGCGATCGCCTGCTGGGCGAGCTCGCCGAGCGGGCGCGCGCGCTCGAGGCGATGCAAGGCCGGCTCACCGAGGCCGAGCAGCGCGAGAGCGAGCTCGGCGCGCAGCTCTCGCACCGCACCGAGGAGCGCGACGCCCTGAGGACCCACGGCGAGCAGCTCGCCGAGCAGCTCGCCGTCGAGCGCGCCCGCCTCCAGAAGGCGCGCTCCAGGTGGGGCGACGACCGCGTCTCGCTCGAGCGCGCGCGGGAGGCGCTCGCCGCGGCGCTGACCCAGATCGAGCAGGCCGAGGCGCTGTCGCTCGAGTGAGCCCGACAGCGCCGCCTGGAGGGCGGGGGGCGGTCAGCGCGAGAGCGCTGCCGCCCCGAACGCCTCCGGGAGGAGCGCCGCCAGGGAGGTGCTCCTCGGCGGCACGCCGGCGTCTCCGGGGGCGATGAGGCGGATCGGGAGATCCACGGCGAACTCGGCCAGCGTCTGCCGGCACATGCCGCACGGGCTGCCGAGCACGGGCCCGCTCGTGGCGACGGTGAGCGCGATCGGATCGCGCTCGCCGGCCGCGACCATCTGCACGATGGCCGAGCGCTCCGCGCAGATCGTGAGCCCGTACGAGGCGTTCTCGACGTTGCAGCCGGCGAACACGCGGCCGGAGCGCACGAGGATCGCCGCGCCCACCCGGTAGCCCGAGTACGGCGCGTGCGCCCGCTCGCGGACGGCGAGGGCCGCCTGGCCGAGCGCATCCCAGTCGATCGCCGGCGCCGCGTCGGCCGCGTCGGGCGCCTCGCCGGCGTCTTGCGGGCCGCGGCTCACGACGCCGCGCTCCCGGCCGCGACCTCGGCGCCCACGCGGCGCACCCACGCCGAGAGCAGCGCCGTGAACCGGGTGCGCGCCTGCCTGGCGGTCTCCTCGACCTCCCTGTGGTCGAGCTCCCGCTGGGTCAGCCCCGCCGCGAGGTTCGTGACGCACGAGACGGCCGCGGCGGGCACGCCCATGTGCCTGAGCGCGATGATCTCCGGGACCGTGCTCATCCCGACCGCGTCGGCCCCGAGCGTGCGCAGCATCCGGATCTCCGCGGGCGTCTCGTACGTCGGCCCGAGCAGCCCGGCGTAGATCCCCTCGCGCAGGGGGACGCCGGCCTCGCGCGCCGCCGCCCGCGCGAGCTCGAGCAGCCTGGGATCGTGCGCGTAGGTCATGTCGGGGAAGCGCTTGCCGAGCGCGTCGTCGTTCGGCCCGACGAGCGGGTTCGTCCCCATCAGGTTCAGGTGGTCGACGATCAGCATGAGGTCGCCGGCGGCGAAGCCTTGGTTGATGCCGCCGGCCGCGTTGGTCAGGAGCACGGCGCGGCAGCCGAGGCGCGCGAGCACGCGCACGCCGAACACGACCTTCGCGGGCAGGTGCCCCTCGTAGAGGTGCGCGCGCCCCTGCAGGCAGGCGACGGGCACGTCGCCGACGCGGCCGGCGCACAGGAAGCCCGCGTGCCCCGCGACCGCGGGCCGCGGCATGCCGGGGATCGCCGCGTAGGGCACCTTGACCAGATCGGAGAGCTCGTCGCCCCAGCCCCCGAGCCCTGACCCCAGCACCACACCGACGCTTGGAAGCGCCGGAATTTGTTGACGAATGACGCGAGCGGCCTCGTCGAGATCGGGAAGGATGGTCACCGCGACAAGCTACCCCAGGGCGACGCGGGGGGTAAACGTCGCAGATGCACAGCAGGGGCGCCCGTGATAGGGTCGCCGCCCTTTCGGGGCAAGTGACGACGATGGGCACCAAGATCGAAGATTTCTTGAAGGATAAGAAGATCGACCCCCGCCGCATCCTGGCGGCGTCGGTCAAGATTGAGCGGCTGCAGCCCGAGGATCGGGCGATCCGCTTGACCAAGCGGCTGGCGCGCGGCAGCGAGGACGCCGCGAAGAAGAAGGAGGCCGCCAGCACCAAGAAGCCGCGCAGCGGCCGTCCGGTCACCGACCGCACGCTCAGCGCCGCGCTTCACGGCAAGCCGATCAGCGGCCCCGCGAAGACGCGCCTGCTGCGCGCGGTCAACAAGATCCTCGAGCAGAAGAAGCAGGAGAAGGTCGAGCTGTCGGCGCTCTTCGACCTGCCGAAGAAGGGTGGCGCTGCGGCCGAGGGCGCCGAGGCCGCGGGCTGAGCCGACCGGACGATCCGGACGGCACTCGAGCTCCCTGATCCCCGGCTCGAGCGCGCGCTGGCCTGAGGCCGGAGCGGGCTCGAGCCGGGTATTTTTTTCCTGTCGGAGCTGAAGACGGCCGCTACACGCGCTCCCGGCGGCGCGAGCCCAGCTCGAGCAGATCGGCGGCGACGAGGGCCACGGTCAGCGACACGGCGATGAAGATCATGCGCTGAAGGTCGCGCCGATGTGCCTCGAGGAACAACTTTTGTGCGTTCCCGGGCGCCACGGCCGCCCTGGGCTCGCTCCGGGGCGGCGAGCGTTCGCGCGGCGCCGCATGAATGATCCGGCTGCCCGGCGCACCAGACGCCTTTGTGCAACCCGTGGCGATCGAGACAGGGGCGTTGTGGGCGCACCTCTCGCGGTCGTTCTTTCCGTTCTCCGGCGGGGCGCCGGACGGCCGTGGCGGCGATCTGCCCGGGCAAGCTGCCGAGGCGGTCCGGGTGGCCCTCGACGCCGTGTTCGCGGGTGACGACCTCCTGCGCCGCCCGGCGCTGGCCGTCCTGCCATCGAGCTCCATGAGCGCCGAGCGGGCGGATAGGCTTCCGCCCGTGACCGAGCCCGACGACGTGGGCGAGTGGATCCGCCGGTTCCAGCGCGGCGATCCGAAGGCCTTCTCCGAGATCTTCCGCCGTTACCGCCGCGACGTCGCGCGGCTCGTCTTCAGGATGCTCGGCCCGAACGCCGACGCCGAGGACGTGATCCAGGAGGTGTTCATCCAGGTGCACAGGAGCCTGGGCGACTTCCGGGGGCAATCGAAGTTCACGACGTGGCTCCACCGGGTGACGGTCAACGCCGTGCTGATGGCCCGGCGCGCGGCGCGCAGCCGGCCGGTGTTCGTCGGCGAGCAGAACGCGGATCACGAGGTCGACCGCGGCATGCTCCCGGACGAGGACGCCGCGCGCGCCCGCAGGATCGACGCCTTCCGGAGGGTGCTGGAGCGCCTGCCCGAGAAGAAGCGGGTCGTCTACGTCCTGCACGAGCTCGAGGGCATCGCGCCGACCGAGATCGCGGAGATCGTCGGCGCGCCGGTCCTGACGGTCCGGACGCGCCTGTTCTATGCGCGCCGAGAGATCGAGGAGATGATGCGCGGTGAGCCGGCGCTCGCCCAGCTCGCCGCCGAGCTGGCGGAGGGCGGCGCGGGGAAGGCGGACGGCGCCGGCGCGGAGGGGACGCGCGCGCGGGGTTCTGTGGGGGGCGGTGCTGCGGCGTTCCCCGCGGCGGATCGAGCGGCTGTCGATACGGAGGACATGTGAGCGGCGCAAAGCAGTACGAACGAGCACGCGAGCACATGGAGCAGCTGCTCCGCGCCGAGGAGCCTCCGGAGCCGCGCTGGGACGCGATCGAGCGCGAGCTGTTCGCGCGGCTCGAGAAGCCCGCGCCTGTCCGCCGCGCCCCGGCGCGCGAGCGCCCGCCGCTCGGCCGCGCGCTCGGGTTCGCCGCGGCCGCGGCGGCCATCGCGTTCGCGATCCTGGCGGCCGGGCGCTCTGCCCCGCCTGTCGCGGTGACGTCGGCGCCGCCGCGCGCCCGCGATCTCGCGGAGATCCCGCGGGCCCCCGGCGCGGCCGACGATCTGGACTTCCGCGCGCTCCGGCCCGGCGACTCCATCGAGACCGCCGCCTACGCTGTCTCCTTCGCCGATGTCGGCTCGGTGCGCTGGACGCTGCTGCCGAACAGCCGCGCCGTGGTGCGCGCCGTCGGGGCGGCGGGGATCGGCCACGTGGTCGCGCTCGAGCGGGGCTCGGTGCGCGCCGACGTCGCGACGCGCGCGCCCGAGGAGGGGCTGGTCGAGGCGTTCGCCGTCGAGGTGGACGGCACCCGCGTCGCGGTGCACGGCACGCTGTTCACGGTGACCCGCCTGGACGGGCGCGTGGAGGTCGACGTGGAGCACGGCACCGTCGCGGTCGGCCCGGCGGCATACCGCGGCGCGACAACCGCGCACCTCCTCGTCGGCCCGTCCCGCGGCACCTTCTCGCTCGACGGCGGCCGGGACGCCCGCCTGCTCCAGCGCCCCGCGGCGCAGGACAGCGCCCCCGCCGTCGCGCCCCCCGCGCCGGCGCCTCCGCCGGCTCCACCCCC
>NZ_JEMA01000763.1 GCF_001589285.1 Sorangium cellulosum | reverse complement strand
CAGCAAGCGCAGGAGCAGCGTCTCGGCCCTGTCGTCCGCTGTGTGGCCGGTGGCGATCGCGCGGGCGCCGTGCGCCGCCGAGGCCGCCGCCAGCGCGGCGAACCGGGCGGCGCGCGCCCTCGCCTGGAGGTTCGCGCCGGGCGCGACGTCCACGCGGGTTGTCGAGAACGGGACGCCGAGCCGCTCGGCCAGGTCGCGCGCCAGCGAGAGCTCGGCCGCTGCCGCGGCGCGGAGCCCGTGATCGACGCCGTGCGCGACGACCTCGTGGCCGATCCGGCGCCGGAGCATCGCGAGGACGTGCAGCAGCGCGCTCGAGTCGGGGCCTCCAGAGCAGGCGCACAGGACCACGTCGCCGCGAGAGAGCAGCCGCTCGTCACGGATCAGCCGCTCGGCCAGGCGGATCAGCGACGGGGGGTGCGACCGGCCCCGCCGGGGCGGCGGGAGGGGCCCGGGGGGAGGGCTCATCGGAGCTCGAACGCCTTGCAAAAGATGACCTCGTCGCGATCGTCGAGGGACCGGCTCACGTGCGGCGCGACCGGGTAGCCGAGCGAGCAGCGCGGCGCGCGGCCGGGAGGCGCGGCGCCGCGGCTGTCGCGCCCGTCGCGATCGCAGCCCTCGTCGGAGTCTGCCGGATCGAACGACGCGCAGTCGGGGCAGGCGAACAGGAGACGATAACGCCGCGCCTCTTCGCGGAGACGATCGTCGAGGAGATGAATCATCCCCGGCAGCGTAGCGCAAGCCGCCGGGCGGAGATCCCGCGCGGCCACGCGCGGTCCTCCGGCCGCGCCCGGGGCCGCTCAGCGCGCCGACCGCCGGGCGCGCGAGAGGCGGACGATCGACTCGATATGGCTCGTCTGAGGGAAGAGCTCGACCGCCTCGATGTCCGTGATCTCGAAGCCGCCGCGGAGGATGACGCCGAGGTCGCGCGCCAGCGTGGCCGGGTCGCACGAGACGTAGACGACCACGCGCGCGCCCGAGGCCGCGATCGCGCGCGCCGCGCCGGGCGCCCCGCCGCGGGGAGGGTCCAGCACGACGACGTCGGCGCGCGCCGGGAGCGGGTGCTGATCGGCGTCCGCCTCGATGACCTTGCCGGCGAGGCCGCGCGCGGCGAGGTTCTGGCGCAGGCAGGCGACCGCCTCGGGCGAGAGCTCGACGGCCGTGAACGACGCGAGCCCCGGGGCGGCCGCCTCGGCGGGGCTGGCGGCCGCGGCAGGGCGCGGCGCGCCGCGCGCGAGGAGCACCGAGAGCGTCCCGCTCCCGGCAAACAGCTCGACGAGGTGCGGCTGCCGGGTGGAGTCGAGGTGCGCGAGCTCGGCAGCGCGGCGGGCGAGGACGGCGGCGCCCTCCTCGGACGGCTGACCGAAGCCGCCCGGCGGAAGCAGCAGGGGCACGCCGTCCGCGCCCAGGATCGTCGTCCGCGGATCCCCGAACGACGCGGCCTCGCGGGCGCCGTCGAGCGTGACCCGGGCGCCGGCCCACTCGCCGCGCGCCGTGCGCTCGTCGAGCAGCTTCCATGCGGCCGGCGGGAGCTGGCCGCGCCACTGGATCTCGACGACCGGGCGGCCCGAGGCGCCGTGCGAGATCAGGACATCGCCCTCCCCCACGGCCCCGCGGAGCACGCCGGGCAGCTCGCCGGAGAGCGGCGCGATCGCGTCGCCCAGCACGAGGCAGCGATCGACAGCCACGACGGCGTGCGTCCTCGGCGCGCGGTAGCCCACGCGCACCTCGGCGCGCTCGGCGCGCGCGAACAGCCGCGCCCGCGACCGGTAGCCGAGCGGCAGGGGCGCCGGATGGACGCGGATCGGCGGCAGATCGGCCTCGGCGAGCGAGGTCGCCCGCGCGATCGCCTGCCGGAGGATCTGCTCGTGCGCGGCCTGCTGGGCCTCGAGGCGGACGTGCATCCAGTCGCAGCCGCCGCAGGTGTCCGCGAAGCGACAGGGCGGAGCCACGCGGTCGGCGCTCGGCTCGACGACCCGGAGGAGCCTGCCCCTCGCCGGGCGCGCGCTCCGGTCGAGCTCGACCTCGACGAGGTCTCCCGGCGCCGTCGCGGGCACGAAGACGACCTCGCCCGCGATCCTGCCGACCCCCGCGCCGCCCGCGGCGAGCGCATCGATACGTAGCTGAGCTCGCTCGCCTGTCCGGGGCCGCGACCCGGCGCCGCTCGAGCGGCGGTGAACAGCCTTCATCCCCTCATCGTACCGCGCGCAGGCTCGTCTGGCCGGGGCGGACCCGCGGTCCACGGGCGCGCGCCGGAATGCAGCTCGCCCGTTGTCGCCGCGCCGGTCGCCGGGGCCGGCGCGGGGAGCACGTCGCCCCCGTGCGCCGGGAAAGGCTGCACGGTCCTCGTCTTCATGTAGATCAGCGCGCCGATGCCGATGACGCACAGCGCGGTGAGGGCGATGACGGCGAGCAGCACGAGCGTGTTCCTGCCGTTCCCCTTGGACACCGCGTCCTGCGTGGCGGCCCAGATGGCCGCCGGGTCGGGGCGCGGCAGCGAGAGCGCTGTCTCGATCTGCGACTGAGGCGGCTGCGCCGGCGCGGCGGGCGCGAACTGCTGAGCCTGCCCCAGGGTCGTCGAGGGCGGCGGCGGGAACGCCGGCGCCGGCGAGGCACCAGGCAGCGGGGGCGCCGGCGCGTAGCCCTGGCCGTTCCGCGGGAGCGCGTACGACGGCGCGGCGCCATGCCCATGCGGCGAGGCGCCGTAGGCCAGCGCCCGGTTCGCGTGCGCGTGGCGCGAAGCCTCGCTCACCGCCTTGGGGACCGGAGCGACAGGGGGCGAGGCGGCCTGCGGCGGCAACGCGAGCGTGGAAGCGAGCGGGCTTTCCATCCCCCTGTCGAGGAGCCCCCGCGGGGGGGGCGGCGCGTGCCCGCCCGCGTCGAGATCGAGCGGAGGAGGGAACGGGGTCGGCGGCTGCGGCAGCGAGGGCGGGCTGTGACCGCCCTGCGCGCGCGCTGGGACCTGCTGATAAGGCGGCGGAGCGTCGCGCCTCCCCGCCGGGGCGGGCTGGACGGCGAGCGGAGGGGGCGTCACGGCCGCCGCCGGCCCGGTCGTCCTGCCGGCCGCCGGACGCACCGTCGGGCGTTCGTGCAGGGGAGGCCGCACCGGCTCGGCGTGCTCGCGCGTCGCGACCGTCGTCGGGACGTCCTCGTCGTCGTCCATCAGCGACGTGGCCACCATCTGCTTGTCGGCGGCGTCCCTCGGCAGGGCGCGCCCGACCGGCGCGATCCCGCTCGCCGGCGCGGCGTGGTGCCGCAGGAGCTGCGGCGGCGTGAGCCGCTGCGGCTCTGTGTCCCGGCCGCGGCTGCGGAGCCCGACGCTGTCCGTGGCCGTGGTCGACATGCGCCCGCGCACCTGCTCGACGTTGATGGTCGACGTCACCTCCGCCGCCCACGCGAGGTGGGCCTCGCGCTTCTGGATGCGGTCGGCAAACACCTGCTGCACGAACTGAGCGACCTCCTCGGAGCCGACGAATACCCCGCTCCTCATCAGGAAGCTCTGCAGCGCCCGGGAGAACTCGCGCGCTGTCTGGAAGCGATCGTGCCTGTGCTTGGCGAGCGCCTTCATGACGACGCTCTCCAGCTCGATCGGATAGTCGGGCACGATCGTGGACGGCGGCGGGACCACGCAGGCCTGCACCTTCTCGAGGGTGTCGAGATCCGTATCCATCCGGAAGAGACGCTGGTTCGTCGTGAGCTCCCAGAGGACGACCCCGAGCGCGAACACGTCGGTCGTGCGATCGACGTCGTTGCCNCACGTCGGTCGTGCGATCGACGTCGTTGCCGCGCACCTGCTCGGGAGACATGTAGGCCAACTTGCCTTTCAGCGTTCCCGCGCGGGTCGACGACAGCCGGTCGGCCACCTTGGCGATGCCGAAATCGACGACCTTCGTGTAGCCGTCGTAGGTCAGGAACAGGTTGTGCGGGGTCACGTCGCGGTGCACCAGACCCAGCAGCTGGCCGTTCTTCCCACGCAGCTCGTGGGCAGCGTGGAGGCCCTCTGCGGCATCGGAGCAGATGCGCGAGGCGAGCTCGGGCGAGATGCGCAGCCGGCGCTCCTCTGCGCGGCGCATCACCTCCCGGAGCGGCTCGCCGTGGAGGTACTCCATGGCGATCCAGTAAGTGTTGTCGTCCTTCCCGAGATCGAACACCTGCGCGACGTTGGCGTGGTTGATGCCAGCCGCGATACGCGCCTCGTCGAGGAACATGTCGACGAACTGATCGTCCTCGACCAGATGCGGGTGGATCCGCTTGATCGCGACCCACTTTTGGAAGCCGCCGGGGCCATCCATGCGAGCGAGGTGAACGCTCGCCATTCCGCCCACCCCGATCTCGTCGACCACGCGGTAACGGCCCAGGAAGTAGGTCCCCTGCTGCTTCTCGGGCTCCTTCGCGCGTGCGTCAGGCGATGAATTGGTCGACCCGGGGCTTGGAGGTCCGCCCATTCGTGATGCGGGTCGAGGCGGGGGTTGGGGCATGAGCGGTCACTACTTTACCGCGAGTTCGCGGCGCTTTGCCATGTCGTCTCGGTCGAGAGACCGGGCAGATGGTCAGCTTCAATCCACAGGGGCGCTGAAGGTTGTTGTCCTGACAGGTGGGACACCGCCGGAGACCCAGGACGGCGTCGCGGCGAGCTCAAGGGAACGGTTGACCGGGTTGACCCCGCTCGAAGTAGAAGCGGAAAGCCCCGGTCACCCGCGAGAGGAGCTCCTGTGGGATGGCGTCCGCTGGATTGCCGAGCCCGGCGTCGCGTGGGTCGCCGACCCAGACGTCGAACGTCGCGTCCGTGTACTTGTCGGCCGCGTCCGTCTCGTTCGGATCGCCGCTGAACAGCGCCTGGAACTTGATGGTCCCGTCCACGGCATAGAGCACGATATTCTGGTTGTGGCAGGACCGCTGGAGGTAAAGCGCCATGTGCACGAGCGGCGCGAGCCCCGCGGGCTTCGGCGTCGGGGGCGGCGAGCCGGGCAGCTCGACGCCGGGCGGGAGCCCGACGCTCAGATCGACGTCGAGCTTGTTCGCGCTCCCGTCCCCGCGGATGGCGTTGACGTCGTCGATGAGGACCGTGAGGCCGTCGGAGACCTCCTGCAGATCGCTGCCCCGCTGCACCCGGATCTGGAGCGTGGAGCGGTAGGGGACCGCGGCGAAGAAGTCGGGGCGCATGTCGTAGCTGTCGTCCCAGCAGCTCGCCGCGCGCAGCCGCGAGCTGTAGACCTCGCCCTCGCCCTGCCCGAGCGAGCAGCCCAGCGTGACGGCGCACGCGAGCGGAGCGAGCGCGCGAGCCGTCACGACAGCGCCTCCGAGCGAAGGGCGGCCGTGATGCGGCCGCCGCCGAGCACGCGATCGCCCCGGTAGACAACCGCCATCTGGCCGGGGGAGACGGCGCGCACGGGGCTGGCGAACCGCGCCACGAAGCGCTCCGCGTCCGTCGCAGGGTCGCGCCGCCGCTCGATGACGCCGGGCGCCGCCTCGTGCCGCGCGCGCACCCGGACCTCGGCCTCCAGCGGGAAGACCGCGTCGTCGCACCACACAGCGTCGGTGATCTCGGCGCCCGCGGCGTAGAGATCGCCCTCGTCGCCGAGGCGCACCGCGCCCGACGCCGCGTCGAGGCCCACGACGAACGCGGGGCGGCCGAGCGAGACGCCGATGCCCTTGCGCTGGCCCACCGTGAAGCCGTGCACGCCGCCGTGCGAGCCGACGACGCGGCCGTCCCGATCGACGATGGGGCCGGGCCGGAGCCGGTCCGCGGCGCGCTCGGCCACGAAGGGCGCGTAGCGGCCGGAGGGGATGAAGCAGAGCTCCTGGCTCTCCCCCTTCTCGGCGCCCGGGAGCCCGCGGGCGATCGCCTCGGCGCGCACCTCGTCCTTGGTCGAGTCGCCCAGCGGGAAGAGGAGCCGCGACAGCTCATCCGACCGGAGCATGTGGAGGAAGTAGCTCTGATCCTTGTGCCGGTCGCGGCCGCGGTAGAGGCGCGCGCTGCCCTCCTCCACGACGACCCGCGCGTAGTGGCCCGTCGCGACCCACGCGACGCCCAGCCGCTCGGCCAGCGGGAACAGCTCCCGGAGCTTGACCGAGCGGTTGCAGGCCACGCACGGGCTCGGGGTCTCGCCCGCGAGGTAGGCGTCGACGAACGGATCGACGACGTGCTCGCGGAAGAGGGCGCGGCGGTCGAACGTGTAGTGCGGGATCCCGAGGTGGTCGGCGACCCTGCGCGCGTCGTGCTGATCCTCGGGCGCGCAGCAGCGGCTCTTGACGCTGCCGTCGTCGGGGTAGTCCCAGAGGTGGAGCGTCACGCCGACGACCTCGTAGCCAGCGTCGCAGAGGCGCGCCGCGGCGACGGAGGAGTCGACTCCGCCGCTCATCGCGATGAAGACGCGAGCCCCCGGGGAGGCCCGCTCGCCGGGCCGCACCATGCCGTCGGCCTCTCGGACAGGACTTGCCATTTCCGTTCTTATAGCGTGAATCCCCCGCCGCGGTCGGGCGCCGCGGGCGAAAGCGCGGGCGGGGTCGCGCGGAGGCAAAGCAGGCTCTGACGATCAGACCGGCTCTCCGCCATTCACCCTTGGCCACCCCCGCGGCGCGCGTGTACCGTCTGCCAGATGCCGAGCGGGGTCGTGCTCGTGATCGAGGACGAAGAGTATGTCGCGGACCTGCTCGCCACCGCGATCCGCGAGGTGGGTTACGAGGTCATCTTCTGCTCCACCGCGGAGGCCGGGCTCTCGACCGCCTGCACCCTGGAGCCCGAGTGCATCGTCTGCGACGTCGGCCTGCCCGACCACGACGGCTACTGGGTCGCGCGCAACGTGCGCACCCAGCCGTCGCGGGTGTCGGTGACCCCGTTCCTGTTCCTCTCCGCGCTCGACGACCAGCAGTCCCGCCTCGAAGGCTTCCACGTGGGCGCCGACGTCTACATGACCAAGCCGTTCCGGGTCAGCGAGGTCGTCGCCCAGATCGGCGCGCTCGTGCAGATGGCGTCGCGCCTGCGCCAGCGGCGGGACAGCCTCATGTCCATCCCGGCCTCGGTCGACCAGACCGCGATCGAGGGCGACCTCAGCCAGATGTCGATCGCGACCGTCCTCACCGTCCTGGAAATGGAGCGGCGGTCGGGCGCGTTCGAGGTGACCAGCAAGAAGCGACGCGCGCTGCTCGACATCGCCGAGGGGTGCATCGTCCAGGGGACCGTGGGGGGCACGCACGTCTCGGCGCTCGCCGCGCTCCGCACCATGCTGAGCTGGAAGGTCGGGCGGTTCGCGTTCATCCCGGGCAGCCGCCCGGTGCCGTCGGATCGAAAATCGATCGCCGCCTACCTGCTCGAGGCGACCCGGCTGGAAGACGAGAGCACCCGCGTCGAGCTGGAGCTCCCGCCGTCGCGGCGCCGCACCGAGCCCCGGATCGGGACGACGGCGCTCGGCGGGCCGTCGTCCATCCTGGACGACGTGGCGCCGCCGTCATCGCGCGCGCCGCTCGAGGAGCGCCTGCGCTTCGGGCCGGGCGTCGCGCCGCGACGGGCGTCCGACGGCGCTGTGGCGATCGCTGACGTGGCGAACGGGCCGCCGTCGCTCGAGTTGAGCTTCGAGCTCGAGGTGGCGCCGCCGGTGACGCCGCCCACGCTGCGCTCGCTGGCCCGCACGGCCAAGCCGCCGTCGAGCCGGCGCGGCCCGGAGAGCGAGCCGCCCACGGTGCCGCGCGGCCAGGGCCAGACCTCCGCCTCCTCCTCACGACCTCCGTCCGGCCGGGCGACAGCACCGCCGGCCTCGCCCGGGCGCGGGGGACAGCCGGAGACGGCCGAGATGGAGGCGCCCTCCCGCGGGACCCTCGCCCCCCCGGCGACCCGGCCGGCGAGCCTGGACGCCGGGCAGCGGACGAGCGCCGCCCCGCAGCCGCCACGGCCGGTGCCGCCCAGGCCGCCACGGCCGGAGACGAAGAAGCGCTGAGCGGGGGCCGGCACGGCGCGAGCCGCCGACAGCCGCGCGGGCCGCCGGCGGTCCGCGCGGACCGCCGGCGCCCGGGGCGCGATCAGGCTTCCACGTGCTCCGGGTCGTGGTCGCGCAGGTAGCTCAGGTTCACGGCGTTCACGAGGGCGTGCGAGAGGAGCGGCCCGACGAGCGAGCCCGTCGCGGCAAAGATGGCGCCGAGGCCCGCGCCGACGGCGACGGCCCAGCCCACCCACACCCAGCGGCTCGGGCCGCGCATCTGGTGCACCAGGCCGAAGACGAGCGCGCTCAGCGAGACGCCGAGGAGCGGCGTCAGGAGCCCGCGGAAGAGCAGCTCCTCGCCGAAGCTCGAGAGGCCCGCGAGGAGCAGGATCTGGCCGAGCGAGAGCTCCCGCGCGACCGGGCGGAGATCGGCGTGCAGGCGGCGCGCCCAGACGAACCGGGCCACGGCGACGCGCGTCATCACGACGACGCCGGCCGCCAGCGTCAGGCCGAGCGCGGCGCTCACGAGCAGCGCGGCCGGCGGGCGCAGGGAGAGCCACGGGCGCGGGTGGATCCAGGGCCATCCATCCTGCAGGCCCACGGCCAGCGCGGTCGCCAGCGCCGCGAGGACGAGGTAGCCGGACGCGACCCGCAACGTCGCGTCGGTTCGGCCGGTCCGCGCCCATCGCGACGCCATGTCCCATGATGGCACGCCGCCGGAAGCCGGTGAAGCGGCGCGCAGCCTCAGGACCCCTGGCCGAGCGCCGGCAACCGGACTACGTGGACGGCCATGCACGCGACCGTGGTCATCTTCCCGGGCTCCAACGCCGATGCCGAAATGATCCATACCCTCCGCAACGTGCTGCAGGTGCGCACGTCGACCGCCTGGCACCGCGACGCCGAGCTCCCCGCTGGCACCGACCTCGTCGCGATCCCCGGCGGGTTCTCCTACGGCGACTACCTGCGCTGCGGCGCGATCGCGCGCACGAGCCAGATCGTCCCCGCCATCCGGCGGCACGTGGAGCGCGGCGGGCTGGTGCTCGGCGTCTGCAACGGGTTCCAGATCCTCACCGAGGCGGGGCTCCTGCCCGGCGCCCTCACCCGCAACGCGCACCTCCGGTTCGAGTGCCGCGACATCTTCGTGACGCCGCGCGCGGACGGGCCGTTCACGAGCG
Source organism: Sorangium cellulosum (assembly GCF_001589285.1). Taxonomy (GTDB): domain Bacteria; phylum Myxococcota_A; class Polyangia; order Polyangiales; family Polyangiaceae; genus Sorangium; species Sorangium cellulosum_G. The sequence goes on along the minus strand of NZ_JEMA01000763.1, from coordinate 11,945 downwards.
GCCTGCCCCGGGTGCTCCGCCTGCCGATCGCCCACGCCGAGGGGCGGTATCAGGCCGATCCGGAGACGCTCGAGAAGCTCGTCGAGGAGCGCGCCATCGCCCTGCAGTACTGCGACCGGGAGGGGCTGGTCGGCGGGGACGCGAACCCCAACGGTTCGGCCATGGACATCGCCGGCATCTACGGCGGGCCCCGGCGCAACGTGCTCGGGCTGATGCCGCACCCCGAGCGGATGAGCGAGGCCTTCCAGGGCTGCGCGGACGGACGCGCCCTGTTCGACGCCGTGCTGCGCAGCGTGAGCGGCTCCCGCGCGGCGTCCGCCGCCGCGAGCGCGCCGTGAGCCAGATGTCGTCCGGCGCCGCCCGCTGCCGCGTGTGCGCCGCGGCGCTCGCGCCGGAGAGCGATCGCTGCCCGCAGTGCGGCGCGGACCAGCGCGCCGAGGCCTGCCCGCACTGCGGCGGCGTGGCCGGCGTCTCCGCGCACCCGGAGCTGCGCTTCCGGTGCGACGTCTGCGGCGGCCCGCGCGTCCCCGTCGCCGACGCGCGCGTGAAGCGGTCGGGCCGCGAGGTGCCGCTGCTCCAGAAGGCGCGGGCGGCGGCCTCCGCGCGCTCGGTCTGGCGCGCGGCCGGGATCGCGGCCAGCGCGCTCTTCGGCTTCGAGCTGTTCCTGTTCGCCGTGCTGCTGCTCATCCTCAGCGCGAGCGTGGGGCTGTTCACCGCGGGCCTGCTCACCATGGCGCCCGTCGCCCTCTTCGCGCTCTGGGCGTTCCGGCGGGCGAAGTCGCGGGGCCAGGACGTCGCGCCCGCGCTCGACGCCGCCTGGGTCTCCGTCGCGTCCGACGTCGCCCGGCAGACCGAGCGCCCGCTCACCGCCGGCGGGCTCGCCTCGACGCTCCGCATCGGCGAGTCGCAGGCCGAGGAGCTGCTCGCGCTGCTCGAGGTCAACGACGTCGTGCGCGGCGCGGTGAGCCCCGCGGGCGAGTTCGGCTACGCGCCGAAGCTGCGCGTCGGCGCGGCGCCGGCCGGCGAGACCGAGGCCGCGGCGCACGCGCTCGCCGAGGAGGAAGCCTTCGCCGCCGGGCAGGCCGCCGAGCCGCTGGCGCAACGGACCGCCCATGTCGACCCCGCGAAGCGCTGATCCCAAGCGGAAGCCGGGCCCCTCGCGGCAGGGTCCACCGCGGCAGGATCCGCCGCGGCAGGATCCGCCGCAGCAGGGTCCGCCGCAGCAGGGCCCGCGGCACAAGGCGGACGCGGTCCGGCCTGCGCCGCCGGAGCGCCGCGCCGCGGCCGCCCCACCGGAGCGCCGCGCCCTGACCAACGTCGGGGGCGCGACGGTGCTCGAGGGCGATCCGGCCGACGCCGCGATGCTCTCCCACGCGCTCGACGTGGCCAGCTCGAGCACGGCGGAAGAAGCGGCCCGCGCCCACGTGCACGGGTTCCACAGCTACCCGGCCCGGATGCACCCGGACACGGCCCGCCGGCTCATCGAGGGGCTCTCGCGCCCGGGCGAGCGCGTGCTCGACCCGTTCTGCGGCAGCGGCACCGTCCTCGTCGAGGCCCGCCTCGCGGGCAGGGCCGCGGTCGGCGTCGACGCGAACCCGCTCGCCGTGCGCCTGGCCCGGCTCAAGGTGCAGGGCAGCACCCCCGNCGGCTCAAGGTGCAGGGCAGCCCCCCCGGCGAGCGCGAGCGGCTCGTCGCCGCCGCCCGCGAGGTCGCGGCCGCGGCCGACGAGCGCCGCAAGGCGCGCGCCGGTCCGAGCCGCCGGTACGGGCCCGAGGACGTCGCCCTGTTCGAGCCGCACGTGCTGCTCGAGCTCGACGGGCTCCGCGTCGGCCTCGATCGCCTCACCGGCCACGGCGCCGAGGCGCTGCGCGAGGATCTCGAGCTCGTCCTCTCGGCCATCCTCACGAAGCTCAGCCGCCGCGCGTCCGATACGTCGGAGCACGAGCTGCCGCGGCGCATCGCCGCCGGCTACCCGGCGCGGCTCTTCATCCGCAAGGCCGAGGAGCTCGCCCAGCGCCTCGCCGACGTCGCGGCGCCGCTCGCCGCGAGCCCGCCGGCGATCGTCGAGGAGGGCGACGCGCGCGTGCTCCGCGGCGTCGAGCCCGGCTCGGTCCACCTCGCTGTCACGTCGCCGCCCTACCCGGGCGTCTACGACTACCTCGCCCACCACGAGGCGAGGCTGCGCTGGCTCCGGCTCCGCAGCGCGCGCTTCGAGCAGGATGAGATCGGCGCCCGCCGGCACCTCGATCCGCTCGGCCCCGAGGCCGGCCGCGCGCGCTGGCGCGAGGAGCTCGGCGGCGTGCTCGTCTCGCTCGCGCGCGTGCTCCGCAGCGGCGCGCCGCTCGTGCTGCTCATCGCCGACAGCGTGGTGTCCGGCGCGCCCGTCTACGCGGTCGACGTCGTCCGGGCCGCGGCGTCCGGCGCGCGCTTCACGGTCCGCGCTGTCGCATCGCAGCCGCGCCCCCACTTCCACCGCCCCACCGCGCGCGCCTTCCAGCGCCGCCCGCGCCACGAGCACGCCATCCTGCTGATCCGCGGCTGACCCGCCGAAAATTGCCCCGCGACGCCGGCCTGTGGCAGGGTCGACGGCGTTGATCAGGGCGCGCGCGGCGACCGGCGGTGGCCGCCGGCGACGCCCCGGGTACACGACGATGGCGAGAGCTCTCCTTCCTCATCTCCTGCTGTGCGGGCTGCTGTGCGGCTCGCCCGTGCTCGGCTGCGGCAAGGCCGGCGGAAGCGCGGGGAGAGCAGGCCTCGACAGCACGGGGGTCGACGCGTGCGACGGCTACCTGGCCGCGATGGCCGCCTGCGCCGGCAAGCTGCCGGCCGGGACCCGGGAGAGCCAGGATGCCGCCATCTCGATCGCGCGCGACGCGCTCGCCGCCAGGGCGGAGGCCGACGACGACGCGCTCGAGGGCGACGCGCGGGCGGAGGCGCGCGGCGCCCTCGAGGCCGCCTGCAAGCAGATGCGCGACGCGGTCCTGGACCGCGCCCCGTGCGGCGGCTGAGGATCGGCGGATCGACAAGGGCGCGCCCGGCGCGCGTCACGCGAAGTCGGGCAGCTCCGGCGGGTACTGCTGCCGCAGGAACGACGCCCACTGCGGCCGCCGCTCGGCGTGGAACACGTCGCCCGCGAGCATGCTCGTGATGAGCTTGCGCATCGTGGGGCGCTGGTTCTGCTCGAAGAGGATCTCGCGGAAGTGGCCCTTGTAGAAGCCCTGCACGACGCCGAGGAACAGGTCGACCGCGTAGCGGACCTCCGCCTCGTAGCCCGCGAACGCGGCGCGCGAGGTGTCCCCGGACTCGAGCGCGCGGTGGATCGCCGTGGCCGCGAGATCGGCGCCCTTCACGGCGAGGTGCGCGCCCGTCGAGAAGAGCGGATCGAGGAAGCCGCCGGCGTCCCCCACGAAGAGCCAGCCGTCGCCGGCGAGCTGATCGATCCGGTACGAGAAGTCGGCGAGCGCCGCCACGGGCCTTGTGCGCCGCGCGTTCGCGAGGAACTCCCGCGCCCAGCCGCTCTGCGCGACCGTGCGATCGAAGAGCTCGTCCAGGCTCTCCCCCTTCCTGCGGCCCCGGATCCAGCTCGAGGAGACGACCGCCCCGACGCTCGTCAGCCCGCCGCGGAACGGGATGAACCAGAACCAGCCGTGCTCGAAGATCACCAGCTGGATGTTGCCCTCGAGGATCCCCTCCTCGCGCACCACGCCCTCGTAGTGGGCGAACAGCGCTGTCTTGTCGAGCTCGGCGAGCTGCGCCTTGCGCCGCAGCCTCGACGCGAGCAGCGTGTCCCGCCCCGTCGCGTCCACGATCACCGGCGCCCGGAGCTCGACGACGGCGCCCGCGTCGGCGCGCGCGGCCGCGGCCTCCCCCGGCGCCGCGTCGCCGGACCGCGCGCACGGCCGCGCGCGCACCCCGACCGCGCGGGAGCCCTCGAACACCACCTCGACGGCCTCCCACGACTCGCGCACCTCCGCGCCGAGCTCCGCCGCGTGCCGGAGCAGCAGCTCGTCGAAGGCGTCGCGCTGCACCTGGTAGGCGAACTCGAACCTCGGGTCGAACGCGTCGGCGAAGCTGTACGTCCGCGTCCGCCCCGTCGACGAGCACAGGAACCGTGCGCCGTATTTGCGAAGGAAGCGCGCGTCCAGCTTCTCCTCGAGCCCGAGCCGCTCGAACACCTCGCGGGAGAGCGGCAGCAGCGACTCTCCGATGTGAAAACGAGGGAACCTCTCGCGCTCGAGCACGAGCGCCCTGCGGCCGAGCCTCGCCAGCGAGGCGGCGAGCGTCGATCCCCCCGGCCCTCCGCCGAGGATGATTGCGTCCCAGCGATCCGTCATGAGCCCGTCGTATAGTGCGTGAGGACGCCCGAGAAAATGCGCTCCAGGAGGAAGCGGCGATGCCCACGGTCGTGTTCGAGGCCAGCGCGCTCGGCCCCGCCGTCACCGCGGAGGCCGGAGCTGGCAGGCTCATCGATATCTGCGACGACGCGCGCGCGCCTGTCGCGTTCTCGTGCCGCGACGCGCGCTGCGCCACCTGCCGCGTCGAGGTCGTCGAGGGCGAGCAGCTCCTCGAGCCGCCCACGCGCGGCGAGCGCGATCTGCTCGATCGCCTCGGCGCCCCGCCGCGGCTCCGCCTCGCGTGCAAGGCCGTGCTCCGCGCCGGCCCCGGGCTGATCCGGCTGCGCGGCGTCATTGGCGGCCCTGGAGAACGGTGTTAAGGCTCGCCACGCCCTCAGCCCCGGCTCCTCGGATGTGAGCGAGATCCGGCGCCCCCGGAGCTGCCCGCGCGCGGTGACGGCGGGGACCTGCTCCAGGAGCTCATCGATCGCGGCGCGGACGCGCGGGCGATCGACGTCTACAAGGGGTGGCTCGAGATCGACACGTTCGAGGACTACCGTCGCGCCTGGGCGCTGATCAAGGAGTGAGCCGATGTCCCACGGTTCAGGCAAATCGTACGCGCCCGAGCTCGTCGCCGCGCTCAAGGACGCTGGGTTCGACTTCTTCGCCGGCGTGCCCTGCTCTCTCTTGAAGGGCCTCGTCGCGCAGCTCGAGAGCGACAAGGGCGCCCGCTACATCTCGGCGACGCGCGAGGACAGCGCGATCGGGATGGCCGTCGGCGCCTGGCTCGGCGGCAAGCTGCCGACGGTCCTGATGCAGAGCTCCGGGCTCGGCGTCTCCGTGAACGCGCTGGCCTCGCTGAGCACGATGTACGAGGTGCCGACGCTGCTCGTCATCTCCTGGCGCGGCGAGGGCGGCAACGACGCCCCGGAGCACATCATGATGGGCGAGATCATGATCCCCCTCCTCGACCTCATGAAGATCCCCCACCGCGTCCTCCGCGCCGGCGAGCCGATGGAGCCGCAGGTGGGCTGGGCGAAGGACGTCATGCTCTCCACCAGGAAGCCGGCGGCGCTCATCGTGCCCGCGGGGGTGCTCGAATGAACAAGCTCGACGCGCTCAAGGTGTTCACGGCGGCGGTCGGGAAGAGCGACCTCGTGGTCTGCTGCAACGGCGTGATCGGCCGCGAGCTCTACACGACGCAGGATCGGCCCTCGAACTTCTACATGATCGGCTCGATGGGGCTCGGCCTGTCGATCGGCCTCGGCGTCGCGCTCGCGCAGCCGCGCAAGCGGGTCTTCGTGCTCGACGGCGACGGCAACGTCCTCGTGGGCATGAACGCCCTCGCCAGCGTCGGGAGCGAGCGGCCGGTGAACCTCGTGCACGTCGTCCTCGACGACCGATCCCACGCCTCGACGGGCGGGCAGCGGACGATCTCGGGCGACGTGAAGCTCGAGTCGGTGGCGAGCGCGGTCGGCTACCGCGCCACGCACCGCGCCGACGCCGTCGACGCGTTCGACGCGTCGCTGCGCGCCGCGCTCGTGCAGCCCGGCCCGGTCATGGTCCTCGCCCTGGTCGACGGCGGCGCCGTGAAGGGCGTCGGCCGCGTCGCCGAGACCCCGCCGGAGCTCGCCGCCCGCTTCGCGGCGGAGGCGCGCCGGTGAGGGCGATCCTGCTCGCCGCGGGCCGCGGCCGGCGCATCGGCCGCGACGCGCCGAAGTGCCTCATCTCCATCGAGGGCAGGACGCTGCTCGAGCGGCACCTCGTGAACCTCGCCGAGGGCGGCGTCACCGACGTCACGATCGTTGTCGGCTTCCGGCGCGAGATGATCGAGGACGCCCTCGCGTCGCTCCGCCCCTCGCTGAGGGTCGAGCTCATCAACAACCCGCGGTTCGTGCACGGCAGCATCGTCTCGCTCCACGCCGCGGCCGATCGGCTGTCGGACGGCGGGCTGTGGATGGACGCCGACGTGCTGTACCCCGCCGCGCTGCTGCGACGCCTGGTGACCTCGCCCCACGAGAACTGCCTGCTCGTCGACGCGCGCTCCGAGGAGACCGGCGAGGAGATGATGGTCGGCGTGCGCGCCGGCCGCGTCATCGAGATCGCGCGCCGCGTGGGCAAGGGCTGGGACGTCGCGGGCGAGACAGTCGGCTTCGCCAAGGTCGGCCCGCAGGGCGGCCGCGTGATGCAGCGCCTCCTCGAGGAAGAGGTCTCCGCCGGCCGCCTCGATCAGGAGTACGAGGCCGCGATGGACCACGCCTTCCAGGAGATCCCGTTCGGCATCGAGCGCGTAGACGACCTGCCCTGGACCGAGATCGACTTCGAGGAAGACGTGGAGAAGGCCCGCCGGCTGGCGAGCTCGCTCTGACACCCTCGCATCAGTCGTACAATTCCACACATCATCACACACTCGCTCAGGTCCGACCTTCGCGGTGCGGCCGGGCTCAGACAACGGCGAGCTTCGCGCGTCGGGACGCGCTGCGGATGAACCAGCCGTTCAGCAAGAGGACAGCGACGATCCAGACGACCCCGCCCGTCGCGAAGAAGACCTGACCCAGCCAGAGCTGATCGACGAGCAGCGTCAGCACCACCATCGACAGGAACGCGTCTCCGTTCGATATCGCCCAGAGCGCGCCGATGAGGCGCGTGAGCGGCGACGACTCCTCCTGGATCAACAGGTTTACCTGAGCCGCGCTTGTCGACGACCGGCTCCGCTCCGGGTCGAACCACGCGTGCGCGAAGGCGAGGTGGCCCATCCGCCCGATGAAGACGTCGACATGGGCGAAGAACGAGGACGAAGGGCCGAGCGCCTCGGTCTTGCAGCGCAGCGCGTCCACCGTCTCGTCGGTGCCCCGCTCGAAGATCGAGCAGTACTTGAGCCTGAAGTAGTCCGCGGCGAAGGAGCGCAGCGCCGCCTGGAGCATCGCGAGCAGCAGGATCCCGTTCGTGGACAGGACGGCGCTCCATGGGCCCCCCGGCGGCGGGTGGAGGTGAAAGTGCCAGAAGATGCCCGCGTAAAGGAAGGTCACACCGAGCCAGTCCGCCAGGGCGTCAATGGCGTGCCCGGCGGGGCTCGCCATGCTCTTCGTCCGCGCCAGCGCGCCGTCCACGCAGTCCAGGATGGAGCGGAGCTCGAACACGAGCGCTCCGGCGACGAGGGCGCGCGGATCATCGAACGTCACCATGTATCCGGCGAGCGCCGCGAAGAGCGGTTGAACCAGGGTCACCTGGTTGGGGGTGACCGGCGTCCTCATCAGCGCCCGCACGATCCAGCGCGCGATCGGGTACCGGTAATAGCGATTGAGCGGATCCTCCATGCGCATCTTCCAGCCTCCGGGCACGCCGCCGGACTGAGCGGCAGGCGTCGGGCTCTCGGTGGCAGCGCACGGTGCAGGCATCGGCGGTTCCGGCCCGGAATCTAGAGCAGCCTCCCCCGGGAGACCAACGCGTTCGTGAGCGCGCGGGCGGGCTCCCCAGGCGCGCCGTCGTCGTGCAAGCTCGAGCCCCCGGCGCAACGCCGTGCGGGGCGCAGGCGTCCGCCGCGGGCCGCGGAGGAACCGCGTAGTCGAATGCGCTCCGGAGGCCATGCCGGGAATGACGCTTCGCACCCTGTGAGGCTCCCGGGGCGCTATGGTGTCGCCGTGGCAAGCACGTCCTGGAGCGCAGCGCTCCTGCTCATGGCCGCCGGTTGCAGCGCGAGCGTGGGCTCCATCGGGGCCGTCCTGGGGAGAGACAACGAGTCGGAGGCGCTCTACGTGCGCGACGCGCCGCCGGGCCTCGCCGCCGAGCGCGCCGGGCTGATCCCGGGCGACGAGATCCTCATGATCGATGGCGTCTACGTCCGGGATCTCTCCTCGGCCGAGGTGCGCGATCGGCTCCGCGGCGACGTCGGCAGCGCCGTCGAGCTCACGGTCGTCCGCGGGCGCGACGTGCGGCGCGTCCGGGTCGTGCGCGGGGCGCTGAAGGCGCAGGAGGGCATCAAGCCGAGAGAAGAGCGGATCCTGCCTTGATGGCCCGCCGGGGAGGCGCGCCTCACGGCGCGGCGAGCTCCTGCAGCTCGGCATAGTGCTTGTTCGCATAGAACGAGAGCACGTCGACGGCGTCGCGCACCTCGCTGGGGTCGAGGTCCTCAAGGCGGTACTCGACACTCAGGATGACGTCGCCCTCCTCGTCGGCCGAGAGCTTGGCCATGTTGATCTCGCGGTTCAGCCGGAGGAGGCGCCGCACGATCGCCTCGCCCTCCTCGGGCTCCATCGGGAGCCGCACGAACGGGATCACCGCGAACACGACGAACGGGGGCGAGAGCCGCACGAACAGGGGGAAGAGGCGCTCGGCTCCCTGAAAGTCGCTCCGCATCGTGTCGGTGGACACGACCTCCACAGCCCAGCCCTCGCGCTCGAGGCAGGTCCTGATCTCGTCAAACGTCATGGCGCGGCATCATAGCCGCTGGAGATGCGCCTCCGGGAGTGCGCCGGATCGGAACCGCGCGCCGCGCTCGTCCGGTCTGGCGGGCGCCCCGCGGCGAGGAGCGAAGGCCGCGCGGGAAGGCAGCGCGGGGGCCTGACGGCAGCTCGTCCGGCCGGCGCTTTTGTCCGCGCGAGGCCACGGCTCGCGTTGACGGTGCCCCGCGCTCGAACTATGCGTACGGGTCCGTATTTCGAGTCCGCCGAAGGAGCGATTCATGCGCCGTTATCAGTTCACTTCCGAGTCCGTCACCGAAGGACACCCCGACAAGGTGTGCGACCAGATCTCCGACGCCATCCTCGATGGGATCATCGAGAAGGACCCGACGGCCCGCGTCGCCTGCGAGACCCTGGTGAAGACGGGCATGGCCGTCGTGGCCGGCGAGATCACGACCTCGGCGTGGGTGGACATGCCGGTCGTGGTGCGCAACACGATCAAGGACATCGGCTACACCGACGCCTCGATGGGCTTCGATTACGAGACGTGCGCGGTGCTCACGGCGATCGAGAAGCAGTCGCCCGATATCTCCCGCGGCGTCACCGAGGGCGAGGGCCTCTTCAAGGAGCAGGGCGCCGGCGATCAGGGGCTCATGTTCGGCTTCGCGACGGACGAGACGCCCGAGCTGATGCCCGCCCCGATCAGCTTCGCCCACCGCCTCGCGCGCAAGCTCGCCGATCTCCGCAAGTCGAAGAAGCTCGATTGGCTGCGCCCCGACGGCAAGACCCAGGTCACGATCGAGTACGAGGAGCACACGCCCGTGCGCGTGAGCGCGGTCGTCGTGTCGACGCAGCACGGCCCCGAGGTCAAGCACAAGACGATCGTCGACGCGGTGCGGAGCATGATCATCGAGAAGTGCGTCCCGGCCAAGCTGATGGACCGGAACACGAAGATCTATGTGAACCCCACCGGCCGCTTCGTTGTCGGCGGCCCCTTCGGCGACGCCGGCCTCACCGGCCGCAAGATCATCGTCGACACCTACGGCGGCATGGGCCGGCACGGCGGCGGCGCCTTCAGCGGCAAGGACCCGACGAAGGTCGATCGCTCCGCCTGCTACTACGCGCGCTACGTCGCGAAGAACGTCGTCGCGTCGAAGCTCGCCGCGCGCTGCGAGGTGCAGATCGCGTACGCCATCGGCGTCGCGCAGCCCGTCGGCGTACACGTCAACACGTTCGGCACGGGCCGCGTGGGCGACGAGGTGCTCGAGAAGTACATCATGCAGAACTTCGACATGCGGCCGAAGGCGATCATCGAGCAGCTCGATCTGCTGAAGCCCATCTACCGCAAGACGGCCGCGTACGGCCACTTCGGGCGCGACGAGTTCAGCTGGGAGAAGACGAACCGCGCGGCCAAGATGGCCGAGGACCTGCTGCGCCCGACGCTCTCCGCGGTGCCCCAGAAGGTGAACGGCTCCGCCAAGAAGGAGCCGAAGCGCAAGGGCAAGAAGGAAGTGGGCGCCGAGGCCTGATCGTCCAGAACGCCCCGACGCGATCGGGGCGGAGCCAGGCATCCCGCGAGGGGTCGAGAGCGCCGGCGCTGTGAAAGCGCCGGCGCTCTGCGCTTTGTCGACGCGGCGCTCCCCGCCTCGAGCGCCGCGGACGCCGGCCTGGACCGGGAGGCCAGTGCCACGATGTGGGCCCCTGACTCACAAAAAAGCACCGCCCTTCGCCGGGATGGGCTGACTGTTGCCGCCGCTTCTGCTGATAAAATCATCGCCGACTCCCGTATCGCGGATCGATCCGAACCTCCCTGGTTCCATGCGACCTCGAGGAGCACCGATGAGAGCTTGGTTGAATTTCTTGAGCTTCATGGCAGCGGCCGGGTGTCTGGGCGTGGCCTGCACCGGGAACATCGGACCGGTGCTCGACCTCGGCGGCGGGGATGCCGGAAGCGGCGGCACGGGCGGCGGCTCCGGCGTCGGCAGCAGCGGCGGCGCGCCGCCCACGACGACCGACGCGACCACCACCTCGTCCACGGGGACGGGGAGCGTCGACTGCAGCGGCTTGCCGGACGACGACGCGGATGGCGACGGCTTCTCGGAGCTCCAGGGCGACTGCGACGACTGCAACGCGCAGGTCAACCCGAATGCCATCGACCTCCCGGCCGCCAGCGGGGATGGGGGCGCCGCGCCGGAGCCCGTGGATGACGACTGCAACGGCATGCCCGACGACTACGTGCCCGAGATTTGCGACGACGGGCTCTCGCTCGACGACGACAATCCGTACAACGCCGCGAAGGCGGTCGAGCTGTGCAAGATGTCGTCCGGGCCCGGCGACTGGGGCGTGGTCTCCGCGAAGTGGGTCATGGTCGACGGCTCGCCGCCCCCGGAAGGCGAGGAGCTGCGCGCCAACTTCCACCGCGGGCACGGCCTCCTGCCCGGGTTCGGGCCCAAGGTGACGCCGAGGGGAGGCGCGCGCCTGCTCGCCCTCTCGAGCGGCGCGGCGCGGCAGCAGCAAGACGAGGGGTACGAGAGCCCGCAAGGCTTCGACAAGAAGTACGAGAGCGATTTTCCCGAAGGCTTCCCGAAGCACCCTCGCGAGTGCGACGATCTCGTGCCCGCGAAGCCGTCCGACCCGACGGCCATCGAGATCACGATCCGGGTCCCGTCGAACGTCCACGGCTTCTCGTTCCACGTCAATTACGCCACGTTCGACTGGCCGTATGCGTGCACCGATTTCAACGATTACTTCATCGCCCTGCTCTCGCCGCGGCCGCCTGATCTCATCGACGGCCACATCCTGTTCGACGCCCAGAACAACGCGATGAGCGTCAACAATGCGTTCATCGACGTCTGTACCTGCGAGGGCGAGCGGCCCTGCAACATCAACGGCGTGCAGTACGACTGCGACCGCGGGACGCTGGAGCTGCTCGGGACGGGGTTCGAGAACCGCGCCGGGACGAGCTGGCTCCTCACCTCGGCGCCCGTGGAGCCGAACCAGGAGATCAAGATCCGGTGGGGAGCGTACGACGCCGGAGATCACGAGCTCGACTCGACAGGGCTCGTCGACAACTGGCGGTGGCTCACCGAGGAGGACGTGCGCGTCCTGACGGTGGCGGACCGGCCCGCGCTCTGACGAGGCGCTGGCGCGCGCCGCGCCGGCAGCGCGCTCGGGGCGGGCGGCGGCGGGCGCGCAGCGGCATCCCGCGCCG
>NZ_JEMA01000762.1 GCF_001589285.1 Sorangium cellulosum | reverse complement strand
CGAGCAGCCCTTCGAGAGGAGGCCCGAGACGACCCTGGCCTCCCCGCAGCACGCACCCGGGCTGCAGCGCGCTGCGCCGCCCTCGCCCGCGCTGGCGCCGCTCGCCGTGGCGCCCCCGCGCGACCTGGATCCGGGGCCGCTCCCTCCGGCCCGGGCAGGGGGCGGCGCCGTGACGGCTGTGCTGATCGTCGCTGCGCTGGCGGTCCTCGCCGCGGGCGCGTGGTTCGGCGGCCTGATCCCGCACTGACGCCGCGGCGGGCGCGCACTGACGCCGTGACGAGCGCGCACCGCCGCAGGCGCCGCGCTGCTGGCGCCGCAAGCGTCGTGGCGCGCTCTCGTCGGGCGCTTTACGCGTTCCCCTCGGNTCTCGTCGGGCGCTTTACGCGTTCCCCTCGGCCTCGTCGTCGTCGTCGTCGTCGTCCTGCTCTTCGAGCTGCCTCTCGAGCTTCTCGATCTCCTCGTCCTCCGCGTCGTCCGTCGTCGGAGCGGCGCGTCCTTCCTGGAGCGCCTTCTGGCGGGCCTTCTCGGCGGCGGCGCGGGCCTGCGCGACCTTCTGCAGGATGGCGGGCTTGGGCGCCATCATCAGCGTCATCGTGCGCTGCTCCATCATCGGGCGCACCTCGACGTTCGCGATCTCCTCGCAGTGCTGGACGATCCAGTCGAGCTGCTCCTGCGCCTTCTCCGGGTGCGTGATCTCGCGGCCGCGGAAGCGCACGGTGAACTTCACCTTGTGACCGGCGCCGAGGAACCGGTGCGCAGCCCTGGTCTTGAACTCGAGATCGTGATCGTCCGTCTTGGGACGGAGCTTGATCTCCTTGATCTCCACCACACTCTGCTTGCGCTTCGCCTCGCGGGCCTTCTTCTTCTCGTCGTACTTGTACTTGCCGAAGTCGAGGATCTTGCAGACCGGAGGATCCGCCTTCGGGTTGACCTCGACGAGATCCAGCCCCTTCTCCTGTGCCCGGCGCAGCGCCTCGTGGGTCTGCATGATGCCGAGCATCTCGCCGTCATCGCCGATGACGCGGATCTCCGGGACGCGGATGCGCTGGTTGATGCGGATCTGCGGCCCCCTCTGGGCCTGCCGGGGGTCGAAGCGTCTCATCGCCATGTGATATTTCCCTGCCTCCTTGTGTTCTGTGATCTGAAAGCGACGGACCGCCGCTGCGCGACCGATACCGGTCGCGGCGGCCATCACCATGCCAATGTCGCCTGACTCAGCGCCGCAGGCAACGGCGGCAAGCACGACAGCCGCCGCAGCGTTCGGGCGTTCCGGAGCCCGGGGCAACCAGGCTCGACGGGAGTGGGGGAGGGGCCTGCCGGCGGGAGGATCCGGACGGAACGGCAGGTCACGAACTCGATGAGCTCACGGCGAGGCGAGGGGGCCTCGACTCCGCGGCAAGCCGGTCAGCGAACTCCTCGAGAGGCATCGCCCCGAGGTCCTTGTTCAGGTCGCGCGACCGGGGGGCGACCTTGCGTCCCTCGGCCTCCTTGTCGCCGACCACGACAACGTACGGGACACGCGTCAGCCGTGCCGCCCGGATCTTGGCGCCGAGCTTGTCGGAGCTGAGGTCGGCCCTCGCGCGGAGCCCGCGGCTCCGGAGATGGGCGACCACCTCCTCGGCGTAGGCGGCCTGCTTCTCGCTGACCGTCACGATGATCGCCTGCTCCGGGGCGAGCCAGGCCGGGAAGGCGCCCCCGATGTGCTCGAGGTACACCGAGAAGAACCGCTCGAGCGAGCCGAGGATCGCCCGGTGGAGCATCACGGGGCGGTGGGCGGCCCCGTCGGCGCCTGTGTACTCGAGCTCGAACCGGTCGGGCAGCGCGTAGTCCACCTGGATGGTGCCGAGCTGCCAGCTCCGGCGCAGCGCGTCCTCGACGTGGAACTCGAGCTTCGGGCCGTAGAACGCGCCCTCCTCGGGCGCGATCTCGAAGGGGAGGCTGGCCTGCTTCAGCGCGTCTGCGAGCGCCCCCTCGGCGGCGTCCCACTGCGCGTCGGTGCCGATGCGCTTCTTGGGCCGGGTCGCGAGCTTGATGTCGATCCTGGCGAACCGGAACGCCGCGTACACCTCGAGCAGGAGCCGCAGGAATCCCTGGATCTCGCCCTGCATCTGCTCCGGAGCGCAGAAGATGTGGGCGTCGTCCTGGCAGAAGCTCCGCACCCGGGCGAGCCCGTGGACGACGCCGCCGCGCTCGTACCGGTGGAGCCGCCCGAAATCGGCGAGCCGCCACGGCAGCTCGCGGTAGCTGCGCCGACGCTGCCCGAAGATGAGGCAGTGGCTCGGGCAGTTCATCGGCTTCTGCGCGAGCCGCTCGAGCTCGGCGAGCTGCTCCAGGACGGCCGCGTCGCGCTTCGTGTCGGCCTCCTTGTAGCTCGCCGCGTCTGCCTCCCCCGGGGAGACGCCGAGCCGGAGCGAGAGCCGCGCCGCGTCCAGGTGCTCCGCCGTGACCGGCAGGTACATGTTCTCGCGGTAGTTCGGCAGGTGGCCGCTCGTCTCGAACAGCCGCTTGTCGAAGATCTGCGGGGTGATGACCTCCTCGTAGCCGTAGTCGACGTAGAGGTCGCGCATGTACTGGACGAGCGCGTTGTAGACGTGCGCGCCGCGCGGCAGGAGGAACGGCATCGCCGGCGCGTACTCGTGGAACATGAAGAGCTCGAGCTCTTTGCCGAGCTTCCTGTGGTCGCGCTCCTTCGCCTCCGCGAGGAGCTTGAGGTGCTCGTCGAGCGCCGCCTGGCTGGGGAACGCCGTGCCGTAGATGCGCTGGAGCATCGGGTTGCGCTCGTCGCCGCGCCAGTACGCGCCCGCCACGCTGACCAGCTTGATGGCCTGGAGCACCGAGGCGTCCGGCACGTGCGGCCCCTCGCAGAGGTCGACCCACTCGCGCTCGCCGTCGCTGTGCCGGTAGAGCGAGACGTCCTCGCCAGGCGGGATCGCGTCGATGAGCTCGCGCTTGTACGTCTCGCCCATCTGCGCGAAGAGCTCGTGCGCCGCCTCGCGGTTCACCACGTCGCGCCGGAAGGGGCGGCCCGCGGCGATGATCTCGCGCATCTTCGCCTCGATCTTGGCGAGATCCTCGTCCGTGAAGGGGCCGCTCGGCTTGTCGAAGTCGTAATAGAAGCCCGCCTCGATGGCCGGCCCGATCGTGACCTTCGTGCCCGGAAACAGGCGCTGCACGGCGTCGGCCATGATGTGCGCCGTCGAGTGCCGGATGATGCGAAGGCCGTCCGGATCGGTCGTCCGGACCGGCTCGATCCGGGTCGCCTCGTCGCGGAGGATGGGAGTGTGGAGATCGAGGAGGCGCCCGTTGACGCGGGCGCCGATGACAGTGCGGTCCTTGGCGATGTCGTCGGCGAGAGCCTCGCGCACCGTGGTGCGGGCCGCCGAGGCGGCCTGGGCTGTCTGATCGAGGGCCATGAAACCTCGCAGGCTAAGTCTCCTGCAGATTTGTAGGCGCGGCCGGTTTCGAACCGGCGACCCCTACCGTGTCAAGGTAGTGCTCTACCACTGAGCTACGCGCCTATGTCCCGCCCGCTCGGCGTGAGGCCGACGAAACGGAGAGCGCCTCCTATCAAGGGCGTACGACTCCGTCAAGCGATCAATTTCTCGCGACCGCTTTTTGGGCGAGCAGGCTCGCGCGGCGGCACCCCGCCGGCGCGGCCGGCACCGCGCCCTCGCCGGTGCTGGCTGACGTTCCTCGCCTTCGGCGCCGGAGCTCGAGCGGGCGATCGCCCTGGGCCGTGGGGGTGTGCTGCGCGAGATGCCAGCCGGCCGCCCTGTGCCGCGCGCGGCACAGGGGCGTGAAAGCTCGCCTCTCGGGTTTGCTGAGCCACGGCGAACCACCGAGTCGCGCCGATCAACGCTTACGTCCAGAGACGGGCATCGTGATCGCCGCGCCACTTCAGGCTGGTCGTCGCGCGCGATTCCGAGCGCTGTCGCGCTTGACCTCGGGTGCGGCTCGGGTGACGAACGGCTGGATGGCAGGACCTGACGGTCTGGGCTCGCCGCCGGATCCGGCGGCGGTGATCGCGGTGATCGAGGTGGCCGCGGGGGTCGCGCTCTTCGCCGCCCACGCGGCGGTGCCCGGCGATCTGCCGATCGAGCGCGCCGCGAGCGCCACCGAGGCGATCCGCGGCGCCGTGGCGCGCACGCGTGCCGGGCAGCGGGCGAGCGTCGTGCTGGGCGCCCACGAGCTCGTCGGGGCCCTCGCCGCGCTCGGCGAGGCGGCGGCGGTGCGGACGCCGCTCACCGTGCACGTCATCGAGCGGCGCGGCGGGCCCGCCGTGGGGCGCCACGAGCTCGCGCCGGCGCTCGACGTCGGCGCGGGGGTGCTGGTCACGTGGAGCAGCCAGGAGGCCGCCGACATGGCGCTCGTGGCGCGGCGCGCCGCCGAGGACAGCGAGACGCCTTTCCTGCACCTGGTCGACGCGCTGCCGTCGGACGTGTCCGGCCTCGGCGGCGCGCGGGAGCTCGCCGCCCGGTTCCTGGGCGCAGAGCGGACCCCGCCGACCTTCATCGACGCGGCGCCCGGCGAGAGCGACGGCGACGGGGGCCCTCGCCCGCAGGGTCGCGGCGTCGTGCGCAAGCGGGCCGAGCGGAGCTTCTGCGCGCGCGTGCCGTTCGCGCTCACCAGCGCCATGCGGGAGCTCTGCGAGCTGACCGGCAGGTCGCTCGGCGTCATCGAGCGCGTCGACACCGCCGACGCGGAGGAGATCCTTGTCGCCGTCGGCTGCGCCTTCCCGGCGGCCCGCGAGGTCGTGCGCAGCCTGCGCGCGCAGGGCCGGCGCGTCGGCCTCGTGGGCGTGCGCGCGCTCCGCCCGTTCTTCGGCGCGGAGGTGGTGAAGACCCTCGGACGGGCCAGGGCCATCGTGGTGCTCGAGCCGCTCGACGTGCCGCTCGCCCCCTACGGGCCCGTCGCTGCCGGGGTGAAGGCCGCGTTCGCGGACGCGCTCACGTGGGCCCCGGGGTTACCCGGCGTCGGGCGCATCCCGCCGATCCTCTCCGCGACGTTCGCGACGATCGACGGCACGATCACCGAGCGCGACGTGCGCCTGTCGCTCGCGGAGATCGCGAGCGGCGAGCGGGCCCGCCGGCACATCGTGTTCGGCAGCGACGGCTGACGCCGCGCCGCGGCGCTCCCTCGGTGAGCCCGCGGTGCGGGGCGCGACAGCTCAGGAGCGGAAAAGCCCGCAACGCTGGATTCCTCGAGTGTCCGGGTGAGGCTGCCCGCCTAGCTCCTTGCGCGACCCTTGGATCCTGGGTATGGAGGCGGGCCCCGGGGGGTTGGGAGAGGCCCGCAATTTGCGGGCGAGCCCCGTCGGGTCCCGGAGAGACGCGTCACCTTGGCAAGCTCAAACTGGTTCCAGCCGAACGCCGCCCCCGGGCGCGCGGGCAACGCGCCCGCAGCGCCGGTCGAAGGTCAACCGTCGCCGCCGCCGTCCGGAGGGGAGGCGCCGCCCGGGCCGTTCGGCGGGGGGGCCTTCTCGTTCCTCATCCTGGCGCTGCCGCTGCTGCTCATCTTCGTGATGACGAGGAGCCAGAACAAGAAGCAGAAGCAGCTCGAATCGAACCTCAAGGTGGGCGACCGGGTCTATACCCAGTCCGGGATCCTCGGCAGGATCACCGACCTCAGCCCGAACTCACCGAGGGTCAAGCTGGAGATCGCCCCCGGCGTGAACGTGCAGATCCTGAAGAGCGCGATCCAGGGCCCGGACCCGGGCGAGGTCGCGGCGGCAGACGCCAAGGTCGCCGACAAGGCGAAGGAACCGGCGAAGGACAAGAAGTCGTAGGCCGGCGCTAGGCCCACCAGGAAGCTTTTTACCGCCCCCCGCGGCGCCACATTCCATGCTCCTAAACATCTTTCAGTTCGGGTTCGCCGGCGTCGCCGGTCTGTGCCTCCTCGGCGCGTGGCTCAGCCGTCCGCGGCGCGGCGTCTTCGCCTGGGCGGCGCTCGCCGCGGGCGCCGCCGCGATCGCGGCCCACTACCACGTGTTCTGGGCCCTCGCGACGTTCGGGCTGATGGTGCCGTGGGCGCTGCTCTGCGCCGGCCCGTGGATCGACTTCGCGTGGCGGGCCAAGACGGGCTTCGTGCTGTTCCTCGCGCTCGGCTCGGCGCTCTGCATTTACCCGACCTACCACGACGAGCGGCACGGCCGCCCCGACCAGTCGGGCCTGTCGTCCGAGGAGCTGTCGGAGCAGGAGACCAGGGCGCAGCGCGGGGAGCTCGGCTTCAGCCGCTTCCTCACCTCGAACATCCCGTTCCGCCTGGTGCGCGGGCTCGACCTGAAGGGCGGCCTCCGGCTCGTCTACACGGTCGACGTCGACGAGGCGATCAGCGACAAGCGCGACCGGTACTACGACGACCTGCGCGGGGCGCTCTCGAGGTCGTTCGGGTTCACCCAGGGCGACAAGCCGCCGACGATCGAGGAGATGCAGAAGCTCCAGACGAAGCTCCGCATCGAGAAGTCGCGCGAGCAGGCCGACACGATCGTCATCACCTTCAACGACCCGGCGGACTCCGAGAAGATCAACGACGAGTTCCTCTCGAAGTTCCTGGGCGAGCTGCAGCTCCAGCGCTCGGTGGACCGCAACGTCGCGCGGTTCCGGATCCGCGACGAGGTGTCGAGCGGCATCCGCGAGCGGGCGGTGACGCAGGCCAAGGAGACGGTGCTCCGCCGCGTCGACGGCCTCGGCCTCAAGGAGGCGAGCGTCTCGACGCGCGACGAGGACGTCATCATCGAGGTCCCCGGCGACGACGAGAACGCCTTCAACACGATCCGCGAGATCATCAGCCAGACGGCGCGGCTCGAGTTCAAGATGGTCGACGACGACCAGGACTTCTTCGAGCCGATCGCCAGGAGCGCCAAGGAGGAGGACCTCCCGAAGGGGCTGACGTTCTCGATCGAGAACGCTCCTGTCGGCCCCGGGAAGACCAAGCCGGTCCACTTCGCCCGCATGGTGCGCGCAGAGCACGAGGAGATGCGCGACACCCTGAAGCGGCTGCGCGAGTGGGTCGGGACGCTCCAGGTCCCGCCGGACAACGAGGTCGGCTACGGCAAGCTGTACGAGTACAACGAGGAGAAGGACGCCATCGAGGAGATCGGCTGGCGGACGTACTTCCTCTTCAGCAAGGCCGAGATCACGGGCGACATGGTGCGCGACGCCCAGGCGCTGCCCGACCAGAGCGAGGGCGGCCTCGGGGGCTGGTACGTGTCGATGGAGTTCACGCCGCTCGGCGCGGACCGGTTCGAGGACATCACCGGCAGGAACATCAAGCGGCGGTTCGCGATCATCCTCGACGAGAAGGTCGAGAGCGCGCCGGTCATCCAGACGAAGATCGGCGGCGGCCGCGCGCAGATCACGATGGGCTCGCAGAACCCGGATCAGCAGCTCCAGGACGCGCGCAAGCTCGAGCTGGTGCTCCGGTCGGGCGCGCTGCCGGCCCCGATCTCCCCGTCGAACGAGCAGCGCATCGGCCCGTCGCTGGGCAAGGACGCCATCCAGCAGAGCATGAAGGGCGCGATCGCGAGCGGGCTGCTCGTGGTCGTGTTCATGGTGGTGATCTACAGCCGCGCCGGGCTCATCGCGGACGTCGCCGTCATCTTCAACCTCATCCTGCAGATCGCCGTGCTCGCGATGTTCGGCGCGTCGATGACGCTGCCGGGCATCGCCGGTCTGGTGCTCACCATGGGCATCGCGGTCGACGCCAACGTGCTGATCAACGAGCGCATCCGGGAGGAGCTCCGGGCCGGCAAGAGCCCGCGGGCGGCGGTCGACGTCGGCTACGACAAGGCGTTCAGCGCCATCCTCGACGGCCACGTGACGACGCTGATCTCGGGGCTCATCCTCGCGCAGTACGGCACGGGCCCCATCAAGGGCTTCGCGATCACGCTGATCGTCGGGATCGCCATCAGCCTGTTCACCGGGGTCGTGTGCACCCGCCTGATGTTCGACTGGGCGGTCCGCGGCCGGAAGATCAAGACGCTCTCGCTCGGCTGAGGTAGACGCGGGCGCGGGGCTCCGCGTCCTGAGGGAGGCCGCGAGCGCGGATCTCCGGCTTTCTGAGGGAGACCGCGGGCGCGGCGCTCCGAGACTGGGACACGACGATGGAACTCATCAAACCTGGCCGTCAGTTCGACTTCATGAGCAAGCGCTGGCTCTTCATCGGGCTCAGCGGCGTGCTGCTCCTCCTGTCGATCATCTCGTTCATCGTGCCGGGGCCGAAGCTCGGGACCGATTTCAAGGGGGGCACCGAGGTCGAGGTGGCCTTCAACAGCGCTGTCTCGAGCGCCGAGGTCCGCGAGGCCGTCACCAAGTCGGGCTTCGACTCGCCTGACGTCGTGTCCGTCGCGGATCAGACCAACCCGAACCGCTACCTCATCCGGGTGCACGAGGTCTCCGCGCTGTCGGAGCAGCAGAAGACGGCGCTGCGCGATCGGATGTGCCTGCCGCCCGAGAACGTCCCCGTCCCCGAGGATCGCTGCCCGCCGGCGGTGCGCGCGACCGAGGTCAAGTTCAGCCCCGGCGGCGACAAGATCTCCGCCCGCTATGACGTCGCGCCCGACCTGGAGGGGATCAAGAAGCAGATCGAGGGCATCGAGGGGGTCGACATCAGGCCCGGCGCGAACAACCCGCTGATCGTCAGCGAGCGCGACCACAAGGTCGAGATCCACCTGAAGTCCAAGGGCGACCAGCTCATGGACGGCCTCCGGCAGCACCTCGGCGCGGACAAGGTGCCGGACCAGGCGCTCCGGGTCGAGTGGATCGGGCCGAAGGCCGGGGCGCAGCTCCGCGACGCGGCCATCAAGAGCGTCCTCATCACGATCTTCTTCATCATGGCGTACATCGCGTTCCGGTTCGACGTCCGGTTCGCGCCGGGCGGCATCCTCGCGCTGGTCCACGACGTGGGCATCGCGCTCGGCGCCATGGTGATCACGCAGCGCGAGATCACGCTCTCCACCGTCGCCGCGCTGCTCACGATCGTCGGCTACTCGATCACGGACACTGTCGTCGTCTACGACCGTATCCGCGAGAACCTGGCGAAGCACCGCGACATGAGCTTCGCGGCCGTCATCAACTTCTCGCTCTCCGAGATGCTCGGCCGCACCATCCTCGTGTCGTTGACGACGTTTCTGTCGCTCGTCATGTTTCTCTTCTACGGGACGGGCGTGATCCGGGACTTCGCCTTCACGCTCGTGGTCGGCATCGTCGTCGGCACGTACTCCTCCATCTACGTCGCCGCGCCGCTCACCGAGTGGATCGATCGCCGGTTCTTCGGCTCGAACGGCGCCAAGCGCAAGAAGGTGAGCCGCGTGCGCGCGCAGAAGCGCGCCGACGCGGTCGTCTGAGCGCCTCGCCCGGCGTCGTGGCCGCGCTCGCTCGCGATGCCCGACCCCAGGCCGTAGACGCCTCCGTGGCGTCGGTGTACCCGTTCCTGCGATGACGAGCACGGCCACCGAGGCCTGGAAAGAGCTCGCCGAGCGCGAGGCGCCGACGCCCGCCGCGCGAGGCGGCGCGGGCGCGCCCTGCGCCGAGCGCATCGCCGATCCGGGCGAGGCGTCGGCCGAGGCGCTCGCGATGGCCCGCGAGCTCGGCCTCTCGATCACGGTGGCGGACATCCTGCACCGGGCCGGCCGCGCTCCGGACGACGCGACCCGGCGCTTCCTCGACCCTCGGCTCTCGCACCTCACCTCTCCCGACGCGATGGCCGACCGCGAGGCGAGCGCCGAGCGGATCGCGCGCGCCGTGCTCGCCGGCGAGCGGATCGCTGTCTTCGGCGACTACGACTGCGACGGGATCACCGCGACGGCGATCATGACCGGCGCGCTGCGCGCCATGTCCGGCCAGGTGGTGCCGCTCCTCGCGACGCGCGCCGAGGGCAGCTACGGCCTCTCGGCGCCCGCGCTGGAGCGCGTGTTGCGGGCCTGCCCCACGCTGCTCATCACGTGCGACTGCGGCTCCAGCGACCACGAGCGGCTCGCCGCCGCGCGCGCCGCCGGCATCGACTGCGTCGTCATCGACCACCACCTCGTGCCGGCCGATCCGCTCCCCGCGATCGCGTTCCTGAACCCGCACCGCGCCGACTGCGGCTTCCCCTACAAGGGGCTCGCGTCGTGCGGGCTCGCGCTCTCGTTGCTCGCCGCCGTGCGCAAGAAGCTCGGTTCGTCGCTCGATCTCCGCCCGTACCTCGACCTCGTGGCCATCGGCACCGTCGCCGATGTCGCGCCGTTGACCGGCGACAACCGCGCGCTCGTGCGCGCCGGCCTCGGCGTGCTCCAGACCGGGCCCCGCCCCGGGCTCCGCGCGCTCGCGGCGCTCGCCAACCTCGACCTCGGGCGCGGCGCCTCCGCCGAGGACGTCGCCTTCCGCATCGCGCCGCGCCTCAACGCGCCGGGCCGGCTCGGCGACCCCGACATCTCGCTGGAGCTCCTGCTCACGCAGGACAGCGTGACCGCCTCGGCGCTCGCCGCGACGGTCGAGCAGGCGCAGATGAAGCGGCGGGCCATCCAGGACGAGATGCTCGCGGCAGCGCTCGCCGAGATCGAGCGCGCCGGCTTCGAGCGCGACCCGGCGATCGTCGTTGCGCGGCAGGGCTTTCACCCCGGCGTGGTCGGCATCGTCGCGGGCAGGCTCACGGCGCGCTTCGGCAAGCCGACGATCGTCATCGCCCTCGAGGGCGCGAAGGGGCGCGGCTCCGTGCGCGGACCGTCCGGCGCGCGGCTCCACGACGCGCTCGTCCGCTGCAGCGCCGAGCTCGTCGGCTTCGGCGGCCACCAGGCGGCGGCCGGCGTCGAGGTGCGCGCCGATCGCGTCGAGGCGCTCCGGGCCGCGTGGTGCGACGCCTTCCGCGCGCTGGACCTCCCGGCCGGCGCGGGGCTCGCGACCGCCCACGCCCGGCTCGACGACCGCGACGACCCGGCGGCCGTGGCGCGCGACCTGGAGCGGCTCGAGCCGTGCGGCGAGGGGAACCGCGCCGCCCACGTCCTCGTGGCGGGCGCGGCCGTGCGCTCGGCGAGGAACCTGAAGGGCCACCTCAAGCTGGAGCTCACCGTCGCCCGCCGCGAGATCGCGTGCTTCGGCTTCGAGCAGGGTGAGCTCGCGTCCCGGCTCGCCGGCGGGCGCGTCGACGTGGTGGGCCGCCTCCGGCGCGACGCGTGGCGCGGCGGGGACGCCGTCGAGATCAGGATCGAGCACATCGCGGCGGTCGACTGAGCGTTCGCGGCGGGCCCGGGCGGCGTGCTAGCGTTCGCGCGTGGCTGAGCCGCTGATCCGGTTCTCGCATGTGCGCAAGGCCTTCGGGCCGAAGGTCATCTACCGCGACCTGAACCTCGAGGTGTATCCGGGCGAGACGATCACCGTCATGGGAGGGTCGGGCGTCGGCAAGAGCGTCATGCTCAAGCTGCTCATCCGCCTGCTCGACGCTGACGCTGGAAGTATCCAGTTTCACGGTGAAGAGATCACGACCGTGAGCGAGGCGCGCATCGCCGGGGTGCGTCAACGCATCGCGATGCTCTTCCAGGGTGGCGCCTTGTTCGACTCGACCTCGGTCGGTGAGAACGTCGCCTACGGCCTGCACGAGCACTTCCGCAAGGAGATGACCGAGGCGCAGATCGCCGAGCGGGTGCACTGGGCGCTGTCGCTCGTCGGCCTGCCCGGCATCGAGCAGATGCGCCCGGGAGACCTCTCCGGCGGCATGAAGAAGCGCGTCGGCCTCGCCCGCGCCATCGCTGTGCAGCCCGAGGTGATCCTCTACGACGAGCCGACGACCGGCCTCGATCCGATCAACACCGAGCGCATCAACCACCTCATCAAGGGGCTCAAGGGGGCGCTCAACGTCACCAGCATCGTGGTGACGCACGACATGAAGAGCGCGTTCTCGATCTCGGATCGAATGGCGATGATCTACCGCGGCGAGGTCATCGCGACGGGCACGCCGGAGGACTTCCGCGCGTCCAAAGATCCTCGTGTCGCCGATTTCATTACCGGGACCGCCCCGGTGAACGAAGACGTCCAGACGCTTCTCGGCGCGTGACGATCCCTCCGAGATAGCGCAAGATGCCCTTCCGCATGGGCAGAGCGCGCGATCTGAAGGTCGGACTCTTTGTGCTGGCGGGGCTTGTGCTTTCCGCCGTAGTCATTTTCCTGATAGGCGATGAGCGACGGCTCTTCGACTCCTCGGTCGAGTTCGGGACGAGCTTCGCCGACGTGCAGGGGCTGAAGCCGGGCGCGCCCATCCGCATGGGGGGCATCGACATCGGCCATGTCGCCGAGGTCGGCTACGGCCCCGACCCGAAGGACACGAAGATCTATGTGAAGCTCGAGGTCGTCGAGAGCGAGGCGAGCCGGATCCGGACCGACAGCAAGGCCCAGATCGCGAACAAGGGCCTGCTCGGCGACAAGATGCTCGAGATCACGAAGGGCGAGAGCCAGGCTTCGGTCCCCCCTGGCGGCCAGATCCCGGGCGAGGTGCCGACCGACGTGATGGGCAAGGTGACCGGCATGGCCGAGAAGGCCGAGGCGACGCTCGACAACATCCAGAAGGTCTCCGAGAACATCGCCGACGAGAAGCTGCACAAGGATCTCCGCGAGACGGTCGCCTCGGCGAACACGCTGATGAAGCAGGTGACCGAGGGCGAGGGCTACCCGCACCGCTTCCTGACCGACCCCGAGGAGGCCGAGCGCATCTCGCGCACCCTGGCGAGCCTCGACCGCGTGAGCACGGAGCTCGCGGGCACGCTGCGCGAGGTGCGTGGGGTCGTCTCCCGCGTCAAGGAGGGGCCCGGGTTCGCGCACGACGTCATCTATGGCGACGGCCCGCAGAAGCAGATCCAGCAGTTCGGGAGCGCCGCGGATGAGGTCGCCATGACGCTGCGGGGCATCCGCGAGAGCGACAGCCTCGCGCACGACGCCCTCTACGGGGGCAAGGGCGACGGCGCCGAGGCGCTCGCCAACGTGACGGCGATGACGGGCGATCTGCGGGCGATCGTGCACGACATGAGGGCGGGCAAGGGGACGCTCGGCGCGCTCCTTGTCGATCCGTCGATCTACGAGGACATGAAGAGCCTGCTCGGGAACGTCCAGCGCAACGACGTGCTCCGCGCGCTGGTGCGCTACTCGATCAAGCAGGACGAGCAGAAGCCCGCGGTCCAGGTCGGCGGCGCCACGCCGTCGCCTTCACCCTAGAGCGCGGCCGGCCCCGGAGCGCCGGCTTGGCCGGCCGCGGGCGCCGCGCCCGTCCCGGGGCTCTCCGACGAGCGAGCCGCAGGGCGGCCGCGCGGCGCAAGGCACATCCGAGCCGCTTGCGCAACCGCGGTGCGCTAGTGCCTTGCGTCGTTCCGGGCCCCCCTTTATTCCTCATTGTCTCGATGCCCAGGAAGCTCGCTGATCGTCTCTCGGCCGTCGCGCCGAGCGCAACGCTCGCCATGGCGGCGAGGGCTGCGCGCCTGCGCGCCGAGGGGCACAGGGTCTACTCCTTCAGCGTGGGCGAGCCGGACTTCGACACGCCCGAGCATATCCGCAGCGCGGCGAAGGCGGCGCTGGACGCGGGCGCCACCCATTACACGGCCGTGTCCGGCACGCCCGAGCTGAAGTCGGCGATCTGCGCGTCGACGGAGCAGCACCGCGGCTGGCGCCCGCTGCCGAGCCAGATCACCGTGAGCTGCGGCGCGAAGCACGCGCTGTTCAACCTCGCCGCCGCGCTGTTCGAGCCGGGCGACGAGGTCGTCATTCCGGCGCCGTACTGGGTCAGCTACCCCGAGCAGGTGCGCCTGGTCGGCGCCACGCCGGTCATCGTCGAGACCACCGAGGAGGCGGGCTTCCGGCTCACGGCGGAGGCGCTGCAGGCCGCGCTGTCTCCGCGGGTGAAGGCGATCGTCCTGTGCACGCCGTCGAACCCGACCGGCTCGGCGTACGCGGAGGAGCACCTGCGCCCGCTCATCGGCGTGCTGCGGCGCCATGACTGCTGGATCATCGTGGACGAGATCTATGCCGACCTCACCTACGACGGGTTCCGGCACGCGTCGCTCCCGGCCCTCGCCGAGGACCTCGCGCCGCGCGTGATCGTCGTCGACGGCGTCAGCAAGACGTTCGCGATGACGGGCTGGCGCATCGGCTGGAGCATCGCGCCGACCGAGGTCGCGCGGGCGCTCGACGTGGTCCAGGGGCAGAGCACCACGAACGCGGCGGCCGTCTCGCAGGCCGCCGCCGTCGCGGCGCTGAACGGACCTCGCGACGCGGTGTTCGCGATGCGCGCGGCCTTTGCCCGGCGGCGCTCGCTGATGGTCGAGGGGCTCAACGCGATCCCGGGGATACGTTGCCGGATGCCGGAGGGCGCCTTCTACGCGTTCGCGGATGTGCGCGGCCTCTGCGGCCGCTCGTTCCAGGGGAAGGCGCTCGCGGGCGACGAGGACGTGGCGACCTGGATGCTGGAGCAGGCGCACGTGGCATCGGTCGCTGGCACCCCGTTCGGGGCGCCCGGCTACCTCCGGTTTTCCTATGCGTGCGACGAGGACCACATCGACGCGGGCCTCGCCGCGATCCGGCGGGCCGTCGCGACGCTGGATTGACGGGCTGCGTCGCCGGCCTGCCCGCTCGACGGCGCGACCCGGGGGGCGCGGACGTGATCGCCTGCCTGATCCAACCGTTCCAGGGGCTGGGGCGCGAGGCGGCCCGGGCGATCGAGCCTCAGCGGGGGAGGTCAGACCGGCCTGCAGGGCTCACGACGGGCCGTTTTCTGGGGTCTCTCGAAGAATTCGACATTGGCAGCGACTTGTTCTTGTCGAACGCCGATGTCTGGGTTAAAAGCGCCACGTCTTTCCGAAACGGCCGGGTGACAACCGGCTGGAATCGGGCGCATAACTCAGCGGTAGAGTGCGTCCTTCACACGGACGAAGTCGCAGGTTCAAGTCCTGCTGCGCCCACCCCGATTCCCGTTCCTGGCGAGCTGAACCGTTGCCTCGTGCCACCCGAGTGGCTGTGCCGGTGCCGTCAGGCGTTGCGTAGCTGAGTCGACGCCTGGCGTCGTGTTCCGGGGCGGTGAGCGCGGAGGCGCGGCCAGCGCCGGGCGACCCGCGCGCAGCGACGACGCGGAGCCCGCGCCGGACCCGGAGCGCGCAGCGGCGAAGCGGGCTTCCGGCCGAGGCGAACGTCAGGGCGCAGCGCTCGCCGCAGGCGGGGCTGCTGCCGGCTTCTCGTTCTTGCGCTTCTCGATGACGCTGGCCGCCGCGCGCAGATCCTTGGCGACGGAGCCGCACTTGATGCAGCGACGCCGGGACCCGCAGCGCTGCGGGGTGAGATGGTGCTTGATGTAGTGCAGCGCGCGGACATCGCCCTCCTCGCGCGCCCTGGCGATCAGCGCCCTCGTGGGGCACTCCGTGAGCCGACGCAGGTCGTCGGCGACGAGCAGCGCGGGCGTCGCGAGCTGCCGCACGCTGCTGTCGAGCATCAGCCTGCTCGCGTTGTCCCTGATCCAGTCGCCGAACTTCGGCGCGGTCATCACCTCGTAGAGCAGGTCGGGACCGCGGCTCCCCATGTGCTTGGCCATCAGGTCGAGCGCCGTGAGGGCGACGTCCGGGGGGCCGTTGGCGACCCTCAGGAGGAGCTGCTTGAGCTCGTCATTCCCGGTCTCCTCGGGAGCGATCTCGAACAGCCACTTCGCCGTGAGCAGCGCGGCAGCCGTCGCCTTCTCGCGCCCCTGCGCGAGCGCGAGCGCCCGGAGGACAGCAGGGTCCTCCGGATACCGCTGCGCGAGCGCGCCGAGCGCGGCGCTGCCCGCGGCCTTGGCGCTCTCGAGCTCTTCGGGCTGCGCGCGGGCGGGCTCCGCCTTGGCGGGGACCTCGGGCTCCGCGGACGCTGTCGTCGTCGGCTCGGGCGACGGCGGCTTGACGCTCTCGCCGCTGCTCGGCGCGGCGGGGGCCGCGGGCGCCGCGGGCCTCCGCGTCACGACGGCGCCCTGCTCGAGCGTCGCCACGTCCGCGGGGTTCCGCAGCGCGACGGCGCCGCAGACGAGGGCCGTCGCGGCCAGAAGGCCGAGCGCGGCCAGCGAGGCAGCCGTCTTGGGGCGGTTCAACCCTGACTCACCAGCGTGACTTCCCGAGCCGCTCATCGCAGCGACCTCTCCCGCGGGGAACGCGTGCCCTGGCCATCAACCGTAGGGATCGTCGTTCTTCGGCGGCTTGGGGGCCGCGGGCCTCGGCCTCGGCGTCGCCGGCTTGGGCGCCGCCGGCTCGGCCGTCGCCTTCGGCGCTGCCGGCTCGGCCGTCGCCTTCGGCGCTGCGGGCTCCGCCGTCGCCGTGGGCGCCGCGGGCTCCGCCGTCGCCGTGGGCGCCGTGGGCTCCGCCGTCGCCGCGGGCGCCTCGACGGTCGCCGTGGCGGTCGCGGTCGCCGTGGCGGTCGCGGTCGCGGTGGCCGTCGTTGTCGCGGCCGGAGGGGCCGTGTCCGTCGCCGCGGGCGCGGTCTGGGTCGGCTGAGGCTTCTCCTCCGGCGCCGCCACGGGCTGCTCCGGCGTGGCCGGCGCGGCCGGCGTTGTCGCGGCCGGCTTGGGGTCGCTCTGCCCGAAGACGAGCCAGAGCGCACCGCAGAGCGCCGCCGCGACCAGCAGGATCGTGAGCAGCCGTCCGGTGCCGCTGCTCTCCTCTTCCTGCGCGAGCGGGGCCTTGCCCGTGGCCGCGGCCTTCGCGGCGACCGCCTTCTCTTCCTTCGGCTTCGCCGCGGACGCCGCCGGCTTCGCCTTGGCCGGCTCCTCGACCGCCCTGGCTTCCTGGCGCGCAGGCCTGGCGGGCGGCTCCTCGACGGGCACCCCCTCCGCCGGCCTCTTGGCAGCCGCGACCTTCGCCGGCCTCGCCTCGGCTGCGGGCACGTCATCGCGCGCTTCCCGCTCGTTCGCGAGCTGGGCGACCGCCGCGACCGGCATGGCCGCCGGCTCGGCCAGCGGCTTCACCCGCTCTTCCCTCGGCGCCGGCGCGGGCTCGGGTTCAGCCTTCTTCGGCGGGGTGGCGATGAGCGGCTCCTTGGACGCGCCGATCTCTTCCAGCGACCCGCCGGCCTCCGCGAGCGCCTGCTTCAGCAGCTCGGCCGCCTGCTTCATCATCGTCCGCTCGTCGGGCGGCGGCATCTCCTTCTCGGGGTTCGTCTGCGGGAAGAAGCTGCCTCCTGCCTCGACGAGGTCGCCCTTCTTCATCGCCTCGCCCTTGCCCGCGTCGCCCTTCGGGCTCGCCCCGATCGCGCCAAGCCCGAGCATCGTCGACGCCCGTTTCACCTGCGCGGCCTTGGCGGCCGCGGGCTCCGCCTGCGGCGCGGGCGCGGGCGCCGCCGCGGGCTCCTGCGCCTCGTCGCCCAGATCGGTGCGGTCGGTGATCCCCGCCTCGAACGCCGACCCGGCGCCCTGCTGCGCGTCGACGAGCCGGGTGATCACGGCCTTGGACTTCTCATCGATCTTGATGAACTTCACGCCCATGCCGGACGGGTGCACGTCGCTCGCCTGCGCGGGCTCGCGCTTCCACACGACGCGACCGACGCCGGCGATGACGGCCTGCTCGTCCTGCAGCCGGATCTCGAACTTGAGCAGCGTGCCAGCGGGGAAGGGCGACGGCGTCTTGATGAAGATGCCGCCACGGCTCACGTCATGCGAGTGGTGCTCGATGAACTCGTCGACCGTGGCGCTCTTGTAGCGCACGGTCATCTGCAGCACTCTCGCTCGCGGATCTTTGCGTGTGTCCTGGGCCATCAGGGTAGAACTCCGGTCTACTTCGCGACTCGCTCCTGCGGATGTGGTCCGCATGTTACCCAAGGTTCGCCGCGAAGCCCAAAGGGTAACACGTGACGGTCGCTTTACCGAACGCAGCCGCGGGCTTCACCGGGCGAGCACGCTGTTCATGCGCGCGCGCCCTGCATCGCAGGCCGCGGTGATACGAGCTTCCGCGCGCGTCTCTCGTGATATGGTCGCGCCGACTGGAGAATGCGCCGGGATGGCTGTCCGGGACCACTTTCGCGTTCACGCGAGGCGACGCGTCGATCTTGGGGCGACGCTGCGCGATCGACAGTCGATCGCGGAGCACGGGGTGCGCATCCGCGATCTCGGTCTCGGCGGCGCCGGCATCGAGCTGTCCGAGGCTCAGCTCGCGTCGGAGCTCCTCGATCGCGAGGCGCCCGTGACGCTCGAGGTCGCCACGCCGAACCTGTGGGACCCGCTGAGCCTCCGCGGCCGCATCGCCTGGATCCGCCGCGGGGCGGCGGGGCGGCCGGCGCGCGCGGGCGTCCGCTTCGAGCACCACGACGCCGGCGCGCTCTACGCGCTCTACCAGTTGCTCGGCTCCGAACGCTTCGACCTCTAGCGCGAGGCGCGCCCGCTGCGGAGACGGGCCCATCTCGACGT
>NZ_JEMA01000761.1 GCF_001589285.1 Sorangium cellulosum | reverse complement strand
GCCGCCGCGGGCGGCGGCCCACGTGCGCGCTGTCCTGATGGGCATGGTGGCGGTGCACGACGCGCCCGACGAGCTCGCGGCGCGCCCGATCGAGGGCGTTGTCGAGGCCGCGATCGACGCCTTCGCGATGGCGCTGTCGGCCGAGGCGGAGGCGCCGGTGCCGCCGCCGGCCTCGGCGNGCTGTCGGCCGAGGCGGAGGCGCCGGTGCCGCCGCCGGCCTCGGCGGCGATCGAGCAGCGCGCGCTGGCGCTCCGCGCCGCCTTCGAGGCGCCCGCGGCGCCGGCTGACGCCTGAGCGCCCGCCCGCGCCCCGGGCGGTGCGAGGCCGCGAGAGGTCAGCGGCTCAGGAAGAACGCGATCACCCCGAGCGCCAGCCCGATCAGGATCGCGATCGGCACCACGAGCCGGACGAGCCACATGTCCGACGCGTGGGCCGGCGGCCGGCGGTCGCGCCGGACCAGGAGCGCCGGCGCGCCCTCGACCGTGGGCAGCGCGGGAGGCCGCGGCAGCGCCACGGTCTGCTGCGCGGCAGGCCGGGGGGACGGCGCGCGGGCGCCGGCGGCGGGGAAGAGCGGCGAGAAGTCCTTGCGGTCGCGGATCACGATGTCGCTCGACGGCGGGTCGCTCGAGGGGACGTTGATCCGCGCCTGCGGGAGCGTGCGCGAGAACTCCTCCGACGTCGGCCCGGCCAGCGCGTCGTGCCCGTGGGCGCCGGGCAGCGCCGCGGCGCGCGACGAGATCGCGCTCGACGGCGGCCCCTCCGACAGCGCGCCCTCGCGGAACATGGCCTTCGCGAGCACCTCGCCGCGCTGCGCCGGCGGCGGCGGGTCGATCTCGCGCAGCGGCGGCGCCGCGGTCATCGTGCTGCGGATCGACACAGGCATCGCCGACTCGATTGTCGGCGCGTCCTCGGGCGCGCTCGCCGCCGCGGCGGGGAGCAGCGCCTCCGACAGGTGCGGCAGGAGGCGCTCGAGCTCGTCGCGCAGATCGCGCGCGGTCTGCTGCCGCTGGCCCGGCAGCTTCGCGAGCGCCGTGAGGATGATCGACTCGAGGCCGGGGTGGATCTGCGGCACGAACAGGCTCGGCGCGGGCGGCCGCTTCCGGATGTGATCCATCGCCACCTGCCACACGACGTCCGTGGGCGGGAAGGGGAGCCGCCCCGTCACGAGCAGGAAGAGCAGGACCCCGCACGCGTACACGTCGCTGCGCCCGTCGATGGCGTCGCCACGGCACTGCTCCGGGGACATGTACGCCGGCGTGCCGACGACCACGCCCACCGTGGTGACCGAGCCCCACACGCTGATGGGCGCGCTGTTCGGCCCGTCGTCGCCGGCCCGCGAGCCCCCCTCGACCATCTTCGCGATCCCGAAGTCGAGCACCTTCACGCGCTCGACCGACGGATCCGCGGGATCCCGCAGGATCATCACGTTCTCGGGCTTGAGATCGCGGTGCACGATGTTCCGCTCGTGCGCGGCGGCGAGCGCGTCGGTGATGCCGATCAGGATCCGCGCGGCGCGCGCCTCGGAGAGGCGGCGCTCGGCGAGCAGGAGCTCGAACAGGTCCTGCCCCGAGACGAGCTCCATCACGATGTAGGGCAGGTGCCCTTCGACCCCGGAGTCGACGATCTGCACCGTGTTCGGGTGGCGCAGGCGCGACGCCGCCTTGGCCTCCCGGTGGAAGCGCGTGACGAACGTCGCGTCGCCGAGGAGCTGCGGGTGCATGATCTTGATGGCGACGTCGCGCGGCTCCGCGTCCTGCACGCCGCGGTAGACCGCCGCCATCGCGCCCTCGCCGATGAAGCCCGTGATGTGGAAGCGGCCTGCGATCGTCCGGCCGATGAGTTGCGGGCCCGCGCTCATGAGCGAGACTTCACCATAGAGTCCTCTTGGAGAGCTACCAAGGCCATCGCGATCTACGGCTTCGCCGGCGCGGGCCGGGGCTCCGCCTTCGTCCCGAGGATCGCCTCCAGGATCGGCCGTGACCCCTGCACCGCGGTGCGCTGCGAGTAGAAGTGGAGCCCGCGCAGCCCGCCGAGCTCCTCGCCGCCGCCGGCGCGGCCCGGCCCGCCGTGGATCGTCTGCGGCAGGACGGTGCCGGGGCCCGGCGCCTGATCGGCGATCCGCTCGCTGCCGAGCAGGACGCGGCCGTGGTACGGCGCGACGCCGAGCAGCACCTCCGCCGCGAAGCCGCGGTCGTCGCTGTAGACCGCGCAGACGAGGCTCCCGCGCCCGCGGCGCAGCAGCGCCACCGCGTGCGCCGCCCCGCCGTCATAAGGAAAGAGCGTCGCGACAGGGCCGAACACCTCGTGCTCGTGCGCGGCGGGCGCGCCGTCGGGGCCGCCGGCCACGATCAGCGTCGGCGGCACGAAGTACCCCTTCCCGTCGGGCACCCCGATCTTCTCGAAGGGCCCGGGGCCGCCGAGCGCCACCGTCGCGCCCGCCGCGAGGCGCTCGATGCCCGCGCGCACGCCGCGGAGCTGGTCGGCTGTGGTGAGCGGACCCACCGTGACGCCGTCCTGCGACGGATCGCCGACCCGCGCGTCGCGGAGGCGGTCGACGAGGTCGTCGCGCACCGTGGTGATGACCGACGCGGGCACGAAGATGCGCCGGATCGCCGTGCACTTCTGGCCGGCCTTCTGGGTCATGTCGCGCACGACGTCGCGCAGGAACATCGCGTACGTCTCGGAGCCCGGGGCGGCGTCGAGGCCGAGGACCGCGCCGTTCAGGCTGTCGGCCTCGACGTTCACGCGGACGCTCTCGCGGGCGAGGCCCGGCAGCAGCCGGAGCGCCGCGCCGGTGGCGCTCGATCCGGTGAAGGCGAGGACGTCCTCGCCGCCGAGGTGATCGAGGAGATCGCCCGGCGGGCCGGCGATGAACGAGAGCGCGCCGCGCGGCAGCGGGGCGCCCTCGGTGAAGATCTTCATCAGCCGGAACGCGACGAGCGCCGTGCTCGTCGCGGGCTTCGTGATGGCGGGCATGCCCGCGAGGAGCGCGCAGGCGGCCTTCTCCGCGAGGCCCCACGCGGGGAAGTTGAAGGCGTTGATGTGCACAGCGACGCCCGGGCGCGGCACCAGGATGTGCTGGCCGAAGAAGCGCGGCGAGCGCCCGAGCTGCACGCCCTCGCCGTCGGCGAGCAGCCGCGCGTCGCCGAGCTGGGCGCCGAGGTCGGCGTAGTAGGCGAGCGTGCCGATCGCGCCGTCGATGTCGAACTTGGCGTCACCGCGGGTGTTGCCGCCGTTCTGGATGGCGACATCGAGGAGCGCGTCGCGGTGCGCGTGCGCGGCGCGCGACATGGCGCGGAGCAGCCCGCCGCGCTCGGCGAACGTGAGGGCGCGGAGCGCGGGGCCGCCCTCGGCCCGCGCGAACGCCACGGCGGCCGCGAGGTCGAGCCCGTCCGTGCTCGTCTCGGCGAGCGGCTCCTCCGTCGCCGGGTTGACGAGCGTATGGGGAGCTCCCCGACCGGCGCTCCACTGCCCTTCGACGTAGCTCTCGAGCCGCTCCATGGGGCGCGTAGCCTACTCGCGCGGTCGCTCGGCACAACCCCCAGGCGCGCGGGGCGCGGCGCTCATCGCTCGCTCGTCGCTCTTCGCTCGTGCGTCCATTGCTCGATGGTTGCGCGGGGTTACCACGCCTTGCGACGCGCGTGGCCGCGCCCGCCGCCGCGTGCATCACTTGCACGAGGCGGACGCGAGCAGCGCCGTGATCTTCGCCCTGACCACCTCGAACTCCTGCACCGCGAGATCGATCTCGGCCTCGCGCTGCCTGCGGCCGGACTCGACAAGATCGAAGCTCGTCACGGTGCCGGCCTCGAACGCGACCTGCGTGAGGCGCGCAGTCTCGCGCGCGAGGTCGCGCGCCTGCTCGGAGACCGCCCGCGACTGCTCGGCGACCGCGACGCCCCGCACCGCCTGCGACGTATCGAGCTCGGCCGCGCGCTCCGCCAGGCCGATGCGCGCCCGCTGCTGCTCGACCAGCGCGCGGTTCACCCGGAGATCGCCGTAACGAGCGCCGCCGTCCCAGATGGGGATGGTGAGGACGGCGCTGATGGACCACTCCCACGATCGCGAGCTGATCCCCTGATCGTTCCCGAACGCGGTCTGGGCCTGCAGCGTGCTCGACAGCTCGGCGTACGGGGCGAACGCGAGCTTCGCGTCGGTGAGGTTGCGCTCGGCGATCTCCAGCTCGGCCCGGGCCGCGCGGACATCGGCGCGCTGATCCGAGCGCCCCTGGGCGCATTGCGACTGCATCTCCGCCGCGATCCCGTTGAGCGAGAAGGTCTGCGGGACGCCGACCTCGCCGCGCTCGCCCAGCACCGCCCCGAGCGCCTCGCGCGCCTTGCGCAGCGCCTCGTCGCCGGTGACGAGCGTCGCGCGGGCGAGCGCGACGTCCTGCTCCGCGCGCACGACGTCGAGCTTCGTGCCGGTGCCGAGGCGCTCGCGCCGCCGCGTGAGCTCGAGCCGCTCGAGCGCGCTCCGCAGCCCGACGCGGTTGACCTCGCTGACCCGCTCGGCCGTGACGATCGAGACGACGGCGTCCGCGACAGCGCCGATCGTGATGCGGCGGCGATCCTCCAGGCTCAGCTTGGCGACCTCGACCGACAGGTTGGCGGTGCCGATGCCGTACCAGGCGCGCGGGGCGAGGATCGGCTGGCTGAGCGTCAGCGACGCCGAGGCGCTGGTCGGAAAGAGATCGGATCGCGAGGTGCTCGGGGCCGTCGGATCCGGGTCCGCGGGTACGCCCACCGTGGTCTGGTCGCCCGCCAGGCGGTGGGTGAGGCTGCCCCTCGCGTCGAGGCTCGGCAGCGCCGCGGCGAGCGCCCGCCGCGCGATGCCCTCGGCGCGGGCGACCTCCTGCACGGCGATGACGAGGTCGACCGAGCGCTGATCGATGATCGCGCGCGCCTCGTTCCAGCTCGTGAGCGTGCGCGCCGGCGGCGGGACGGGCGCGAGCGCCGGGTCGTTGACCTCGATGCGCTGCAGCGCCGGCGTGGTCGCGGGCGCCGCCGTCGGGGCTGCCGCCGTCGCCGCCGCGGGGGGCTGCTGCCCGGGTCGCCGCTGAGGCTGCTGAGCCGGCGGGGGCGCCGGCTGCGCGAGCGCTATCCCTTGATGCAGGGCGAGGAAGGCGAGGGTGCGGAGAGCGACCATGCAGAGCCGGGGACGGGGCATGCGCGATTCGATGCGATGTCCAGCGCGCGACGACAAGCCCGAAGCCGGGGGGGCGCGGTCCAGGCCTGCGCACGTGTGCGAAACCGTGGGCGCGGCGACCGCGCGGCGGGCCAAGTCGTGGCGACGGAACGCGGATGCGGCACTATTCTGGATCACCGATGCCAAGCCGGTTGCCCCCGAACGACATCTGTCTCGGCTGCGGAAAGCGGCGGCGATGCGGCGCCGCGGATCCCTGCGCGCGCTGCGGCGCGCCGCCTCACCGCGCCGTGTGGCGCCGATCCGAGCAGCACGGCGCGTCGCCGAAGATCGAGCTGTTCCTGAGCGCGGTCACGAGCTGCCTGCTGCTGGCGTACACGGCGCTCTACGTGCTGCTCCTGACGGGCCTGGCCGAGTCCGCGGAGAGCTCCCTCGCGGGCGCGGCGCTGTTCGCCGCGATCCTGGCGCTCAGCGTGAAGCTCTCGCGGTGGATCGTGCGCTCGCTGTTCGAGCTCTGGGGCACCACGTGGGCGTACTGCTCCGCCGACGGCGCGCGCTGGGGCACCGTGAGCACGCTGTTCGGGTGGTACGGCGCCGGCGAGGGCGTGTGCCTCGAGGAGTTCGAGCCGACGAGCGCGGGCTCGACGCTCTTCTGCTCCTCGGACGCGATCGAGGCGGGGCTCCCCGTCGTCGCCGCGAACCTCTCGCGCATCGCGGGGGCGAAGGGCGGCGACGCGTTCTCGCCGTTCGAGGTGCTGATGCTCAGCGCCTTCACGGGCCTCGTCGCGCGCGGCGAGGCGACCATCAGCCGGGCCACGGCGGTGCGCTGGCGCAAGGACTGGCTCGGCGTCGCGCGGCGCGGCGCCCCCCACACGGTCTTCACGATCGAGCGCGCCAGCGACCGCGAGGAGGGCAGCGCGCTCGAGCGCGAGATCCTCTCGGCGCTGCAGGCCAAGGCGGACGGCCTCGCGCCGCTCGCGGAGCCCGCGCGGCCGGGGGGCTACCGGGACGCCGCGCGGCGGCCGCCGCCCGTGCGGCTCCGCATCGAGGAGGTGCTGCGCCCGCGCGCGCTCGCGCTGGCGGCGAGGGCGCTCCGGAAGGAGCCCCGCGGCGGCGCCCCGGTCGCGGTCGCCGTGGCGCTCGACGAGTTCGGGAAGCGCGACCCGGCCCGGCTGAGCCACCTGCGCGTGCTCCTCGCCGAGCACCGCCGCGGCCCGCTCTCCGCGTGAGCGGCGGCGCGGCGACGGGCGAGCCGCAGGCGCGCGGCGCTCAGTGCCAGACGCCGATGCCGGCGCTCACGCTGTCGTAGCGGGGCGCGAAGTCCATCGACGCCTGCAGCGTGTACGCGACCTCGGGGAACAGCCCCCAGAAGGTCGTCGACAGCACGCGGAGGTCCGCGCCGAACGTGAAGTGCTGCCGCCCCACGCGCCCGCTCCCCAGGCGCCCGAAGCGGTTCGGCTCGTAGTAGCTGCCGAACCGCGTGTGCACGCGGCCGGGGATCGGCTCCGTCTCGATCCCGAACCGCGGCGAGAAGCTCACGTGCGCGCCCGACGTCGGGTCGCCGCGATCGCTGCCCGGCCGGTTCTGCGCCAGGAAGTGCTCCAGGCTCACCCCGTTCGCCACGGCGCCCGTGACGAGGAGCTCCGCGGTGATGAGCAGGTGCTCGCGTGGCCAGTTCCAGTAACGCGCGCGACGCTCCCGCTCGAGGAGGTCCGGCCCCGCGGCGAGCTCCCGCTCGTCCGCGGCGCGCTCGCGCGCCCGCTCCGCCGAGAAGGCGCGCTCGCGCGCGGCGCGCTCCTCCGGATCCGCGATCGCGCGGAGCTCGAACTCCCGCCGCGCTTCCCGCTCGGATCGCCGGCGCGCGATCGTCTCGCGGAGCTCCCGCTCCTGATCGCGCGGGTTGATCCACGCCGGGTTGAGCGGGCGCGGGCCGACCTGCACGGCGAGCCCGAGCTCGATCTCCCAGGGAAGGACGACCTCGTTCGGCAAGATCAGCCCGCCGGCGCGCCGGACCCCTCGATCCACGACCACGCCCTCGCCGAGCAACCTCCCTCCGTTCACCGGCAGCCGGAACGTGGCGCCGAGCCGGTACGACGCCCAGTCGGGCCGGATGAGCACGCCGACCTCCGGCGAGATGCCCGCGATCGTCAGGTCGGTCTGCTCGGCGCCGAGGCCGAGCGTCACCGCGCGCGCGCCGGCGCCCAGCACGAGCGCGTCGCCGAGCAGGCGGACTCCGCCGAGGAAATGGTACTTGCCGGTCACGACGGTGGTCTCGCCGCCGACGGCGTCCATGAGCGTGTACCGCTGCAGCTCCGCGTTGACCCCGACGCCGAAATCGCCCGCCTGGAGCTGACCGCCGAGCGTCATGTACACGAAGTTCGAGTAATCGAGGTCGATGGCGCCGCTGTTGTCGAAGTCGTTGTTCGCGAAGAGCTCGATGGGGATCGAGATCGACGCGGCGACGTCCCACTCCAGCCAGCGAAAGCTGAAGGGCTCGCGGACCGCGGGCGCCGCGGCGTTGGCCACCATCCCGGCGATCCCCTCGGCGTAGCCGGCGTACGCGCCTGCGATCCCGGTCACACGCAGCGGCGCGAGGATCGGCCCCTGGAAGAGATCGAGGGCGTACGCGTTGTCCTGGAGCGGCTGGGCCGACGCGGCCGGCGACAGCCCGGCGAGGGCCAGCGCGGAGAGCGCCGCCGCGGCGCGGCGGGGGGCGCGGAGGGCTGCGGTCGTCTCGGTCACCTCGCGCTGCTCCGGTCCAACAGCATCTCGTCGCGCCCGCGGCGAGGTGATAGCACTGGCCCGCACGGAAGGGACCGCGGAAGCGGGCCCCGACCCGCGGCGGCTGCCCCCGGCCCCGAAGCTCCACGGCTCGCGAGAGATAAGGAAGAGGGGCTCGCCCGCCGCGCAAGCGCCCGAGCAACACCGCCCGCCGAAGGAATCGCCGCTCTCATGCCCGCCCAAGCTCCCGCGCCCATCGCCCCTGCCTCGGCCTCGCCAGGGACCGACGCGCGAGCGCCCCGCGGGCGGCGCCGCGGGCCTCGCGCCCTCGGCCGCCGCATTGCCCAGATCGCTTACTACAGCGTCGCCGCGCTCATCATCGTGGCGTGCACCCTCCAGATCATCCGGCAGGTCTTCTTCCTGCCGGTCATCCCGTCGCCCTACGGGAGCTGCCAGGAGGGCCTGCTGGCGCTCGTCCGCGCCGTCGAGCGCGCCAGGGACGCCGCGCCCGGGACCGACGGGGAGGACGCCGCCCTCGCCCGGTTCCGGAGCAAGCTCGCCCCGGAGTGGACCTACCGGGACGGAGTCGCCGTCTCGTGCCGGGGCTCAGCGGAGGACGAGCGCGCTCTCGACGCCATCGAGCGGCTCCGCTATGCGGAGGAGCACGCAGCGCGGCGCGAGGCAGGCGATCTGGCTCCGCTGCGGCGCCGGGTCCGGGCGATTGTCGATGGCCAGCTTGGGCCCGTATCCCCGAGATAATCCCCCGACGCGGCGATCACGCAGGACGATATGACCGACATGACCGTTCCTTCTCCCCCTGCCGCAGTGGCGGGTGAAGCGCAGACCGGCGAAAAGCCCCAGCCGCCGCCCACCTTCGATGTGCTGCCCCTGTCGTCCGAGCTGCGCGAGACGCTCGCGGAGATTGGCTACGTCCACCCGACGCCGGTGCAGCTCGCCGTGTGGGAGCCGGTCACGCGCGGGCGCGACGCGGTGGTGCAGGCGCGCACGGGCACCGGCAAGACGGCGGCCTTCGGGCTCCCGATCGTCGACCACGCCGTCAAGCGCTCGCTCGCGCAGGCGCAGGTGCTCGCGCTGTGCCCGACGCGCGAGCTCGCGCTCCAGGTCTCCGCGGAGATCGACCGCCTCGGCAAGCGCAAGGGCATCAAGGTGGTCGCCGTCTACGGCGGCGCGCCGATGCAGCGCCAGATCGACGCGCTCGCCGCGGGCGCGCAGGTGATCGTCGGCACGCCGGGACGCGTGCTCGACCACCTGCGGCGCGGGACGATCGTCGCCAAGCACATCCGGCTGCTCGTGCTCGACGAGTGCGACGAGATGCTCTCGATGGGCTTCGAGCGCGAGCTCACCGCGATCCTGGCCGAGCTGCCGCCGGAGCGACAGACGCTCCTGTTCTCGGCGACGCTCCCGCCCGACATCGAGCGCATCGCGCGCAGCAAGCTGCGCTCGCCCGAGTTCGTCACCCTCTCGGGCGACGCGGTCGGCGCCCTCCAGATCCAGCACTACGTCTACCTCGTCACGGGCGACAAGCACGCCGCGCTCATCCGCATCATCGAGGTGGAGAACCCCGAGAACGCCGTCGTCTTCTGCAACACGAAGGACGAGACCGAGGCGGTCGCCGCGGCGCTGAAGCGCCAGGGCTACGACGCCGACTGGCTGAACGGCGATCTACCGCAGTCCGATCGCGAGAAGGTGATGAGCGCCACGCGCGAGGGGCGCCTGCGCTTCCTCGTCGCCACCGACGTGGCCGCGCGCGGGATCGACATCTCGCACCTCACGCACGTCATCAACTACGACTTCCCGCAGGACGCCGAGGCGTACGTGCACCGCACCGGCCGCACCGGCCGCGCGGGGCGCACCGGCACGGCGATCGCGCTGATCACGCCGCAGGACGTCGGGCCGCTCTACATCCTCCGGCTGACGTACAAGATCCGGCCGCTCGAGAAGCAGCTCCCGAGCGAGGGCGAGCTCAAGACGCGCGCCGAGGCCGATCTCGTCGCGATGCTCGCCGAGGCGTTCCTGCCGAAGGGCACGCACCCCGAAGACCTCTCGCTCGCGCGCCGGCTGCTCACGCACGACCAGGCCGAGGCGATCGTCGCGGGCCTCCTGCGCGACCACCTCGGCGCGCGGCCGACGGCGCAGGAGGAGGCGAGCGCCGCGCGGCGCGCCCAGCAGC
>NZ_JEMA01000760.1 GCF_001589285.1 Sorangium cellulosum | reverse complement strand
GGAGCGCGGTGTGGCCGGCCGCAGCGTCAGCGACGGAGCCTGCCGTCGCAGGGGCGCCCGCGAGCGCGCCCGGGGTCACCGGCTCTCTCGAGAGCTCGCCCGCGCCGTGGGGCGCGCCCCGGAGATCGACAGGCGCGGCCACGGTCGTGGCGAACGCGGCAGGGTGATGGCGGCCAGCGGGCGCGTCGACCTCCGCGATCCCGGCCTCCAGCCCAGGGAATGCCTCGACCATCTCGCGCGCCGACTGGAACCGGCAGCCCGGATCGACGGAGAGCGCCTTGGCGAACCAGTCGTCGATCGACGGCGGCAGGCCCGGCCGCTGCTCGGTGGCGGGGCGGAACTTCCCCTTCAGGACCGCCGCGCCCACGGCGACGAACGAGCTGCCCTGGAACGGCAGCGCGCCTGTCAACGTCTCGTACAGGACGACGCCAAGCGACCAGAGATCCGAGCGGAGATCGACGTCCTTGCTCCCCTCGAGCTGCTCGGGGCTCATGTAGGGAGCCGATCCGATCACCACCCCGGTCTCGGTGAGCGCTGGGCTCGCCGCCGGCGCCGCCGCGTCGCCCGCCAGCTTCGCGACGCCGAAGTCGAGCACCTTGACGAAGAGCGGGTAGCCCTCGCTCCCCTCCGTGATGAAGACGTTGTGGGGCTTGATGTCGCGGTGCACGATCCCGCGCTCGTGGGCGCTCTCGAGCGCGCTCCCCACCTGCTGCGCGAGCGACCTCGCGGTGGCGAAGCTGAGGCGGCCGCCGCGCTCGAGGAGCTCGGCGAGCGAGAACCCGCGCAGGAGCTCCATCACGAGGTACGGGACGGCGCCGTCGACGACGCCGTAGTCCATGACCTGCACCACGTGCGGGTGCGCGATCCGCGCCGTGGCCCTCGCCTCCCTCTGGAAACGCGCGACGAGGGCAGGACTCTCGGCCGCCCGCTCGGGGCGGATGAACTTCACCGCGACGTCTGTGTCGAGGGCGAGGTGCCGCGCCGCCCACACGACCCCCATCCCGCCCTGCCCGAGAGGCCTCAGCAGATGCAGCTTGTCGGCGATGACGGCTTCAGGTCGGAGCTCCACGACGACCCGGCGATGGTACCACCGGCGCGCCGGCGCCCGAGGCCCGGCGTGCTAGCCCCGGCCGTGCGCCACGCGCGCGGCGCCGGCGCCGCTCGACGGGCCGAGCGCCACGCGGCGCTCGATCAAGAAGAGCAGCGACGACGACGCCAGCGTGAAGGCGATCGCCAGCGCCGCCACGGCGTGCATGCCGTCGAGGCGCTGGTCGGGGAGCTCGTGCAGCAGCCGGGCCGACAGGAACGCGGCGAGCGCCGACGAGAGGTGCTCCAGGGCCGACTGCATGGAGCCGAAGCGCGCCCGCTCGGAGGGGAGCGGCACCTTCGACACGAGCGTGCTGTAGGAGATGTTGCGGATCGCGGTCCCCGTCATGAACGCGACGAAGACGACGAGCACGGGGAGCCCCGGCACGTACGAGTGGAACCCGGCGTAGAGCACGGTCACGAGCACCGCCGCCCCGGCCGTGCTCGTGCGGAACGCGCCGATGCGATCGATCAGCGCGCCCGCTGTGCGCATCACGACGAAGGTGAGCGCGCCGCCGACGAGGTAGAGCAGGCCGAGCCGCTCGCGCGGATAGCCGAGGTTGTGCTGCACGTAGGCCGAGATGTTCGGGATGACGAGGAACGACGCCATCGTCATGGCCGCCGTCGCCGAGTACGAGAGCAGCACGAGCGGGCGGCCGACGAGCGCCCGGAGCTCGCGCAGGGCGGTGCCTGGCGCCCGCGCGCCGGCGAGGTGGCCGCGCATCGAGGGGAGCAGCAGGAGCGCGAGCGCCGCGACGGCCAGCCCGAGCGCCGCGACGGCGAAGAACGGGAGCTGGAAGCCGCCGCGGCGCGCGAGCTCCAGGCCCGCAGGCACCCCGAGCACCGCGGCGAGCGAGTAGGCGCCCATCACGACGCCCATCGCCTTGCCGCGCCGCTCCGGCGGGATCGCGTCCGCGACGATGGAGAACGCGATCGATGTCGCGGGCCCGCCGAAGGCGCCGGCGAGCACGCGCGCCGCGAGGAGGCTCGGCAGCCCGGTGGCGAGGCCGCCCGCGGCCGTGCCGAGGACGAGGCCGAGCATCGCGATCGCGAGCGCCCTGCGCCTGTCGAAGCGGTCGAGGAAGAACGCGCCGGCGAGCCCCGAGACCGCCGCCGCCGCGGTGTAGCTGCCGCCGATCAGGCCGATGTCGGACATCGGGATGCCGAGGGCGACAGCGAAGTCCGGCCCGAGCGGCATGACCACCATGAAGTCGAGCAGGTTGACGAACTGGACCGCGGCGATGAGGAACAGGAGGCGCCGTTCGGCGCGAGCGTTCAGCACGGCCGCGGGCTCAGCTCTGGGCCTTCG
Source organism: Sorangium cellulosum (assembly GCF_001589285.1). GTDB lineage: Bacteria > Myxococcota_A > Polyangia > Polyangiales > Polyangiaceae > Sorangium > Sorangium cellulosum_G. The sequence goes on along the minus strand of NZ_JEMA01000760.1, from coordinate 4,208 downwards.
CGCCCGCGCCGCGCTGGACGACGCCGCGGCTCGCCAGCTCCAGCAGCGCGTCGCGCGCCGCGTCGATCGTTTGATCGATCTGCGCCTCGGTGTGCGCGCCGCTGATGAAGTTGACGTCCCGGCGGAGCAGCACGCCGCGCCTCGCCATCGCGCCGACGAACTGCTCCATGCGCTTCGTGTGGACCGCCAGGTCCTCGGCGAAGAGGAAGAACGGGATCGCGTCGTACCCGACCACGCGCAGCGGGGAGCCGGCCTGCTCGGCCCGCTCGTTGATGCCCGCCTTCAGCCGCCTCCCGAGCGAGGCGATCCGCGCGATGGCGTCGGTCTCGCGGTACTCGCGCAGCGCCGCCCGGCACACCTCGAGCGACAGCATCTCGCCGCCGAACGTGGTCGACACCTGCAGCTCCGACAGCCGGCTCATCACCGCGCGCGGCCCGGCGATCGCCGACAGCGGCATGCCCGCGGCGATGCCCTTGGAGAGGCACACGAAATCGGCCTCGATCTGGTAGTATTCCTGGGCGCCGCCGAGCGCGAGCCGGAAGCCGGTGACCACCTCGTCGAGGACGAAGAGCACGCCGCTCGCGCGGCACGCCTCGCGCACCTTGCGCAGGAACTCCGCCGAGACGCACCGCTTGTAGGGCAGCGAGAGCAGCACCAGGGCGATCTCCTTCCCCTTGCTCGCGATCAGATCGAGCAGCGGCCGCTCGTCGGCCTCGGCCATGAGCGGCATGCGGATCGTGTACTCGCGCAGCACCGCCGGGACGCCGGGGGTGTCGAACATGAAGTGGTCGTGCCAGCCGTTGTAGCCGATGGCGACGACCTTCTCCTTGCCGGTCACGTGGCGCGCGAGCCGGACGGCGGCGGACGTGGCGTCGGCGCCGGTCTTGAAGAACCGCGCCATCTCCGCGCCCGGGATCAGCGCGACGAGCTCGCGCGTGGTGCTGACCTCGACCTCGGTCGGCAGCGAGTGCAGGATGCCCCGGTCGAGCCGCCGGCGGATGGCGTCGACGACAGCGGGGTGGTTGTGCCCCAGCGTGTTCGCCCCGAGGCCGCAGATGTAGTCGATGTACTGGTTGCCATCGACGTCGCGCACGAGCGCGCCCTCGCCGCCCTCGAGGTACACGGGGAACGAGCCGAGCGCGAACATCTCGGGCCGCTTCATGAGCGACTGGGTGACGCCCGGGATGAGCCGGCGCGCCTCCTCGAGGAGCTCGTTCGAGCGGTCGAGCCGCAGGTTCGCGGCCGCCCTCCGCGGCGGCTCTCCTCCGGAAGCGCGGTCGGTGGCGTCGAGCGTCTGTGTGTCCATCGTCGTCGTTCTCCTGGGTCAGGGGTCGTGTTCGTGATCCGCTGTCACCGGGCGCGCGGCCCGGCCTGCCCCCGGTTCGAAGGGGGCGGCAGCAGGCCCTGCTCGACGCAGCGATCGAGGTAGCGGTGGAGCAGGGCGCGATCGATCGGCGGGCACTCGATCCCGCTGCCGGCGAGGCCGCGCGCCACGCTGTCGCAGCGCACGCGCCCGAGGCCGAAGGGCGCCTCGCCCTCGGCGCCCGGCTGCAGATCGAAGAAGGCCAGCGTGGCGCTGTCCGCGGCGTCGGCGCCGCCCTTCAGCCGCGCGCGCCACGCCGGGACCGGGCACCGCTCGACCGCGTAGCCGTAGTCGCGCGCCCAGTCGAAGAGCTCGGTCAGCCGGACCTCGGGCGCGGGCGCGACGTTGTACACGGCGCGCGGCGGCCGATCGCCGAGGGAGAGCCGCACGATCGCGCGCGCCACGTAGTCGACAGGCGTCCACACCTCCCTCACGTCGAGATCGGGCAGGAGGCCGGCCGGGATGCCGGCCCGCAGCAGCCGGAAGACAAGGTCCTGCTCGTTGACGAGGCCCGTTCCGGGCGCGCCGACGACGCGGCCGAGCCGGTACACGGCGACAGGGAGACCGCGCTCGCCCGCCTGCTGCACCAGGCGCTCGGCGACCCACTTGCTCTGCTGGTAGCCGTCGCGCAGGCCGGGGTGCGGCGGCACGAACGCCTCGGGGACCTCCGGGCTCGCGGAGACGGGCGGGGCGACGGCCAGCGTCGAGACGTGGTGCAGCGGCTTCGGGCGCGCCGTCGCGGCCAGCCGGAGCATCTCGCGCGTCCCGAGCACGTTGGCCGCGCGCAGGCTCCGGTAGTCGCGCATCACGCTGACCACCGCGGCGTTGTGGTAGATGGCGTCGGACTCCGCGGCGAGCTGGTTGAACCGCGCGGCGCTCAGGCCGAGGCGAGGCTGCGCCAGGTCCGCGGGCACGGGGAGCACCCGCGCGTCGAACCCTGCGAGCGGCAGCCGCTGGCTCAGCAGCGCGCGCCGGAGCCGCTCGTCGGCGTGCGCCGCGCTCTCGGCGCGCACAAGGCAGACCACCTGCGCCTCCGTCCGCGTCAGGAGCTCGTGCAACAGGTGCGCGCCGACGAACCCGCTGGCGCCGGTGAGCACGACCTGCCGCGGGCGGCGGCGCGGGCCGGCCGACGCGAGCGACAGCGGCACGACGTCGTCGGGGAGCTCGGCGTCGGCCAGCATCGCGGCGGGGTGCCCGCCGCTCGCCAGCGCCGGGCCCTGCGCCTGCTCCAGCGCGCGCGCGAGCGCCGAGACGGTGGGGTGGCGGAACACCATGGCGACGGGGATCTCGCGCCCGAGGTCGATGCCGAGCCGGTTGGCGACCTGGATCGTCTGCAGCGATTGACCGCCGCGCTCGAAGAAGTCGTCGTCCGCCGACAGGCCGCTCACGCCGAGCACCTGCTCCCAGACCCGCAGCACCTGCTGCTCGAGCGCCGACGCGGCGGCCGAGCGCGGCTCGACCGCCGCGGCGATCGTCGCCTCGCGCGCTTCGCGTAGCGCCTTGCGGTCGATCTTCCCCGAGCTCGTCCTCGGCAGCCGGTCCGTGAGCGCGAAGGTCGACGGGATCGCGGCCGCGGGGAGCAGCGACAGCGCGTGCCGGCGCAGCTCGGCCGCCGTCGGGGCAGGGGCGTCGGCGACGACGAACGCGGACAGGCGCTTTCCGCCGTCCGCCTGGGTGTGCCCGACGACGGCCGCCTCGCGCACGGAGGGGTGGCGGAGGAGCGCGGCCTCGATCTCGAGCGGATCGACGCGGTGGCCGCTGATCTTGAGCTCGTCGTCGACGCGGCCGACGAAGAGCATCTGCCCGTCGTCGCGCTGGCGGACCAGGTCGCCGGTGCGGTAGGCGCGCGGGCGTCCCTCGATCCGGTCGAGGACGACGAAGCGCGCGGCGCTGAGCTCCGGGCGCCCCAGGTACCCCCGCGCGAGCCCGGGGCCGATCAGGTGCAGCTCGCCCACGTCGCCCACCGGCGAGAGCCGGCCCTGCGCGTCGAGGATGGCCGCGCGCACGCCGGGCAGCGGCGCCCCGATCGGCACCTCGTCGTCGTCGTCGTCGCCCGCCGCGCCGTCGCCGCTCAGCGTGGCGGCGGCCGCGACGACGGTCGCCTCGGTGGGGCCGTACGTGTTGAGCAGCCGCGCGCGCGGGCCGACCGCGCGGCGCCAGCGCGCGACGCGCTCCGGCAGGGCGGCCTCGCCGCCGATGATGACCGTGCGGACGCCGGGCGGCAGGGACACCGCGCCTGTCGAGATGGTGTAGGCGAGCTCGTGCCAGAACGCCGTGGGCAGGTCGAGGACGGTGATCCCGCGCTCGGCGCACGCGTCGAGCAGCCGCGGCACGGACTGGAGCATCTCCTCGGTGCGCAGCACCAGGGTGGCGCCCGCGCACAGGGTCACGAAGATCTCCTCGACGCTCGCGTCGAAGTGGAGCGGCGCGAACTGCATCACCCGGTCGTCGCGGCCGACGCCGTACCTGTGCGTCGCGGCGGCGACGAAATGGGCCAGCGCGCCGCTGTCGATCATGACGCCGTTCGGACGGCCGGTGGAGCCGGACGTGTAGATCACGTAGGCCAGGTGCTCGTCCGCTGTCGGGACCGGCGCCGCCGCCGGGGCGTCGGAGGTCACCTCCTCGAGGAGCACGACGCGCGTCGCGCGATCGCCCGCCAGGAGCCCGGCGTGCTCGGACGTCGTGACAACGAGCGCCGGCCTGGCGTCGTCGAGGATCGCCGCGGTCCTCGAGCTCGGCCCGCCCGGATCCAGCGGGAGGTAGCCGGCGCCGGCGAAGAGCGCGCCGAGGATCGCGGTGACGGCCTGCACGCCGCGCGGCAGGAGCACCGCGACGAGCGCGTCCG